>JAAZFX010000097.1 GCA_012511555.1 Alcaligenaceae bacterium | reverse complement strand
CTTAGTTGCTCTCACGATCTAGACAATCAAATTCACATATTTTGGTTTACTCAAAAACGCCATTTATCAGTAACTGAAATCATTGCTTTCTTGGATACTTTTTCCACAGAAACTGCTGGAATTGCTGAGGCTAAGCTCTCTATTGAGGCAGAGCAATATACTGAGAAAATCAATACCATTTATGAGGCGATTAGTCGTGGCGATGTTTATCAGATTAACTATACCACTACTCTAAATTTTAAAGCCTATGGTCATCCTGCTACTTTATATCGTCGGCTACGTGAACATCAACAAGTTCCTTATGCCGCATTTGCTAATTTACCCTTAAAAGATCAGCCATGGTTGTTTAGTTTTTCTCCTGAATTGTTTTTAGATATTCAAGCGAATGGGGTGATTCGAACTAAGCCAATGAAAGGTACCGCACCTATTCTTGGTGACGATCAAGATCAGCAGAGGGCGCTCAATCTACGCGACGATCTAAAAAATCGTGCCGAAAACTTGATGATCGTTGATTTGTTGCGTAATGACCTTGGACGAATAGCCGAGATAGGTCAAGTTAAGGTGCCGGATTTATTCGAAGTCAATCGTTTTGGTTCTGTTTGGCAAATGACCAGTACAGTTGAAGCTAAAATCCCTCTCGGCAGTAGTTTTTCATCTGTATTAAAAGCAACTTTCCCTTGTGGTTCAATTACCGGTGCCCCTAAAAAAATGAGTATGCGCTTAATTGAGGAGCTTGAGCAAAGAACACGGGGGATCTACACAGGTAGTATTGGCTTAATTGAAGGTAGTCCTAATACAAAGGCTGCTGAAACTTTAGCTTTTCATGGCCAACTCAATGTCATGATCCGTAGTTTCCACTTACAAGAAGAGGCTGAGTGTTTTCAGGCCTCTATGGGTGTGGGTTCAGGCATTGTTATTGATAGCCAAGCGAGTGATGAATATGATGAATGTTTCTGGAAAGTTCGTTTTGTACTAGGTTTAGCACCTGAGTTTTCTATATTTGAAACGATGCGATGGAGTGATGGCGGCTGTACACTATTGAGGCGTCATCAAGCCCGTTTATTAAGCTCTGCTAAAGCCTTAGCTTATCCAACGACAGCTATTGAACTAGAGCTGGCTTTGTGCCATCTGCTTGAGCAATTGCCTACAGTAGGACAGTATCGATTAAAGATTGCCTTAGAGCCTGTGAATAATAGCGATAAGCTAGTTAAAAATAGTTTTTTTGTTCAAGTCAATCCACAGTTAAGGCTAGTTGCAACTCTTTTTGAATTGGACGAGTTACCTAAAGAGCAAATGCTATTGCTGAATACGGCATTGACATTTAAACCAGGTTATTTGAGTCGCCACAAGACAAGTTTACGCTCCTGTTATGATGTCGCTCTTAAAGAGGCGCTTCAATATGGGGCTTTTGATCAATTACTCTTTGATCAAGACGACCGCCTTTTAGAAGGTGCCAGAACGAATGTATTTCTAAAGATAAATGATATCTGGTACACACCAAGCACTACACTACCTATTTTAAATGGTGTTATGCGACAAGAGATATTGGCAAACCCTTTTACTTATTTAGACACAGATTCAATTATTGAAAAACAAATTACCCGTGAAGAGCTTTTAGAGGCTCAAGAAGTTGTGCTGAGTAACGCTTTAAGAGGATTGTTAAGGGTAAAAATGCTGATAGTTTAAATTTGGTCAATTAGGGACTGAATAATTCATGCTAAATTGCATTAATGGCTAATCCCTTAATATGATTGGTATAGAATCAAAAAGATAGTAAAATTTACTTTAGCTAATAATAGCGGACTGGGTGCAGACCTAACGATAAAAATATTAATCCCAAGTAGGCTAACAACTAATTCATCTGAAGGAAGATTAAATATGGCAAAAGGTCGTAATCGTAATAATCAGGCAGCTAATCCTCCTGAGAATATTGAGGAAAGTACTGATGCAGAATTTCTTGAACATGAAGATCAAGTTGATATTGAATTAAGTGATGAAGAGGAGTCAGCGACAATGCCTAAAGAACCGTCACAACAAGATGATACTGCAGTAGATGAGATGTCAACCAAAGAAGTGCAGGTTGAATCAGAAGCTGTTGTTAGCGATGAGCTTAAAAAAAATACGGTGATTTCTGATGCTGAAAAAGCCAAGAAAAAAGGTAGCAATGCTGTTTGGTATGGAGTGGGCGTAGTATTAGTAGCTGCTGCAGTTGCCGGTATTTATTACTCGAATCAAAGTGATGACAGTGCTAATAATCCTAGTGCAGCAAGTCAATCGGTAGCTGAAGTTGAAACTGCCCCAACAGAAACTGCCGAAACCGAGCTGTTGAACAATGATATTCCTGCAGCTACTACTGATGAAGCTGAGGAAGGGCAGTCTTTAAATTCAGTAGAGCCTGGCGAAGACTCTGCAGACAATGAGTCTTCCACAGACTTGGCCAGTTCTGATGATGTGGTTGAGCACCAGAGTGGAGAAGAGGCTGTAGGAGAAGAGCAAGTACAAGAGCAAGATCTTGATACCGCAACAAATTCAATGCCTGAAGAGGGTTCTTCTATAGAGGATCGTCCGGCAGAGCTGAGTGCTATTGTCAGTCCAGAATTAGGCATTGGTGCTTTTGAGCAAGAGGAGCTTGCTACAGGTGAAAAAGCTCCTGAAGAAGTTACCACGATGGACGAACCTAATGCTGAAGCGGTCGATGGCTCCGAGGTTGAGGAAATTGAAAGCGACACGCTTATTAATACGCCGTCCGCAGACGATGTAACACCAGAAGGAAATAACGCCTTCACTGACGATGCTGTTGTTGAAGCGAATCAAGAGCTCAAGAGTGCGGCTAAAACTCGGGGGTTAGAAGCTGAAGCCTTAGAGAGATTGTTAGAAACCCAAACTCAGCAGCAAATACAGGCTCAAGTGCAGGCAATTGCTGCGGTAGAAGAGCAGGGCTCTCAGGTTATCGCTGAATTAGAGCGTGAGTTTGAAGTCCTTGCAGCGCGTCAACAGCAAGAAATCCGCCGTCTACAACAAGAGTTATCCGGTATGCAACAGCATTTGCAAGCAAGCAATGCCAGTGCGGACAATCTTTTATTAAATGACGTTTCACGTCTGTTACAGTCGGCAGAGAATGAGCTGCGTTTCAATGGTAGCGTGGCTAATGCAGTTTCCATTCTTACTGTTGCGCAGCGTATTGCCGCTGAATCAAAAAATAAAATGCTAGAAGGTTTAGTAGGTGCAATTGGTGCTGATATTGTTTCTTTGAAATCAAGTGAATCTGCCACTGTTGAAAATATGTTCAGACAGGTACAGCAGCTTTCAAGGCTGATAGAAGTAGCTCCTTTAAACACGCCAGATTATGCTTCCCACAATCATCTGATGATGCCTGGTGAAGCAACAACGGGGACCTCTACTAACTCAGATTCAGATGCGACAACATCGGAAACACAAACTGCAACAACAGATGCTGATGCTAGATGGTACGAACGCACCTGGACGCAGACAAAGTCTTTTGCCAATACAGCATATGATGCAATTGCTAGTGATTTAGGTGATTTGGTACGAGTCGAGAAGCTGTCTGACCCGGATTCAGGTCTCCTGTCTGCTGAACAAGCCGGCATTATGCGTAACAACCTTAAGATGCAGTTAGGTTTTGCACAACAAGCTTTAATGAGCAGGCAGCAAGGTATTTGGCAGACTTCACTGACAGCCGTAGCCGAGTCTTTAAAGCAATATTTCCGTCAGGATTCTAATGAGACTATTCGGGCTCAATCAATGTTAGCTGAATTAGTAGCCTCATCGGTACAGCCCACAATGCCTGATATCTCTCATAGCCGTAGAGCACTATCTGAAACCTATGAGCAGCTTCGTGTTCAACGTTCTTTTCAGGAGTAATTAATGAAAGCTGTGATTAAATTACTGCTGTTAATAGCGATCGCTGTCATTGTCGGGGTCGTTTTACAAGATACCACCGGTTATATCAGCCTTGTTGTAAATGATGAGCGTCGTACCGTTAGTCTGGTTGTGGGAGTACTATTTATAGTATTGCTCTTCTTCATTGCTTATCTTTTAGTGCGTATCGTCTCTCGCATTTTAAATGCACCCAAAAGCATTGAAGACTGGACCGAAAAGCGTCGTACACGTCGTGATCTAGATCTTTTGGAACGCGGTTGGATGGGGTGGCTGGAAGGTCGTGTGGATATTGCTGAAAAAGACTTTAATAAGTTGCATAGCAAAACCCGTAGTGAACAGCGTCAAGTGCTTGCAAGCCTGGCTGCCGCTAAAGCTGCGCATCAGGTCAATGACGATCTAAAGCGTGATGAGATGCTCGCCCTAAGTCTTGATACAGCGATGAGTTATCCGAAGCTGTATGATGCAGCTGTTACGGTTAAAGCTGAGATCTTGTTAGATCAGACCAAGAGCGATGAGGCTATTCTAATTCTAGAAAAGCTTAATGAGACGCACCCTAACCAAATTCATATTCGTAAATTACTTTTACGAGCATACAAACAGGCAGGTCGTTTGCGTGAAGTGATTAAAGAAGCGCGTTACCTCGAAAAGAAAAAGAAAATCGATGTTGCTTATGCCAAGGCTCTAATCGAGAGTTCAGCGACTACGATTATTTCTTCTCCTTCAGAAATGCTCTGGGAGTCTGTTTATGAGCAGTTAAGTTCCGAAGAGCAGAGCAAGGCACCAATAGCTATTGCTGCGGCTCGCCGCTATGCTGACAGAAATGACTATAAACAAGTGATGAAAGTATTAGAAAGGTCTTATGAAACCGAGTATGATAATCAAATTCTTGAGGAGTATATTAGTCTAGAGGTTAAGGAGCAGCAGTCTCAGCGTCTTGCCAAGGTTCAAAAATGGCTTGAAAATGATCCGCAGAATCCTGATTTATTGCGTGCAGCAGGCCATTTATGCTTGTTGGAGCAGCTCTGGGGCCAAGCTGAACGTTATCTTAATAAGAGCTTGGCAATGAAAGATGATCCTCGTACTCACGCTTTACTAGGAACACTCTACGACCGCTTGTCGAAGCCGGAAGAAGCCCTTAAACATTGGCGTCATGGTTCTTCAGCAGTGATTATGTTACCAGGAGCTTCCGCTTTGCCATCGGCAGATACCAAAAACGATCCGTCCGGACCGCCTGATATGAAGAGTCTAGATGGACCAGATGATCATTTCATCTCATCAAGAGCAAAGTTACAGACAATTGATAAAGATGAATTGCCAGAAAATAAAGTTTAGCTCAGGCTTGGCTTAATTTTTAAATACCGTTAATTTAAACTAAAAACTATTTTTCAAAGGTAAATTATGAGCTTAGTAAATGTTCCTGCTGGTAGCAACCTACCTGAAGAGTTCAATGTTGTAATTGAAATTCCCATGAATTCCGATCCGATTAAGTATGAAGTATGCGGTGACACCGGCGCTGTTCTGGTTGATCGAATTATGTTAGCTGCTATGCATTACCCGTTAAATTACGGTTATATCCCACAGACTTTATCTTTGGATGGTGACCCGGTAGATGTTTTGGTAAAGACACCATTTCCTTTACAAGCTGGCTCTGTAGTTAAATGCCGAACTATCGGTGTATTAGAGATGGAAGATGAAGCAGGTATTGATGCTAAGTTAATTGCTGTACCAGTAGATAAAATCTATCCTGTGTATTCATCCATTAAGTCGATTGAGGATTTGCCTGAATTAGAGCGTGCTCAAATCAAGCATTTCTTTGAGCATTACAAAGATTTGGAATCTGGTAAATGAGTTAAGGTTACCGGTTGGAATACTGCAGAAGTTGCTAAAAAAGAAATTAGTGCTAGTGTGGAGCGTTTTGAAGCTAAATAAATTTAGACTTTCAAATTAGCTAGCATCTAAAGGCTGTATCATTTTCAGATACAGCCTTTTTAGTTTTATTGAGCTCTTAACTGATGGCATGGGTGATAATTAATAAATCAAGTTATTTAATATGTAAAATAATTTTTCAGTATAGAGATGTGTTTAGTGCCGAATTTTATAGGCTCTCGCTTAATTAATGTTTAAAAATTATGTTTGATAGTTAAAGAGCCATTTGTGACGGGGCTTGTCACAAGAGATTTTTGATGACAACTGTAGACTTGAATAAGCTTTTTTAGATACAGGAAGTGCTTTAAATAAGATGTTGCTTGTAATAATATGTCGCATCTTTCAGTTATTAGTAATAACGTTAAGCTTAGTATGTAGTTAAACTTTAAAGACTATCTTCTGTGTTATTTATATTTAGTTTTTTTAAGGAATAGGATTATGAAATTAAAATTATCAATCGCTGCTTTATTTGCCTCTGTAGCCTTAGTGGCTTGTGGTGATGGTGGGCCATCTACTGATTCGACAGTATCATCAAATGATCCAGAGGTAGTGGCACCGATTGAAAGTAATTCGAATATTCCTCAGACATGTATTGAATACTTTGATACAGTCGAGCGTTTTGTTGCTCAATATCCTGATTTGGGTGCTTCTTATCAAGCAGCTATTGATCAGACCAAAACGCAAATTGAAAATGCGGCTGATGCAGATAGAGCTGCATTTGAATCAACTTGCCAAACAGCATTAGAGGCTTTTGAATCGCAAATAGCAAATATGCCTCAATAAATTCATTAGCTTAGGTTGTTTAACCAATTACAACAGAGGTGGCGTCATGAAATTAAACATATTAATAGCAACATTATTCGCTTCGTTTGCTTTAGTGGCCTGCGGAGATGGTGATAGTAATAGTGATGTTCAGGGTTCTAGCTCTATTGATGCTCCCGCTACTACAGGGCCTGCCGGTACTACAACACCAACTCAATCATTAGCTGAAGAAGCAGCGGGTAATGCACCTGTTGATGAATCAGAGGATATTCTTAATGAGGAAGGGGCTCCGGGTGCAGTAGAACAGGCCAGTAATGATGATAACCCTTTGTCAGCTATTCCTCGCGATGATTTGCCTCAAGTATGCCTGGATTATTTTCAAGAACTTGAAGATCGCTTGCGTCGCTTCCCTGAAGCTAGAGGAGCCGCTATAACAGCTGCTGAAGAAATTAAACGAGCTTTTGAGTCTATGGAGGGTGATCTAGAGCAATTTGCCCAAACTTGCCAGGATAGATACGAAGACTTCAAACAGGCAAATGAAGATTTGGATGAACGCTTGAGTGAGGAGCATACTCCTCAGTAACTTCAGTAATTATATTAACTTCTAAAAAAGCTGTGATATCTATCACAGCTTTTTTAGTGTTTCAGAGAAGGGTTAAACTAATTTTGCCATTTGTTCCTTGACTTGAACTAGTTGTTCGCCAAATTTGCTTACTCGTTCTTTTTCTTGTTCAACAACAGCCGGAGGGGCTTTTTGAACAAAATTTGCGTTATTAAGCTTGGCCTGAGCCTTAGTAATCTCACCTTGAAGACGTTCTGCTTCTTTACCTAAACGAGCTAACTCAGCTTCCTTGTCTATTTCTACTTTGAGCATTAGCTGGCTTTGACCCAGACTTTGTACTGGGAAACCAAGGTCAGGTAACTCATCGACAATTTGAATATCACTTAGTTTTGCTAAGGCTTTTAAGTACGGTACATAGCTATTAAGCTTCTCTGCATTGCCTACAGCCAACAAAGGCACGCGTTCAGCAGGGGACAATTGCATCTCGCCGCGTAAAACACGAATTGCTTCTACGTGAGCTTTTAAGTCTTCGGCAATGGCAATAGCTTCCTCGTCAATCAGCTTGTCATTAGCTAATGGATAGGGTCTGATACTGATGGAGGTTTTTTGGGACTTGGTCATTACGCCGGCAGCTAATGCAACCTTTTGCCATAATTCCTCTGTAATAAATGGAATAATGGGGTGAGCAATGCGTAGTAAAGACTCAAGTACATTGATTAATGTGCGACGAGTGCCACGCTGTTGAGCTTCATTGCCATTTTGCAGTTGCACCTTGGCGATTTCCAGGTACCAGTCACAATAGACATCCCAAACAAAATGGTAAATAGCATTAGCTAAAATATCAAAACGGTAATCGCCGAAGGCTTTGGCTACTGTTTTTTTGAATTTGTGTAACTCACTGATAATCCAACGATCAGCAAAGCTTAGTTCAAATTCAGACTTTTCCAGGTTATGTCCTTCAACATTCATTAATACGAAGCGTGAGGCGTTCCATAATTTATTGCAGAAGTTACGGTAACCACCACAACGATTTAAGTCGAAGTTCATGTTACGGCCTGGTGTCGCATAGGCTGCCATCGTGAAGCGAAGTGCATCTGCACCATAGGCCTCAATCCCGTCAGGGAAGTTTTTACGTGTGTTTTTCTCGATTTGAGAAGCTTGCTCAGGATTCATTAAGCCTTGAGTGCGTTTTTTGATCAGCGTTTCTAAATCAACCCCGTCGATAATATCTACCGGATCTAAAGTATTACCTTTGGATTTAGACATTTTTTGACCCTGAGCGTCGAGAATCAAGCCATGAATATAAACCTCTTTAAAAGGAATCTGACCGGTTAAGTGCATGCTCATCATGATCATGCGGGCAACCCAGAAGAAAATGATATCGAAGCCGGTCACCAACACATTGGAAGGCATGTAACGGCTGTAGTCCGGTGTTTTCTCAGGCCAGCCCATGGTGGTGAACGGCACTAGAGCTGAAGAGAACCATGTGTCCAGGACATCTTCATCACGTCTGAGTGGGCCGTCTACACCAGCTTTTTTAGCTTGCTTATTAGCTTCGCTTTCTGTGCGTGCTACGAAAATCTGTCCATCTTCACTGTACCAGGCCGGAATTTGGTGTCCCCACCAAAGTTGACGAGAGATGCACCAGTCCTGGATGTTATTAAGCCACTGGTTGTAGGTATTAACCCAATTCTCGGGGTGGAATTTAATCTCACCGCTGCTAACTGCTTCTAGCGCTACCTCGGTAATGCTTTTGCCCGGATTGTAAGTGCCTTCAGGTGCCGGTTTTGACATGGCGACAAACCATTGGTCTGTCAGCATAGGTTCTAATACGGTCTTTGTGCGGTCGCCACGCGGAACCATCAGTTTGTGTGGTTTGATTTCAGCTAATAAGTTTAAATCCTTGAGGGCGTCTAGGATTTTCTTTCTGGCGTCAAAACGATCTAGGCCTTGGTATTCGGTTGGCGCATTTTCGTTAATCTTGGCATCAAGTGTCAGAATATTAATAGCTTTGAAGCCATGGCGCTGACCTACGGCGTAGTCATTAAAATCATGTGCCGGAGTTACTTTAACCACACCGGTACCAAATTCTTTATCAACGTAATCATCAGCAATAATCGGAATAATACGCTGAGCGATTGGTAGAATTACTTTTTTACCAATTAGGTGTTGATAACGTTCATCTTCAGGGTGGACCATCAGGGCCACGTCACCAAGCATCGTTTCGGGACGAGTGGTGGCTACAGTTAAGTGTGTAATATCAGCCGTCGGTTCAACCAGTGGGTAGCGGATATGCCAAAGTAGACCGTTTTCTTCGACGTTTTCTACTTCTAAGTCAGAAACTGCAGTACCCAAAACAGGGTCCCAGTTGACGAGGCGTTTACCACGATAGATCAGGCCTTGCTCATACAAGCGCACAAAGGTCTCAACTACGCCTTTGGACATGCGCTCGTCCATAGTAAAGTATTCACGGCTCCAGTCCGCTGATGAACCTAAGCGACGGAATTGAGACATCATGGTATTGCCGGATTTTTCTTTCCAGTCCCAAACGCACTCGACAAACTTCTTGCGACCCAGATCGTGGCGAGAGATTTTTTGTGCGTCAAGTTGGCGCTCTACGACGATTTGTGTGGCGATACCTGCGTGGTCTGTGCCTGGAACAAATACGGTGTCACAACCAAGCATGCGGTGATAACGGATTAAACTGTCCATAACCGCTTGGTTAAAAGCGTGACCCATGTGTAATGTACCGGTCACATTTGGCGGTGGAAATTGGATAGTGTACGGTTTACTGCTTAAAGGTGAACTGGTTTGGGTAAATTGACCCGCTTTGAAAATACCTAATTCGTTCCATCTGTCGTACCAAGAAGATTCGATGTTTTTAGGCTCAAAGCTTTTAGCAAGTTCTTCACTAAGAGGGGTTTGATTCATTTGATTACCGTTATTAAATGCTAGATTAATTCAAGATTTATAAGACTATTAGTTTTTCTTATTTGATGCCTTATTTTAAGGTGTAAGAGCAACTGTTTGCATGTTAAAATGCAGCTTTGTGTAAAACAGCTGAAATTCTCTTGTGTATAAGTAGCTTAGAGTTGTTTAGCGTATAGTGTTGGGCGCTGTTTTATGCATTGTTTTTAAATTAACCTATTTATTTTGGAGCATAATATGGCCGTTGAGCGCACGTTATCGATTATTAAACCTGATGCAGTTGCTAAAAATGTTATTGGTGAGATCATTTCTCGTTTTGAAAAATCTGGCCTTAAAGTTGTAGAAGCAAAAATGGTACAACTTTCTCGCGAAGATGCTGAAGGTTTTTACGCAGTGCACAAAGAGCGTCCTTTCTTTAACGATTTAGTTGAATTCATGATTTCTGGTCCTGTTTTTGTTCAGGCCCTGGAAGGTGAAAATGCTATCGCTAAAAACCGTGAGCTTATGGGTGCTACCAACCCTAAAGAAGCTGCTCCTGGCACTATCCGTGCTGATTTTGCTGAAAGTATTGATGCAAACGCAGTTCACGGTTCTGATGCGCCTGAAACTGCTGCTGTTGAAATTGCCTACTTCTTCGGCAAATAATTTTTTACCGTTTAAATGACTGATAAGCAAAATTTATTAGGATTGGATTTAGAAGCTCTGACCTCTCAATTACAAGAGGCAGGGCATAAGCCTTTCCGTGCTAAGCAGTTGCTACGCTGGGTTCACCAGCGTAGTGAAGCTGATTTTTCTAATATGACCGACTTGGCTAAGGACTTTCGTGCTCAGCTGGAGGGTCGATATTGTGTGAAGTCTCTTAGCCCCATTCTGGATAAGACGTCAAATGATGGCACTCGGAAGTGGCTTTTTGACGTTGGTAACAACAACGCGATTGAGACTGTATTTATTCCTGAAGACGATCGAGGTACTTTATGTATATCAAGTCAGGCTGGTTGTACTGTCGCCTGTCCTTTCTGTTCAACAGGGTATCAAGGTTTTAATCGTAACCTGAGCACTGCAGAAATTATTGCTCAGCTTTGGTATGCGCGTTCCGAATTGCAGAAAAATCAATCAGCAGCTCGTATTGATGGGCAGGTGCCGAGTGAGCCGGAGCGAGTGATATCCAATGTTGTCATGATGGGTATGGGTGAGCCTCTTTTAAATTATAAAGAGTTGTTGCCAGCCCTACGTTTGATGCTTGATGATCATGCCTATGGCTTGTCTCGTCGTCGAGTGACTGTATCGACCTCAGGGGTTGTGCCGATGATGGATCGTTTGGCTGAGGATTGTCCTGTGGCTTTGGCCGTATCCTTGCATGCGCCAAACGATGAGTTACGTGACAGGCTTGTACCATTGAACAAAAAGTATCCTTTGCGTGAGTTAATTGCTTCCTGTAATCGTTATTTAGAGCATGCGCCACGTGATTTTGTTACTTTTGAATATATTATGTTGGACGGCGTTAATGATAGCGATAAGCATGCTGACGAGCTGATTGAAATCGCTAAACAAGTTCGCTGTAAATTAAATTTAATTCCTTTTAATCCATTCCCACAATCAGGATTAAAGCGCTCTTCTAATAATCGTATTCGGGCTTTTTCCGAACGTTTACAAAGTGCGGGGGTCGTTACCACTACTCGCAAAACACGAGGCGATGACATCGACGCAGCTTGTGGTCAATTGGCCGGTGATGTCAAAGACCGGACTAAGATCACGCAAAAACGACGAGATGATGAGGTAATTCCTATTGCTGATGGGGTAATTCCAATTTATGAGGTGAGCAAGTGAGCTCTCAACAAGAAATGCCGGATTTAACTAGGGAGTCTGCACCTCAACCTGAGTTGGCGGATAGTCTTAGTGGGCTTCTTCATGCCACGCGTTTGCGCAAAAACTTAAGCATTGATGATATTGCCAATGCGACAAAATATAGCAAGTGGCAGTTGCAAGCCTTAGAAGATAAAAATTGGGATGCATTGCCTCAGGGCTTTATTTTGCGCGCCATAGTGCGTAAATATGCTGAAGTTTTGGAAATTGAGCCCGATGTGGCCTTAGAGTTATTGTCCCGTGAAACAGGCAATAAAGTCAAAAATTCAGTTTCCAAGAACTTGGTAAGCAGTCTTGATTACAAGATGTCGCCAACTACTACTGCTAAGACTAAGGCCAGAGGTTTTTCCATAGCTACTGTTATTTGGCTATTGGTTTTAATAGTGGTGGTTGTCCTGGGTGTTGCTCTTTGGCAAGGGTCTATCACCCTTGAAGATCTTAATTTAGGCTTTGTTAGAAATTGGTTTGATGCTGTATGAGCAACGAAATGAAGGCGAGTTTTGAAGTCAGAGATACTCCTTATCCTATAGGTTCCTTAAGACGTCATCATACACATCAAGTTGATGTTCGTTGGCAAGATCATATAGTGTCGGTAGGGGCTTCGCAACCTGTCGTAGTACAGTCAATGACTAATACTGATACGGCCGATCCTATCGCGACGGCGATCCAGGTCAAAGAACTGGCCCAAGCCGGCTCGGAGATGGTACGTATTACGGTTAATAGTCCTGAAGCTGCTAAAGAAGTGCCGGTGATTCGAGAGCAGCTCGATAAAATGGGGATCCAAGTTCCTTTAGTGGGCGACTTTCACTTTAATGGTCATAAACTGCTAACGGATTACCCCGATTGTGCACAAGCTCTTTCTAAATATCGCATAAACCCCGGTAACATGGGTGGTGGCAAGCGAAGAGATGATAACTTTGCCAAAATGATCGAGGTGGCTATCAAGAATGATAAGCCTGTGCGCATTGGTGTTAACTGGGGTAGCCTAGATCAAGACCTGATGGCCAAAATGATGGATCAAAATAACCAGCGCAGCATACCCTGGGAAGCGCAGGCGGTTATGCGTGAAGCGTTAGTTGTTTCAGCGATTAGCAATGCCATGCGAGCTGAAGAATTGGGTTTATCTGCTAATAAAATTATTCTGTCTTGTAAGGTAAGTCATGTACAAGATCTTATTTCGGTGTACCGTAATCTAGCCTCACGTTGTCATTATGCATTGCACTTGGGTTTAACCGAGGCAGGTATGGGCTCCAAAGGGATCGTTGCATCGACTGCCGCGCTAGCGGTCTTGATGCAAGAGGGGATTGGCGATACGATTCGTATTTCTCTGACGCCGGAGCCGGGTGGTAACCGGGCAAATGAAGTGATTGTTGCACAAGAAATGCTGCAGTCTATGGGCTTAAGGGCTTTTACTCCGATGGTCGTAGCCTGTCCTGGTTGTGGTCGTACCAGCAGTACTTTTTTCCAAGAGCTGGCAGACAAGATTCAACATTATTTGCGTAACAGCATGCCTGAGTGGAAGCATCGCTATCCGGGTGTAGAGACGATGAATGTCGCGGTGATGGGCTGTGTTGTTAATGGCCCTGGTGAAAGTAAACATGCTGATATTGGCATTAGTTTGCCAGGCACAGGAGAGGTGCCTTCAGCGCCAGTCTTTATCGATGGTGAGCGTCAAATGACGCTCAAAGGTGAGACGATTGCTGAGGAATTCCAAAAAATTGTCGAACAATATGTTGACCGACGTTATGGTCAAAAATCTTAATTAAAAATAGTTTAAATAATAATTCTTATGTCTAAAACTTTTAATAAAGTTAATGCTATTCGTGGCATGAATGATATTTTACCTAGCGAAAGCTATAAGTGGGAGCAGCTAGAGGCGATCATCAAGTCGTTGCTTTCACAATATGGTTATCAAAATATCCGTACTCCGATTCTCGAACAGACGCGTTTGTTCGCACGAGGGATTGGCGAGGTTACCGATATCGTCGAGAAGGAAATGTATACCTTCACCATGAACAAAGACGCAGACAAAGTAGATCCCGAAGATATGCTGACGATGCGCCCCGAGTTTACGGCAGGTGTGGTTCGCGCGGCTATACAGCATAACCTTTTGTATGATAGACCTGTCCGTGCCTTTGCCATGGGTCAGGTTTTTAGGCATGAACGCCCTCAAAAAGGTCGTTATAGACAGTTCCACCAATTATCAGTAGAAGCGATGGGCTTTGACGGTCCTGATATGGATGTGGAAATTATTCTGCTATTGGCCCGCTTGTGGCGCACTCTCAATTTGAATAATATCCGTTTGGAACTGAATTGTTTGGGTCAAAGTGATGAGCGTGCCAAGCATCGTGAAGCTTTAATTGAGTATTTGGAAAAACATGTTGACATCCTGGATGAAGATGCCAAGCGTCGCATGTATAGCAATCCATTACGTGTTTTGGATACTAAAAACCCTGATATGCAGGATATGGCTAACGCTGCGCCCAAGTTGTTTGATTATTTGGGTGAGGATTCTAAAGCGCACTTTGAGGCAGTCTGTCTGCGTCTGCAGCAAGCAGGTATAGAGTATATTATTAATCCGCGTTTAGTACGGGGATTGGATTACTATAACCTTACAGTGTTCGAGTGGGTGACAGATGATCTTGGTGCACAAGGGACAGTGTGTGGTGGCGGTCGCTATGATGGCTTATTCGAGTTGCTAGGTGGTAAGGCCACGCCATGCGTTGGTTTTGGTCTGGGTTTAGAGCGTTTATTAGAGCTTGCTGATGAGCAGGGAGTATTTACGCCACCACAAGAAGCTGAAATATATTTTGTTCACCAAGGTGAAGAAGCATCAAATAAAGCCGCTTTACTTGCAGAGCAATGCAGAGATGCGGGATGGAAGGTCATGGTTCATGCAGGCTCAGCCGGTTTTAAATCGCAGTTTAAACGCGCCGACCTCAGTGGTGCTCGCTGGGCGATTGTTATTGGTGAACAGGAGTTAGAGCGGGGCATAGTAGCAGTTAAGCCTTTGCGTGAATCAGAAAATGGTAATATTGAAAATCAGTTTGAGGCAGCTCAAACAGATTTGATTCAAGTTTTAGCAGAAAGGAAGTAGAAAAGCATGGCTTTTGACTTAGAAGAACAGGAAAAAATTGACCGACTCAAAGCGTGGTGGGAACAATGGGGCAACTTACTTAGCGGCTTGATACTCGCTGCTTTGTTAGCTATTTTGGCTTGGTATGGCTGGAACTGGTACCAAGCTAATCAAACTCGTAATGCCTTGGGCTATTTTGAAATTGTAGAAAGTAGCTATAGAGCTAGCGATGAAGCTTCTTTGTCTCGTTTACAAGAAGCAAATCAAATTCTCCAGGATAAATATAAAGGTAATATTTACGCAGGCAGAGGTGCTCTGCTAGCAGCTCGCACCTATCTGGAAAAAGGCAACTACGTCCAAGCTGAAACAGAATTACAGCGTATTTTAGCTAATAGTAAAAATTATCCGGAACTAGTCGGTGCAGCAACCCTGCAATTAGCAACAGTCTATCTTAATCAAGAGAAGTTCGATCAAGCGCTTAGTCTTTTAAATCAAGAGATGAAAGGCTACGAGGCACTTTTCGCTGACAAACGAGGCGATGCTTATTTTGCTCAAGGTGATTTGAGCAATGCAACTGTCCAATGGTCTCAAGCAGCTGAAGCATCAGGTGTAAGTGGTGAATTTGTACAAACTATGCAGTTCAAACTAAGTGTATTAGGAGAGGTAAATGACTAAGCCTATGCTTAAATTTAAATCAAGTCGTTTAGTTGTGATGGCAGCTGTTGCTGCTATTAGTTTAACTGCGTGCAGCAGTCTTTTTACTGCAGAAAGCCGTTTTGATCCAGTTAAGTTAACTTCTTATGAGCAAACTGCTCAGGGTTCAATAGTATGGTCACAGTCTATCGGATCTTCCGGTGACTACGGTTTTGCCCCTATTGTGGTTGGAGAGGATGTATTTGCTGCTACGCCAAATGGTAATGTAGCTCGCTTAGGCCTGGCTAATGGTGCAGTCCGTTGGAATACTAAGGTGCCGACTGCTTTATCTGCTGGTGTTGGTACAGATGGGCAAATTGTGGTAGTCACCACCCGTGATGGTCGTTTGATTGCCTTAGATGCCAATAATGGCAATCAATTATGGGAAACACGTACATCAACCGTTAGTACGACGCCTCCAGTGGTTGGTGCTAACATGGTTGTAGTTCGTAATGATGACTACCGTGTTCAAGGTTTTGATCGCCAAAGTGGTGAGTTGCAGTGGTCCTATATGCGTAGCAGTGCACCTCTAGCCTTAAAAACCAATACACGCATGGTTGTTGCTAATAACATTGTGTATGCTTCGGTGCCTATTGGTCGACTGCTTGCACTAAATATCGACAATGGTCGTCCGATTTGGGATATCAGGGTCGGCGCAGCCAAGGGTGCGACTGATTTGGATTCTGTTATTGATGTTGTGGGTTTACCAGTTCAGCTTGCCGATAATAGCTATTGTACTGCCAGTTATCAAGGCGCAGTGCTTTGCTATTACAGCGGAGGTGCACAGTCTGAACCTCAATTAAAGTGGACCAGAAATTTCTCAACTTCGGTTGGTTTGGGTGCTGCTCAAAACACTCTCTATGCATCAGGTATGCATGGTGAAGTTACAGCCTTTGATGGTAATAGTGGCGAGATTTTATGGCAAGATAACGTACTTCGAAATCGTGGTTTAACCACCCCTGTTTATTTTAATAATAAAGTGTATGTGGGTGATTACGAAGGTTATGTGCATTTTTATGATCACAATAGCGGTGAATTACAAGGGCGTATGTCTGTAGGGGATAGTCGTGAAATCAGGTCTGAACTGATAGCAACTCCCTATGGTGTCTTGGTACAGACCGGTAGTGGTCGTTTAGTTATGTTAGGTGCTCAGTGAGTTCAAAATTTAAGCCTGTAGTGGCTATTGTAGGTCGTCCCAATGTTGGCAAGTCTACTTTATTTAACCGTTTAACACGTTCGCGTGATGCTATTGTGGCTGATTATGCGGGTTTGACCCGCGATCGTCACTATGGCGAAGGTCGTATTGGTGATTCACCTTATTTAGTGGTGGACACAGGCGGCTTTGAGCCCGAAACTAAAAGCGGTATTTTAGTTGAGATGGCAAAGCAAACTGAACAAGCAATTGTTGAGTCTGATGTCGTGATTTTCCTGGTTGATGCCCGAGCCGGTATCAATAGTCATGATCACGATATTGCAGTCAAGATTCGCCGCATCGGTCGTCCTGTGGTGCTTGCCGTTAATAAGGCTGAGGGGATGCAACCAGGTCAAGCAGCGGCAGAGTTCTATGAGCTTGGCCTAGGTGAGCCCTATCAAATTTCTTCCGCTCATGGTGATGGTGTCAGAGGCCTAATTGATTTAGCCTTGGATAAAGCGCACGAAAGTTATGATGCCCATGCCCAGCTTATTGAGTTGTCTGCAGACGATACAAACTCTGAGCCAGCTGTTGAGTTTGCCGATCTTGAGGATTTAAGCGAGGAGGCAATTCTTGCTCTTGAAGCTGAAGCCGATGCTTTAAAAGCTTCAGATCTTGAGCAGACTGAAGAGCAGGGCGAAGAGTTAGATGCTTTTAGTGAACATCGGATTAAATTGGCAATTATTGGTCGCCCTAATGTGGGTAAATCAACTTTGATTAATTCCTTGCTTGGTGAAGAGCGAGTTATTGCTTTTGACATGCCGGGAACCACACGCGATGCTATTGAAATTGATTTTGAGCATGGTGACCGTAAGTACACCCTGATTGATACAGCCGGTTTACGCAAACGCGGTAGAGTTTTTGAGTCTATCGAGAAGTTTTCAGTCATCAAGACATTACAAGCTATTGAGGCGTCTAACGTCGCAGTGCTGGTTTTAGATGCACAAACTGAAATTTCAGAACAGGATGCACATATTGCCGGTTTTGCTTTAGAAAGTGGCCGCGCACTGGTTGTCGCCATTAATAAATGGGATGGTCTTGATGATTATAACAAGGAGTGGATTGAACGTGAGTTTAATCGCAAATTACGCTTCTTGAGCTTTGCCAAGATGCACAAAATCTCGGCATTACAAGGTCGCGGCATTGGTGCTCTACTCAAATCAGTTAATCAAGCGCATGACGCTGCATTCCGCAAGCTGTCTACACCTAAATTAACTCGCGTTTTGCGTGAGTCAGTTGATCAGCAAGCGCCTCCACGCAAGGGTATGTTCCGTCCGAAGTTACGTTATGCACACCAAGGTGGTCAAAATCCACCGCTTGTGGTGATTCACGGTAATCAGCTGGAAGCTGTACCTGACTCATATCGACGTTACCTGGAAACGCGATTCCGTCATGCTTTTAAGCTTGAAGGTACACCATTGCGTATTCAATTTAAATCTACGCGCAACCCCTATATCTAGTTGTTTAGTTAACTGCTGAATTTGAGTATAAAAATGAATAAGTTTTGGAGTCCTTTTGTAGAGTCATTAGAACCTTATGTGCCTGGTGAACAGCCACCTGAGGGTGAGTTTATTAAATTAAACAGTAATGAATCTCCATTTCCAGCTGCACCGGCAGTAGTTGAAGCGATTAAAGCTGCAGCTGATGGCGCTCTGCAACTCTATCCTGCTGCGGAATCTAATGAGTTGCGTCAGGTCGTTGCCGATTATTATGATATAGCAGCCGAGCAGGTGTTCGTTGGTAATGGCTCTGATGAGGCTTTAGGGCATGCTTTTAATGCCTTGTTTAGGCACGATGGCAAAAAGCTGGTCTATCCAGATCTTTCTTATAGTTTTTATCCGGTCTACGCCCGTCTATACGATATTGAGGTAGAGACAATTCCGGTGACTGAGGATTTTCGTATTAATATAGATGATTATTGTGCGTTAAATCCTGCCGAGGTTTCGGGCATCATTTTTCCCAATCCTAATGCGCCCACGAGTGTCGCCTTGACATTAGCTGAAATCGAGCGTTTACTGAAGGCACAACCAGATATATTAGTGGCAGTTGATGAGGCTTATGTGGATTTTGGTGCTGAAACAGCGATTAAGCTTATTCAGGATTATCCAAATTTAATTGTTTTTCAGACTTTATCCAAGTCGCGTTCTTTAGCCGGTTTAAGAGTGGGCTTTGCCTTTGGGCAGGCACAATTGATGCAAGCCTTGGTGCGTGTTAAAAATAGTTTTAACTCCTACCCAATTGATCGTTTAGCTCAAGCTGGCGCCATTGCTGCCTTTAAAGCAGAGGATTATTTCCAGGAAACCCGTGACAAGATTATTCAGTCGCGAGAAAAATTAACTGCAGAATTAACCGCTCTCGGTTTTGAGGTTTTACCGTCAGCAGCAAATTTTGTTTTTGCTACTCACCCTGAGCATGAAGCGGAAACTATTGCTTTGGCCTTGCGACAAAGAAAAATTTTGGTGAGACACTTTAAAATATCGCGTTGCACCCCATATCTAAGAATAACCATAGGATTGGATAAAGAGTGTGAGGCCTTGGTAAAAGCCCTAAAAGATTTTTTAAGCGCGTAGAGCACTAACTAATCTTTTAAAAAAATGTTAAAGTAATATCTTCCTATATAAAAATACAATTTTAATCATATAAAAATTAATGGAGTCTCAATAATGAGCAACAAAGGACAATCGTTACAAGATCCTTTCCTAAATACTTTACGCAAAGAGCATATTCCTGTATCTATTTATTTGGTAAATGGTATTAAGTTACAAGGTCAGGTTGAGTCATTTGATCAATATGTCGTTTTATTAAAAAACACGGTGACTCAAATGGTTTACAAGCATGCAATTTCTACGGTTGTGCCGGCTCGCGCTGTGAATTTACAGGGTGAAGCAACTGATGAACCGGAAGCTTAATATCAGCTTCTTATTAAACAAAGACTTTTTACTTTGCTTACACACAAAGTAGAAGGTCGAATAAGCCCGCTCTCATAAGCGGGTTTTTATTTGTAGAAAAAACACTGTTAGCTATTTGTAAGCTAATAATATTAACGATCAAGAGTCAAGTAGCAAGCCTAGTATGCAAGCATTTATAGTGGACGTTAATCTTTATGGTGATCTTGATTTTAAAGAGCATCATGAAGAATTTGTTATGTTAGCCAAAGGCGCCGGCGCGGAAATCGTCGGCACTTTAGTGGCTAATCGTGACAGACCGGATCCTGCTTTGTTCTTGGGTAAGGGTAAGGTTGAAGAAGCTGTTGGCTTGGCAAAGGCAGCAGGGGCCGAGATTATTTTATTTGGTCAGTCTTTATCACCCGCGCAGCAACGAAATTTAGAACGCGAGTTTGAGTGCCGGATAGTTGATCGTGTTGCTTTGATTTTGGATATTTTTGCTCTCAGGGCTAAAAGTCATGAGGGTAAAATTCAAGTCGAGTTAGCACAGTTGCAACATATGCGCTCTAGATTAACCGGTATGTGGACCAATCTGTCACAACAGCAAGGTGGTGTGATTGGTACCCGGGGCCCAGGTGAAACACAACTCGAATTGGATCGACGAGTTATCGGTAATCGTATTAAAATCCTCGCGGATAGATTGGACAAAGTGCGCAAGCAGCGTGACACACAGCGTAGACAGCGATTAAGAAGCGGCACTTTTGTGGTGTCACTAGTTGGTTATACCAATACCGGTAAGTCAACTTTATTTAATGCCTTGACGCGAGCCGATGCTTATGCGGCAGATCAGCTTTTTGCAACCTTGGATACCACGACTCGTCGTTTGTGGATTGAGGGGGCAGGGCAGATTACTATTTCTGATACAGTAGGTTTTATACGTGAGCTGCCACCGACATTAATCGAGGCATTCAAGGCGACACTTGAAGAAACACTTTATGCAGATTTGCTATTGCATGTGATTGATAGTAGCAATCCACAAAAAGATGAACAGATTTACGAAGTAAATAAAGTCTTGCAAGACATTGGTGCGCAACACATACCAACCATTCTTGTTTACAATAAGACAGATTTGACAGAGCAAAAGCCGAGACTTGAATTGAACGATTCAGGTCATGTTAGTAGGGTCTTTTTAAGTGCCGCTGAGCGTGACGGCTTAGAGTTTCTTAGAGAGGCTATTGTTCTAACTAAACAGCAATTAGAGAAAACGATTGATGCTAAGTAAGATTTTTAATTTAAATGATCCGGGTTGGGGCAAAAAGCCTCAAAATGATGATGGTTCTCAGGAGCCTAAGCGTCCCCAGCAAGACCCTAATAGTCCACCTGATTTAGACCAAGTGTGGTCTGACGTCGAAAAGAAGTTCAAAGCTCTTTTTGGCGGTGGTGGCAATCGCGGTGGAGCGCCTCGAGGCCCAGGCCAGGGCGGCAATAAACCCACTATGCAAATGTCTCCTAAGTTTATCAGGCATGGTATTATCTTTGCGCTAATTGTAGCTGTGTTGTTGTGGCTTGCGAGCGGGTTTTTTATCATCCGTGAGGGTCAGGTTGGTGTCATTACACAGTTCGGACAGTATAAGCGCACAGTCATGCCCGGCTTCCAGTGGCATATTCCAAATCCAATTGAGACAGTAGAACCCGTTGATATTGCTAATGTACGAGCTTTCTCTGTTGGTTATCGTGATAGCTCGCGCAACAAGGTGTTGGCAGAGGCTTTAATGCTAACCGAAGATGAAAATATCGTCGATTTGCAATTTGATGTTCAAT
>JAAZFX010000096.1 GCA_012511555.1 Alcaligenaceae bacterium | reverse complement strand
GAACTAAGTTGTTTGCTCGATTTTAGAATCTTTTGCTGCGATAATCTCTTCTTGACTCATTTCGATTTTAACCTCTAAGACCTCCAGGTTATCCTGTTTATCTAGCGAGACTTTAATATCTTCAGGGTTGATCTTGACGTATTTTGAGATAACCTCAATTAGCTCTTTTTGTAATTCAGGCAAGAAATCAGGTCCGTCATTTGCATCACGTACTAAAACAAAGCTAATACGCTCTTTAGCGATTTTTGCTGAGTTAGATTTCTTTCTTTCACCTAATAATAATTTAAGTAAAGACATCTTCTATTTACCTCCGAAAATACGCTTTAGTAAACCTGCTTTTTCATGCGTAGTAAAGCGCATAGGCTTGTCTGAACCTAAGTAGCGGTCAACAATATCTTCGTAGGCTTGAGCTACGTTGCTCTCTTTCAAGTGGATGACCGGTGAGCCTGTGTTTGATGCCTGGATTACGTCATCAGATTCAGGAATAACACCAATTAATTTGATACGTAAGATATCTTCAATATCTTTAATTGAAAGCATATCACCTTCTTCAACACGTCTTGGGTTGTAACGAGTGATAACTAGATGCTCTTTAATGGGATCTTCAGAGCTTTCTGCGCGCTTGGATTTAGAAGATAAAATACCAAGAATACGATCCGAATCACGTACAGAGGAAACTTCAGGGTTGGTCACAACTAGCGCATCATCTGCGTAGTACGCTGCCATAAGGGCACCAGCCTCAATGCCTGCCGGGGAATCACATACGATATACTCGAAGTCCATGGCTTTAAGATCGTCCAGGACCTTACCAACGCCCTCAATAGTAAGTGCGTCTTTGTCACGGGTTTGAGAAGCGGGCAAAATGTATAAATTGTCTAGTAGCTTGTCCTTAATCAGTGCTTGATTGAGCGTTGCCTCGCCACTGATAACATTAATGAAGTCGTATACTACGCGACGCTCACAACCCATAATTAAGTCTAGATTACGTAAACCCACATCGAAGTCGATGACGGCAGTTTTGTGACCGCGCATGGCCAAGCCAGCTGCAAAGCTGGCGCTTGTTGTGGTTTTACCAACACCACCTTTTCCAGAAGTTACAACAATGATACGTGCCATAAAGGTTCCTATTTATAAAAATTTGGCTATTATCTTAACTGAAAATTAAGCTATCTGTATATGCTTCTATGTTCTTGTAGTACATTGTTGCATATGTGATTTTTACTCTTAGTTTAGATCTTCACCTTGGTGAAAGAGTAGTGATTCATGCTCTAATTCGATAATTGCCGGTTGCTTATGAATTTCTGCTGAAAACTCCTGATCAATAAGGCGATAAATACCGGCAATTGCCACTAACTCAGCATCTAAATGTGATGTGAAGATGCGGGCGCTGGTATTGCCACGAGCACCGGCAATGGCTCTACCACGTAAAGGCCCGTAAACGTGAATGTTGCCGTCAGCAATGATTTCTGCACCACGGCTGACTGCACCAATTACGATTAAATCAGCATTGCGTGCATAAACTCGTTGACCGGAGCGTAGCTGACGCTTGAGAACCATTGTCGGGCTGACCTGCTCTTCTAGGGCTTGTTTTTTGTGTTGCTCTTGTTCTTGAGAAGCAGGTTGCTGAATAGTTTCTAGCACAACCGGCTCATCAGTAGAGCTAGGTTCAGGCGCCTCGCGGTTTGGCAGATTGTCTACATCAATAATATATAGTCCGCGACCTTTGGCCTGCTCTAGTAATTCGCCTTGTGCGCTAACACCAATTACCGGAAGGTTTTTCTTTTCTAAAAAGTCGATGAGATCCGCCCATGCCAAGGGCGCTTCGATTTCATTGACATCGATGATTAAAGGTTCGTTTAAAAAGAGACTGCCTGTTTTAGTTAGTCTGTCTTCAAGAGACTCTTTGATCTTTTCAATGTCATTGCTTTGTAAAATCAAACGCAGAGTATAGATAAATCCGCCTTTGAGTTGTAAAACCGATGCTGCTTGATTACTCACGCTTATGTCCATTTAAAAATTAAATAAAAGCTATACCTATACCCAGTTATCGCGTAGGGTAGTACTGCGGTTGATGATGAGCTTGTTACTATCTTGTGGGTCAACATCAACATAGAAATAACCTAATCGTTCAAATTGCCAACGCGCTCCTGGAGTGATTTCAGTGCCTGGCTCAATAAAGCCTTGTACTGTTTCAACTGAATTCGGATTGAGGAGTTCGAGAAAGTCTTGATCGCCAGCGTCTGGATTTTCTACAGTAAATAAACGATCGTAAAGCTTAACTTCTACCGGCTGGGCATGCTCTACACTAATCCAAGTGATGGTGCCCTTGACCTTGATGCTGCTTGCTCCAGGTGTACCGCTCTTGGTATCAGGTAAATACTCTGCATAAACTTCGATGATATTGCCATCGTCATCTTTTTTGAAACCGGTACATTTAACGATATAACCGTACTTTAAGCGAACCATGTTGTCTGGGAAGAGACGGAAATATTTTTTGGGTGGCTCTTCCATAAAGTCTTCACGTTCAATCCATAATTCACGACTAAATGGAAACTCACGGCTGCCTTGCTCTGGTGTGTGCGGATGCTTTGGTGCTTGGCACATTTCAGACTGACCTTCTGGGTAGTTAGTGATAATTAACTTAATAGGGTCCAGTACGGCAACGCTACGATCAACCTTGGGGTCTAAATCATCACGTAAGGCTTGTTCAAGAATGTTGTAATCAATACGAGAATCTGCCTTTGAGACGCCAATGCGCTCACAGAAAAGACGAATCGCTTCAGGTGTATAGCCACGACGACGTAAACCCATAATGGTTGGCATACGTGGGTCATCCCAGCCATCGACGAAGTTTTCATCGACTAGTTTTTTGAGTTTGCGCTTACTGGTAACGACATGATTTAAGTTTAAACGGGCAAACTCATACTGATGAGGCCGGTGCTCGGGTAAATGGCCAAGGGCAATTAGTTTATCAATAACCCAGTCATAAAAAGGCCGCTGATCTTCGAACTCTAGGGTACAAATACTATGCGTGATCATTTCAAGTGCATCCTCTAATGGATGAGCATAGGTGTACATGGGATAGATCGGCCAATCAGTGCCCGTGCGATGGTGGGCATCATGACGAATACGATAAATCACCGGATCGCGCATATTGATGTTTGGTGAAGCCATATCAACTTTGGCGCGCAAGCATAGACTGCCATTGGGGTGTTCGCCTTCGCGCATCTCTTTAAAGAGCTTCAAGGACTCTGATACAGGACGATTACGCCAAGGTGAATCAGTACCCGGAGCTGTGAGTGTCCCACGGTTTTCGCGAATCTGTTCAGGAGTTTGCTCATCGACATAAGCGTCGCCACTTTCAATGATGGCGATAGCGAAGTCGTAGAAAAATTGGAAATAGTCACTGGCATAATATAAATGCTCGTTGCCATTGTAGTTCCAATCAAAACCAAGCCACTTAACAGTATCGATAATACTGTCGACGTATGCTTGTTCCTCTTTTTCAGGATTAGTGTCGTCGAAACGTAAATGGCACTCGCCGCCATAGTCTCGTGCTAAACCGAAATTTAGGCAGATACTTTTAGCGTGACCTATATGTAAAAAGCCATTAGGCTCAGGCGGGAAGCGGGTACGAATACGCGCAAGGTCTTTAGGGGCGTTTTGCTGAACGGATAGAGGCCCGGGTTTGCCTGCCCAACGCTTATTTTGAAATTTATTTGCGCTTAGATCTTTTTCAATAATGGTGCGCAGAAAATTTGAAACAGGTACGTCTGAATTAGATGCACTCATAGATGATAAATACTAGTTAATTAAATTTGAATAATACCCTCCATTGTGCCATATTCGGAGGGTTTACAAGTTCAATTAAGATAGCGGAAAGTAAATATCAACACGTAAACCACCTGAGTTATGCTCATTTAGTTCTAAGCGGCCCTGATGAGAAATAACGATTTGCTCAACTAGCGCCAGGCCTAGGCCAACGCTACCGGTTTTGGTGCGTGCTTTATCTAAACGTGAGAAGGCTCTTAAAGCATCCTCGCGTTGTTCAACAGGTATGCCTTTGCCATAATCGCTCACACTTAAATAAAGTGTCTTCTGGTCAGGCATAATTTCCGCCTTTATCTCTACCGGTGGTTCACCATGCTTAAGTGCATTGCCGATAAGGTTATCGAGTAGACGGTCAAGCGCTAGTTTATCGGCCCGAAGAGTGCAGCTTTCAAGATCAGGTAGTTGTAATAGCTGTACATCAGTGCCAGCCTCTTGCCAGGAATTGACACGTTCCTTAAGCCATTGGCAGATGTTTAAACTTTCTAACTGGTAGCTACTGGGGTCGGAGCCACGTACATAGGTGATAAATTGATTGATAATCGCCTGCATCTCTTGAAGGTCTTTACGCATACCTTCTTTGAGGCTTTCATCGGTGGCCATTTCCAGGCGCAACCAGACACGTGCCAGGGGACTTTTTAAATCATGCGGCAAACCAGCAAGCAGCGTTTGTTGAACCTCTTTAGACTCATTGAGACTGTGTAGCATGCTATTGAACTGTGAGCCTAATTGCTGGGTTTCGCGTGGACCAGATGGTCTTACATAAACTGTTAGTCCTTTGGCTACTTGCTCTACGGCTTGGCTTAAGCGAGTCAGAGGACGGGTAAGGTACCAACTGAAAAACAGGCTCAACACTAACAAGGCTAAAGAAACAGCCAGCCACAGTAGATAAAGATGAGAAGTATCAGGAGCCTCAATGCGGTTTAATGGGACTACTAACCAATCTCGAGTCTGTCCTAATTGACCTGGTTCAGCCGTTGGAACGAGAGAAATAAATAATGCAGGATGTTCACCGCGACTGAGTGCGATGCGGGTACCGTCATTAAATTCCTGGTTGAGTTGGCGGACCATTTTAGCTAAACCTTGATGCTTATGGGGCGGTTTGTTTCTGGGTCTGTCAAGCTCGCCGCCTTCGTGGCGCCTTTGGCCGCGAGCCCAAGATGAGTAACTATCTTGAGGAAGAGGGCGCTCAAGATACTCCCATTGGCCTAAGGATGCTGTGTGAACGAACTCTTTGCGCTGTTCTCTTGGTGTGTTGTCTAATGAAGCGCGTAGCACTCTGATCGTTGAGCTGAGGTGGTTAACCACGACATTTTGAGAGTAACTCTCCCGCAATTCTCTCGCGATGTACAAATTCATCATCTGTACACTAATAATAGTAAATAAAATTAATAAGATGGTTTGAAAGCGTAGCGAAAAAGGCCAGACTTTTTTTAAGCTAAAGCGTTTTTTTAGTGTGCTTTTCATTAATGAACATGGGAGCGTGCTAACGCCGCTACTGTTTAAGGTTAGGGGGAGAATCGATAGCCTACACCCCAGACTGTTTGTATCCAGCGGGGGTTTTTTGGGTCGCTTTCGATAGCTCTTCGCAAACGTAAAATGGCGATATCAATAGCGCGGTCATTACGCTCGCCAGTTTCATCGTCACGGGCAAGGGTTAATAAGCGGTCGCGGCTTAATGGTTTGCCGGGGCTCATAACTAAAGCCTCTAATAAGTTAATTTCGCCACCGGTTAGTTTAACTATTTTGTCATCTTTGCGGAGCTGACGGCGTTGTGGGTCAAAAGTAAAAGGACCAAAATGAATAGGTTGGTCTTTGGTTAGTGCAGAAGGGCCTTCTTTGCGACGTAGCACTGCCTCAATACGAGCAAGCAACTCACGAGGGTCAAAGGGTTTGCCTACATAGTCATCAGCTCCGGACTCGAGACCGATAATGCGATCGACGGGCTCGTCTTTAGCAGTCAAGAGAATAATTGGTATATCCTCGTCAATTGCTCGTAAACGACGACAGGCATCAACTCCATCACCACCCGGCATCATGCGGTCAAGAATAACTAAATCAGGTGCAAAACGAGTAATAAGGTGCTCTAAATTAGTAGCGTCTTCAGCTAATAAAGAGTCATAACCGTTGCGGTTTAAATAGTCAGACAAGAGCTGACGTAAATCAGGATCATCATCTACGACAAGAATTTTTTTCACAAGCTTACTCCTTTTTTATTGTTATTATGGGGATTTGAAAAGGCTTAAGCAAGCTTGCGAAATCAATTGAAACTGCTTAGTTGACGTTAAAGGTACGGCGTCCTAAAATCTCACCACTTTCACTGTCTTTGACAGTAAAAGTAACGATGGTAGCGGTTAAGGTGCGTTGCTGTTCGATATATTCCAGCTCGCCAGTCACTTGGCTCATTGTACCCACGACAGCGTTAAATGGCTCTACCGTAGTGCGCCCTAAGCGACCATTACGGTATCGGCCCTCAATATCGGTTTCGATTGAGACATTAAAGTCTTTGGCGTCCTCATTGCGTTTCATTAATAGTAAATCGTAATGTAGTTTCCCTAGCTCGGCTTTTAAGGTGGCGTGACGTAAACCTACCGGTGTGCCACTGGGATCTTGGGGTAGGGCGCGTTGTAATAAATCGATCTCTTCTTTGAGTAGGGTAATTTGTTGTTGAGCATTTTCTTGCAGCTCAAGAAGGCGACTGTTTTCATTTTCAGTTTGCTGCAGGTTTTGACTTAACTCCTCACTGCGGGTTTGTAGGGCGTATTGTTCCTGGTTCAGATTAACGATTTGCTGATTCAATCGCTGTGATTCTTCTACTGTAATGCGGGCAGGGCCATAGTTTGTTTGTAAGAACCAAAATCCACCTGCGCCTATAATTATGCCTGTAAAAAGTACCACCATCCAACGGGGCATCCCACGTCTGCGACGGCTGCCAGTTTCATAGACAGATGGTTTAAAGGCTCGACTTGATGATTTAAACATATAAATTTCCTATTTCCTACTTAATTCTCTAGAGGGTTAGTTGCTTGTTTAGTGATTCTAAACGTTCAGGTGTCCCGACATCTACCCACGCACCCTGATAATGCTGTCCTACGACTTGCTGTGTCATCATTGCTACCTTGAGCAAAGGGGCTAAAGGGGCTTTTTCACCCGCATTAAGCCCTTTAAATAAACTAGGATGATAGACACCGATGCCAGCAAAGGTCAATGCGTCATTTTTCTCCGTCAAGACGTTTTTTGGTTGAAGTTTGGCATTGGATTTTAGAATAAAATCACCTGCGGGATTATGTTCTGGATTATCAACTAAAAGTAACCAGGCTTGGGCTGCGCCGTTGTCGATGGCGTTGACATGTGCCATGGCCTCTAAGGGGTTCCAGTCGCACCAGACATCACCATTAATAACTAAAAAAGCATATTCACCTAACAGTGGCAGGGCATTTACAATACCACCGGCAGTTTCAAGTCCTTCCTCTCCCTCTGCCGAGTAAACAATGCTGACGCCATATTGAGAACCATCGCCTAAATAGGCTTCTATTTTAGAGCCTAACCATGCATGATTGATAACAATATCAGTAATACCAGCGGCTTGTAGTCGTTCAATATGATGAACGATTAGGGGCTTGCCGGCAACCTCCAATAAAGGCTTGGGAGTGTGGTCGGTCAGGGGGCGCATGCGTTCACCACGACCAGCTGCCAATATCATTGCCTGGATCAAAAGGTGTACCCCGCTTCTGCAGTGATATTGTCTAGACGATCCAGGATGCGGGCGATAATAGCGTATTCACCGTAGCGGTTAGCTACTTGACGAATATAGGCAATCACGCGAGGAATATGATCGAGGTAGTGCTTTTTGTTATCACGTAAAGCCAAACGAGCAAAAACGCCTAAAATACGTAAGTTGCGCTGTAAGCTCATAGCCTCATAATTTTGATGGAATTCACCAAAAGACTCCGGTACCGCTAAGCCTGCTGCACGCGCTTTTTCCCAATAGCGAATAGCCCAATCAAGCTGCTGAGGCTCTTCCCATGTGGTACGAGCATCCATTACTAATGAGGCGAGATCATAAGATAAAGGCCCATAAAGCGCATCTTGAAAGTCGATGACCGCAGGATTGATTCCATCTTCGGCAGACTTAATAAGCATCAGGTTAGGCGAGTGGAAATCTCTATGCACAAAAACCTGTGGTTCCTGGGCATTAAATTCAGCCAAGGCATCTAAGACAGGGTAGAGTATTTGTTGTTCTTTTTGCGTAAGTTCATTTTTTTTATATCTTTGCACATACCATTCCTCAAAAAGATTCATTTCTTCGCGTAAGCGTGAGGCATCATAAGGTGCTAAGTGTTCAGCAGGGCTTTGTTGCATGAGCACCAAGGTATCTAAAGCCTCGCGGTAGATGGTTTGCAATTGGGCGTCATCAAGTCCTGCCTGTACCGCCTGATAATAGGTTGTATCACCAAGGTCGGATTGTAATAAAAAGCCGAGCTCTTGCTCTTCTTCGAGGATTTTTGGAACGTTGATACCTTGTTTGTCGAGTAGAGCTGCAATATCGCAAAATACGGCACAGTTTTCTTGTGGCGGCGGCGCGTCCATAATAATAAGAGTTTTGTTGAGAGCCTTACTGAAAATGCGATAGTAGCTTCTGAAGCTTGCGTCCGAGGAAGCGACTTGAAGGCTTTGTATGTCAAAAAGGTATTTGTCACTATGCTGAGACAGCCATTGTTGTAGTTGCTCTGAGCGTTTGTCTGTGATATTTAAGGTCATAAAACTATAAATAAATGTATTAGGAGAAAGAATTCAATCCAACTGAATGACTTGCTATAAAATAAGCGGTTATATCAGTAAAATATCACTAATTTTAGAACATACTGAGCATTTATGTCTTAGACAGTGACCTTTTTTACTTTTAGCTTTTGTCAAAAATTTTATCATGGTCCAATTGGAATAATTAGTGTTTAAACGCAGTGCTTTGCTTCTCGTTGTTTTAGCTGTTAGTACTCAGGCGTCTGTGCATGCACAGGCTGAGGGTTTGCGCGTACCTATGCTGGAATCTGCCATGTTGAGAAGTGCTCCAACAGCTAAAGACGATATAGTGACAATTACCGACAGTGCTACATTAGATGTTGTAGAGGGCGCCAATAAGTTGATACTGGAGGGAGGAGCTCAGGTACGACGCTCAGATGTTATCTTAAAGGGTGATCGTATTACTTATGACAGAGCGCTTGGACAGGCTCGTTCCGAGGGCAATGCTCGTCTTTACCAAGATGGCAATTTAGTCATCGGAGAGGAGCTCGAATATAACGTTGATAGAGAGACCGGGGAGATATTGGGTCCGGTTTATTCATTTGCCGATGGTGGTTCGGGTGAGGCCGATTTTGCCGATATACTTGATGACAATCATCTACGTCTATTTAATGCGACTTATGCCGCTTGCCCTTGTCCATCACCTTCTTGGTATATAGCTGCTGATCAAGTTGATCTTTATAACGATGAAAATCAGGGAATAGCGCGCAATGCCAAGGTTTATGTAGGTGGAGTACCGGCTTTTTGGTCACCGTACTTTACTTTTCCAATTAAGCAAGAAAGAAAAACCGGCTTTTTAACGCCGACCTTTGGTTACTCATCACGCAGTGGTGCAGATTTGGTGGTGCCATATTTTATCAATTTAGCACCTAATTATGACTTGACTCTGTACCCACGTTGGCTTTCAAAGCGTGGTCTTATGTTAGGTGGCGAGTTTCGCTATTTGCAACCAAGTTATTCTGGCCAAATTACTGGTGCCTTTTTAGAGGATGACAAACAGTTTGGTGAACAGCGTTGGACCTATGGTATTGTGCATCGTCAGCAGTTAGGTCAAGTACTCGGCTTTAATCTCGGTTTAAATGTGAATTGGAATAAGGCCTCTGACGGAGATTATTTCCGTGATCTTAACGATTTAGATATTAATGACTCGGATGATAGTTATTTAAATCAGAGCGCATCTTTAACTTTTTCCGGACATAAGTATTGGAGCGGTTTTTTGCGTTGGCAACAGTATCAGGGTTTGCATGATTTGCAACTAAATCGTGAAAGCGGTGGTGGTATTTACGCTCAATATGAGCGTAAACCGGAGTTGTTAGTGCGCGGAGCTCGTTATGACTGGGGTGGTTTTGATGTCAATACGGTCAATACCTTGACGCGTTTTGAATTTCCAAAG
>JAAZFX010000095.1 GCA_012511555.1 Alcaligenaceae bacterium | reverse complement strand
CTTATTTTAATTATTATTTTATTCACCTATCGCGATCTTTTTTCACTAAAGGGCAAATTATTAATTTTTGCGGTATTGGCTGTTGGTGGCTTCTCTGTGATGACCGATTCTCAAATTGGGGTAAAACAACGTATTGATCAGGCAGTTCAGGATATTACGATGTTTCAAGAGGGTAAGGTTAATACATCAGTAGGTATGCGTTTCGAAATGTGGCGCGGTGCCTATAAGTTGGTACAAGAAAAACCATTGTTTGGTTGGGGTAAAGAAGGCTATCAACAAGGCATGCAGGAGTTGAGCGATAAAGGCGAACTGCATGTTCGGGCAGGCGATTTTGGGCATGCCCATAATGAGTTTATTGACAGGTTTGCTAAACATGGTTTAATAGGTTTTTTAGCGCTACTCTGTTTGTATCTATTGCCCATTAGAACTTTTTCTTTAGCTAAAAACCATAGTGATTTATCAATCAAAGCAGTGGGTTTAGCGGGTACGCTATTGGCTCTTTGTTATATTGACTTTGGAATGACTCAGGCCTTTTTTAGGCATAATAGTGGAGTGATGGTTTATGCTACGCTGCTAGCCATTATTGCCGGTTATTTTAAAGTTCAACGTCTCAGTAACCTACAATTGAAAAGTTAAACAATGAAGATTCTTGTTACTGGTGGAGCTGGTTTTATTGGCTCAGCCTTAGTTCGTTACATGATAGAAGAGCAAGAGGATGAGGTTTTTAATGTTGATAAGCTTAGTTATGCGGTACATCCCTATGCTTTAGCGACCGTTTCGGCAAATCCACGCTATCAGTTTAAAAAAATAGATATTTGTGATGAGGCTGCACTGAACTTGGCATTTGAAAAGTTCCAGCCAGATGTGGTGATACATTTAGCCGCTGAGACCCATGTCGATCGTTCTTTGAGTGGTGCTGATGCCTTTATGCAAAGCAATTATATAGGTACGTTTAAGTTGCTAGAAGTGACACGTCACTATTGGCAAAATCTGCCAGTCCACAAGCGTCAACAATTTCGTTTTCTGCATGTGAGTACCGACGAGGTCTATGGTGATTTACCTCATCCGGATGACGATCCTCAAGCCCATTGCTTGCGCTTTAAGGAAAACTCTCCCTTGGCTCCTAGTTCACCGTATTCTGCCAGCAAGGCGAGTTCGGATCATTTAGTCCATGCTTGGCATCGGAGCTATGGTTTACCGACGATCATTAGTCGTTGCTCCAATAATTACGGACCATTTCAATTCTCTGAAAAACTTATCCCTTACATGGTTAAGCAGGCGTTAAACCAGCAGCCGTTGACTATTTACGGTTCGGGTCAACAAATACGAGATTGGCTTTATGTAGACGATCATGTCAGAGCTTTATACTTATTATTAAAAAATGGTCAAGTTGGTGAGATATACAATATTGGTGCTAATAACGAACGCCGCAATATTGATATTGTGCATAAGATTTGTCAACTCATGGACGGGCTCGTGCCACAGGCCAGCGGACAGTCCTATGCGCAGCTCATTCGACATGTGGCCGATAGGCCTGGTCATGATGTACGTTACGCAGTCGATAGCGCCAAGCTCCAAGCTGCTACGTCATGGGCTCCGGAATATGATTTTGAAACTGCCTTAGCTAAAACAGTGGCGTGGTGTGTGAGGGATTTTGATGCAGCTGCAAAGTACCAAGCTTGAAGGCGTTAAGTTAATTCAACCTGAAGTTCACCATGATGAGCGAGGTTTTTTAAAAGAGTCTTTTAGTCGTCAACGTTATCAGGAACTCTTAGGGATAAGCGCGGATTTTGTGCAGGATAATATCTCTGCATCAAAACGGGGTGTATTGCGAGGTCTGCATTATCAAAAAATCAAACCACAAGGAAAACTAATCATGGTGACTGAAGGGGTGATTTTTGACGTTGTGGCTGATATTAACCCGAGCTCACAAACCTATGGGCAGTATTTTTCTTGCGAACTTAGCGCAGAGAATCATTTACAGCTTTGGGTGCCATCTGGCTATGCCCATGGATTTTGTGTTTTAAGTGAGCAGGCTCAGGTGCTCTATAAGTGTACAGATTATTACCAGCCAGACGATCAGGGCGGAGTAGCGTGGAATTGTCCGACTCTTGCCATCGATTGGCCCATTGAAGAGCCCATACTGTCGGCTAAAGATGCACTTTTACCTGCTCTCTAAGTATTTACATATCTAGTTTATCTTCAATATAAATAGGCTTATCTTGCTCATCTTGTGGAAGAATTAAATTCAGCACAACAGCCGTGATCCCGCCCATGCAAATTGGATTTTGGAATAAGAGTGGTAATTGCTTAAAAATCTCCGGTTCAAAGGCGACGCCAAGACCCAGGCCAACCGAAGTTGCGCAAATAATGGCTTCACGACGACGAATGCCATTGGTCAGGATAATACGAATGCCGGCAATGGTGATTAGACCAAACATCAGTACCATGGCACCGCCGAGCACAGGGCTTGGGATGGTCGTAAAGAAGCGGCCCACCATTGGGAAGAGTCCAAGGATGATCAGAATCACCGCGATGTATTTGCCTACATGGCGCGATGCTACGCCAGTCATTTGAATAACGCCATTGTTTTGGGCAAAGGTGGTTAGCGGTAATGAGCCCAGTGCGGTGGCAATAACCGATACCAGGCCATCGGCCATGACGCCGCCACGTAAGCGTTTATCAAAGGTTTCACCCTTGATTGGCTGGTTGGAAACTAACGCAGTGGCCGTTAAATCACCTACTGCCTCAAAGACGCTAAGCAAATAAATGGTGCCAGCGATTAAGAAAGCATGCCATTGAAAATCAAAACCATATTTAAATAGTACAGGAACAGTGATAACCGGCAGATTGCTGAGTGCTGAAAAATCTACTTTGCCCATAAATAAAGCGACGAAATAACCAACGACTAAGCCAATGGCAATGCCACCCATGCGTAACATGGGATTTTTAAAGCAGTTAAAAACTAAAATGATCACTAAAACCAGCGTGGCAAGGCCAAGATTTTCCCATGAGCCAAAGGTACCGTCTGTTTTAGAAGCAAAACCACCGCCAAAGTCGACAATACCTACGTGGATTAGGCTTAGACCGATCATCATGACCACCACACCGCTAACTGTCGGGGTAATAACACGTTTAAGATAAGGCAGGACCCAAGCCGCACCCATGATGAGGAAGGCACCGACAAATGACACACCCAATAAGGCAGAAATCATTGCGTCTTCAGAAAAGCCGTCTTCCTTCATGCCCATGCCTAGACCAATCATCACGGTTACGAAAGAGAAATTGACGGATTGAATAGAGAGTAAGCCTGAGCCAATGCCACCAAAGCGATTTACTTGTATGAAGGTACCCACGCCCGAGGCAATCATTGCCATGGAGACTAAATAAGCCGTCATTTCTACCGGAAGTTGTAGCGCACCACCCACAATAAGTGCCGGCGTAATCATCGGTACAAAAATGGCCAAGAGGTGCGTCATCGCACTGAGTAAGGCGCTAAAAAATGGTGGTTTATCTTCGAGTTCGTATACTAAATTTGTTGGATCTTCGTGGAGTTGCGCGCGCGACATAGGGTAAACCTTAGGAAAACGTAGGGCAAAATTTTAGCACAAGCTTATGAAATTTAAGTATAACAAGGGCTATTTAGCGTAAAAGGACTTCGCATAAGGCAGCTAAATTCACTTATAATTTTGGTAGAGCGTAAGAAGTACAGTTTGACTTGTCATTATTTTGTCAAACTCTCTGATTACACTTAACCTATTTAACATAAATAGCAGCAAATAAATGAAGATAGTTGTAGTTGGTACGGGTTACGTGGGCCTGTCTATTGCCACTTTATTAGCACAAAATCATGAGGTCGTCGCATTAGATCTTGATGTGGAAAAAGTCGCTTTAATTAATCAAAGAAAATCGCCTATCGTCGATGAGCAGATTAGTTATTATTTTGAGCGTAACAATCTCAATCTACGAGCCACTACTGATCCTGTTGATGCCTATCCGGGTGCCGATTATATTGTGATTGCGACCCCGACGAATTACGATCCCGAGACTAATAATTTCAATACAACCTCAGTTGAGCTTGTGGCTGCTGAAGCCTTAAAGCACGCGCAAGATGCAACCATAGTCATTAAATCAACAATCCCTGTTGGTTTTACTGAGTATTTAAAAAGGCAGTTAAAGTCCGAAAATATTTTATTCTCCCCAGAGTTCTTACGGGAAGGCAAGGCCTTATACGACAACTTATATCCTTCTAGAATTGTTGTAGGCGAGAACTCAGAAAGGGCTAGACGCTTTGCTGAGTTGCTCTCTCAAAGTGTTTTAAAAGAAGATGTTCCTGTGGTACTCACGGAAAATACAGAAGCAGAAGCCATTAAGTTATTTGCCAATACTTATTTAGCCATGCGAGTTGCATTTTTTAATGAGCTTGATACCTATGCTGCAACCAAAGAGTTAAATACGGAGCAAATTATTCAGGGCGTTTGTTTAGATCCACGTATTGGTACTCACTACAATAACCCGTCCTTTGGTTATGGTGGCTATTGCTTACCTAAAGATACTCGTCAATTGTTGGCGAATTACAAAGATGTGCCACAAAATCTGATTCAATCCATTGTGGATTCTAATAGCACACGCAAGATATTTATTGCCGAAGATATTTTGGAGCGTAAGCCCAAGACAGTGGGTATTTATCGCTTAATTATGAAGTCAGGTTCTGATAACTTTAGAGATTCTTCGGTGCAAGGGGTCATGAAGCTTTTACTGTCTCAAGGCATCCGCTTGGTAATTTATGAGCCGATTTTACAAGAAAGTAGTTTTTACAATTGTGATGTTATTGTCGATTTAGAAGAGTTTAAATCACAATCTGATGTCATTGTCACTAACCGTATGAGTAAAGAGCTAGAAGACGTACTAGCTAAGGTGTATACTCGCGATATTTTTGGTGGTGACGCCTAGTAGTTTTTTTTAGTGATTGTATTAGCATTAGGGACCGAATATGGTCCCTAATTTATTATTTTAAGACTTAAATTGATCAATCCAGTAAAGGGTTGACTGGTCCAAGCTGCTAGTTGTATTCGTAGCACCATTTAATACGTCATAAATATCGTCGGCAAGAACCTTACCTAATTCTACCCCCCATTGGTCAAAAGGATTTAAGCCCCAAACCACTGCTTCGACAAATACTTTATGCTCATACATCGCTAATAGTGCACCAAGTGAGAAAGGGGTTAATTGATGTAAGACGATTAGATTTGACGGTCTGCCGCCGGGTTGTTTGCGGTGCTCTGCCAACCACTTGGCTTCATCGACATCCATGCCATTGTGTAGATTTTCTGCTTCAGCTTGTTCGGCAGTTTTGCCGTGCAGTAGGGCCTGACGCTGGGCTAGGCAATGTGCGAGGAGCTGTTTATGGTGCTGCTGCCAAGGATGGTCGGCATTTTTACAAACAATAAAATCAACTG
>JAAZFX010000094.1 GCA_012511555.1 Alcaligenaceae bacterium | reverse complement strand
GGCCTTGAGTGATGCGGTAGTCATAGCGCTTGGTGGAGAGCCAGTAGGTCCTCGCTATATTGACTGGAACTTCGTATCGTCATCCAAAGAGCGGTTGGAGCAGGCTCGTGTCGATTGGCAAGCTGGTCGTATGAAACTGCCTGACTTAGATGATAAAGAGTTCATCCCTATACCGTCAAAGCTTGGCAGAGTATCGGAGCCGAAATCCTGAGCTTGAGCTGTTCACTTAGCTGAGCAGCGTCTTAGCCTTGCACCTGAATATTTTTAGACTTTGCCCACAAGCTATCGACAAGTGATTTTTTATCGCTATAGTTTTGCTTGGTAATCCATGCGGCTACCTCTTCGGCAACTGGTGGAAAAACAGCTCGTGGGTGGTTTGGCAGCCCTAGCCACTTAATAAGTGGCTCTGTTTCAAATTCTGTAAATACCACTGCACGGTTTAAATCTTCTAAAATTCTGCCGTTTGAATATTGCTCGATCTGCCTAGCTAGGGCTTTAGTATAAATTTTTTTGCCGAGTACCATGGCTTCACTACATAAACCAAAGCCGGTGTTACAAATAACACCTGAACAGGTGTTTAGATCCTTGGGGAAGTTTTGACGGCTCAGTGGTTTTAACAGCACGTTTTTGTTTTGAATTGCTTCCCTGGTTTTGCAGTAAAAAATAAACTGTTGTTGTGGTATTTTTTGCAGCCATGGTACTACCACTTCAATTTCTTCAAAGGGTAAATAAACTAGGACAAAGTCATCCTCGCGCGTTTCTTGCTCGTGACTCATGGAGATAAGCGGAGGAATAATAGGTGCATCGTAAGCTGCCCAGTGTACACCTAAATAATGTTTAGCAGGAGCAAAGCTTTTGAGGGCTCGTGAGAGTAGTGGGGATTTTTCAGTACCAGGTATGGTGTAACAGAGGGCGTATTGGTGTGCCAAGCCAACAGAGGGGATCCCCTGAAGTTTGGCAGCCCATGCGCTTAGTGGTTCAAAGTCAGTTAGAACTAAATCATATCCTTTGAGATTAAACTTTTTTAAATCACTTAAATAGCGAATTGGAGCAGCGTCTGCTACAGTTTTGAACCAGTCAACTGAGCCTTGGTGACTATAAAATGAAAAGCCCTTATATGCTTGGTAGTCACCAAACATTTCCATATCAAAGTAAGCGTCTTGGTCGCGACCGCTAAAAATAAAATCAACTTCACAGCCTGCCGCTTTAAGTGCGGGTAGCATCACGCGTGCACGGGTGATGTGACCATTACCCGTACCTTGTACACCATAAAGAATTTTCACTTAAATAACTCAGAATTTAAAAAATGGTTAGGCTGAAACTAAGGCCAAAGCAGCCCATGAACAGGCTAGGCCTAACATCATACCGGCCAAAATATCACCCGGATAGTGCACGCCCAGCATCACTCTGGATAGACCGACCAGGGTTGCAAAGAAATAAACCGGTATTGCTAATGCAGGGAAAAATGCCACGACAATATTGGCAAATACAAAAGCGGCAGCAGTATGACCAGAAGGGAAGCTAAACTTGTCGGAAGGTGTGATCAGGCTGACAACATCGACTATTTTATAGCAAGGGCGATCACGTTTAATGCTGTTTTTCAGTGCATAGTAGATCGGCAGTTCAAAACAGTAAGCGACAACACCAGCGTAGAATAAGGTTTTGCCACTATCACCGCCCCACGTCCACAAACTGATACCAATTAGTGCGTAGAGCGGACCATTACCCAGAGTGGAGAGTATTTGGCTTAAGACAACAATAGCTTTTTTTTGGTTGTGAGCTGATAACCAAAAAAACAACCTCGTATCAGTACTACCCAGTAACTCCAGTTTGCTCGGTTTCATTAAAGACTCCCGTCATTTAGACTAATGCCCATTAATTGAGGAAAATAATAGCATTGTGTAATGACAACTTTATGACATCTATTTATTGTAATAAAGCGAGTTTAATATAACAACTAGTCTTCTAACTGTCCGTGATGCTTTATTTTGCCGTCGTCACCATTGCTAAATCGTACCTCTTCAGGATAGGGATAGAAGTCATCCATTTGGCCGATGGCGATGCGTTCCTTTTTGCTTTGCCAGAATTCAGCACTCAGGAGGTCTTGGTGATACTCCATAAAGGTCTTGCGGACGACCGGATCACCTAATAAAAAGGCACCGAACTCCTCAGGGAATACATCGTTTTTATTGACTGGATACCATACCTCGCCAGACATCTCTAATTCGGGGTAGGGTGCAGGAGGCACCTTTCTGAATTGACAGTCTGTCATATACTCGATTTCATCGTAGTCATAGAAAATGACTCGACCAAAGCGAGTTAGCCCGAAATTTTTAAAGAGCATATCGCCAGGGAATATATTCGCCGAAGCAAGTTCTTTAAGCGCATTGCCGTAGTCAATAATCACGCGCTCTTTTTCCTCATTGCTTGCATCTTGTAGGTATAGATTAAGTGGTTTTAAACGGCGCTCGACATAGCAGTGTCTAATAACAATGAAGTCCTCTGTTTCCTCTAATTGTGAGGGAGCTAATTGACGTAATTCCTCGATCATTTCTTCGCTGCAACGGTGTCGTGGAATAGCGACGTTGGAGTACTCCAGGGTATCAGCCATACGACCTACACGGTCATGCTTTTTAACTAAAAGGTATTTGGCGCGTACATAATCTTGGTCAAAGTTTTTGTTGGGTCCAAATTTATCTTTAATGACTTTAAAAACAAAAGGAAATGAAGGCAAGGTAAAGACCGTCATTACTAGCCCCTTAATACCCGGAGCGAGGATGAACTGGTCTTCTGAGTAGTGTAGGTGCTGTAAAAAGTCTCGCCAGAAGATATTTTTACTTTGCTTATGTAAGCCGAGCATGGCGTACATATCAGCTTTATTGCGCATCGGCATGAGCTGTAGCAAAAAATTGACATAACCGGAGGGTACATCCATCGATACCAAGAAATAAGCGCGCGCAAATGAGAATAGTACAGAGATGTGCTGCGGATCAAATAATGCTGTATCAACGGTTAATTTGCCCTCCGCATTGTGTATGATGGCAATCGCAAAGGGATGGCGAGCATGGCCATTAATGACTTGCCCCATAATGTAGGCACATTTATTGCGGTAAAAAGGCGATTGTAATACCTGTACATGCAGATTGAGTTCGTTGAGTATATAACCGGTCCCTAAGTGCTCTAAAAGAGCTTGATGGATATTCGTTACATCCTGTTCTTTGTGAGCAAAGGGAACGTCCCACTCGAAGAAGTCTAATGCTTGACTAAAGCAGCAGTGTAAATCATTGCTTTGCGGATAAAAGGATTTAAAAGTACCTCTATCGGAGTCAATATATTCGGTGGCTGCGGCGGGCTTTACAAAGATAAATTGATTGCGATAGTAGGACTTATCCAGTAATTTAGTTGATACTGAGTTAAAAAAAGTCTCGGCAAGCTCCGGTTGGTAGTGGTCTACTAATAAGGCGATATAAGCAGTTTTAGTAAAGCGCCAAGTGTCTTCATGTAGTATCACATTAGCATAATTTTCTCGTAACTCATTGATCGTCTCTGCAACGCGTTGGTCGTAGATTTGAATACGGTCAGCGACAAGGCGCTGAATATGCTGCCAATCACGATGTTCAAAAGCCTCTTTGGCATGGGCTGAGAAAGATCTAAAGATACGGTAGTGCTTGTTAAAGCCACGCATAATGGTTTCTGCAATGTCATGAGCGGTATTTAAAAATTCGGGTTCAGCTTTGCAGTGATCGGGCAGTGAATTGATCGTCATAAAAAAAGAATAGAAAACTGTAAGTGTTAGGGCTTGAAGTTAAGATAATACTAATAGAGCTATCTTAAGAGATAACGTGATTTAAGCCTATTAGTATTTGTCTCTACTGCGCTGCACAAATTGCTGCTTTTGCTTAGTTTGAACCACCACGTTGCTGATAATAAACACAAGCGATGTGTACTTCTAAATCACAGGCTTGTTTATATAGTTCAAGTGCTTTTTTATGATCTTGCACGACACCGGTGCCGTCATAATATAAATTGCCTAAAGCTGAAATAGCTTCAGGGTAGCCTTGGGTTGCAGCAGCTTTATACCATTTTGCAGCTTCTGCGTAATCCTGCTTGCCCATAATCAGGGCCCAACCTAAAGTTGTTTGAGCAGTAGCATCGCCTTGCTGTGCCGGTTTTTCAAGCCATTTAATAGCTTCATCAAAGTTTTGTTTACCACTTAAGCCCTGAATGTAGAGTTCTGCTAGACGAATATTTGCCTCGACATAACCGCCTTCGGCTGATTTACGATACCATTCGAGTGCTTTATCCGGATCAGAGGTGCCAAAAGCACCACTTAGGTATAAGTTAGCCAGTTGAAATTGTGCTGCTACATCACCAGCCTCTGCTGCTGATTCTAGCTCTTGTGCCTGCGTAGTTTCTTGAGCAAAGGCCGGGTAGCTAAAAAGTATGCACAAAGTTAAGAGAAGATTTTGAATGTGCTTCATGACAACGATCCTTTTAATACAAATTAATTAGGGCGCTTGTCTTTTAATCTTACTCCTAAGTGCATAAAAAAACCGAGTTAGATGCATTATGCATCTAACTCGGTTAATTTGTTTATGTAAAACAGTGCCTATAAAACAGGCGCTGTGTGATTACATATGCTCGATCATTACGTTACCGAACTCGGAGCAGCTAACTTGTGTAGAGCCATCTAGAGCACGTGCAAAGTCATAAGTAACACGCTTAGACTTAATGGCATCGCCCATAGAAGAGATAATTAAGTCAGCAGCTTCAGTCCAGCCCATGTGACGTAACATCATTTCAGCAGAAAGGATCACTGAACCCGGGTTAACCATGTCTTTACCGGCATACTTAGGTGCAGTACCGTGAGTTGCTTCAAACATAGCTACGGTGTCAGAAAGGTTAGCACCCGGTGCAATACCGATACCGCCCACTTGAGCTGCTAAAGCGTCAGAAACGTAGTCACCGTTAAGGTTTAGTGTAGCGATCACAGAGTATTCTTCTGGACGCAATAAGATTTGCTGCAAGAAAGCGTCAGCAATGTTGTCTTTAACAATGATTTCTTTGCCGGTTTTTGGGTTATTGAATTTGCACCATGGGCCACCATCAATAAGCTCAGCACCGAACTCTTCACGAGCTAGTTCGTAACCCCAGTCACGGAAGCCACCCTCGGTGAACTTCATGATGTTACCTTTGTGAACTAGCGTAACGCTGTCGCGATCGTTGTCAATTGCGTATTGAATTGCTTGGCGAACTAAACGCTTGGTACCGTCTTTAGATACAGGCTTGATACCGATACCGGAAGTTTCCGGGAAGCGAATTTGCTTAACACCTAGTTCTTCTTGCAGGAACTTGATTAATTTTACAGCATTGTCAGACTCGGCTTCAAATTCAATGCCAGCGTAGATGTCTTCAGAGTTTTCGCGGAAAATAACCATGTTGGTTTTTTC
>JAAZFX010000093.1 GCA_012511555.1 Alcaligenaceae bacterium | reverse complement strand
TGTACCCCTTATTTGAAATTTGCGGGCGTGCCATTCCCATCTCCGCGGTGCAAGATCAAGGTTGGGGTGGTTTGATTATGTGGGTGCCAGCAGGGGCGGTTGAGACCTTTGGGATTTTAGTAGCGGCTATGACCTGGTGGCGTTTGCATGCTCAGGGTCGGATTTATCATGGCAATAGACCGGAGAATTATGTGGCGAGACAGGTTAAGACGGCTTGAATATAAGTAAGCTGTACATATAAAGCACGTGCTCATTTTGCAGTAAGCAATAATAAGATTAAAAAGAGAATATTGGTTTAGGCTGCATGTTGGCAACAAAATGAGAGATGGCATTTAAACCTTGGTATTGCCTAGGTATCTACTTGCATAAGTAAAAGATGCGCCATTAATGCGTGTTTAAACCAATATTTTTGACTCATATGCATCGGGGTCATTTGCACTTTATTTAGAAAAAGCCTTAATGCTTTTAACACTTACGATTGTTTTGTGTGGATTTATGAAGACGGCTCAATGGAGTGGACTTAAATTCAAGTCTTCCAGTAGCGGTCCGATGCGGGTCTAACGATACCGACCGTGGGTATCACTGCGGGTGCCAATCGAGGCAAAGGTTACGGCGACGCCAACAGCGTCAGGCACCGCCAGACACATTGGTGATGGCGCAAGCTCAGGTAGCCATGCTGGTATCGTTCAAGGCGGGCAAGCCGCGTCGAATGCGGTGGCGCATAATTTATTAACGGAATTAGAATATAAAAGACGTCAAGAGCTTTTAGATGCTTTTGAGGCGAGAGCTAAACGAGGCTTCACTTTGGAAGAGGCAAAAGAATTTCTTAATTTAGTACAAAAAGATGGTTACATTGATGAGTTAATTGAGCGTTATCAAGCGGATTCTTTTTCATTAAATCCAAGAGAGCGTCAGTTTTTGAAAAATGCACTTTTACAAATCGCACAAGGTGATGAAAATAAGATCCAATATATTCTCTCCATTCCTATTACTCAAAAAATCGATGATGGGCGAGTAGGAGAAGCTTATCTTAAAGCGCGCCAACAAGTAGGAGTTGATAACTCAATGGATATGAAATTGGCTAGGGCAGCAGAACCCGCGTTGTTTTTGCTTGGTGGTACTGGTTGGGCTAGGGCTTCGCTGAAAGGATATGGAATTCCGGCTGCTAAGTCTGTGGCTGGTGGTATTGGAATCTCATTAGTATTGGATGAGGATTATAAAAAATCAAACTTGGTTTATGATTTAACGCTTGGCGTACTTGTCGATGCAAATGTTAAAAGAATTGTTAGAGTGTCAGATTTAAAGGGTTTCGATAGAAGAGTCATTGAGTGGAATGGCAAAGTTGTTAATTATTTTTTTGGCAGTGGCGTGAGTAGTGCAATTGGTGGCACGGTATTAGAAAGAAAGGACACACTCATAGTGGAAAAGCAAAACCTATGGCAGTAATTTCAAAAAATAGATGGTACTGAATGAAAAAGATCAAGTTCAAGGAGTTGCCCGATGGTTCGGGTGATGGTATTTCCGGTATTAGTCACATGTTTATCGGACTTAATAGTTGGCTTTCTTTAGTGATTGTCAGGTTGTTTGTGTCAAAAGAAACGCTTAGGGTTTGTTATGTAGTTTGGGTGATGTGTTTTTTGTTGACATTCATAGAGCTGTACAGAATCAATTCTTTAGCCTTGGGTTCATTTACGCTTTATTTAAAAAGAGCCTTGATACTTTTAACACTTACGATTGTTTTGTATTTCTTTGGAAGGGGCTCGTTGCCTTTTTTTGATGAAAGTAATGAGACTTCACAATAAGGCTGAAATTGGTGCCTGAAAAAGCTAGTTAAACAGAAACAGTCGATGTAAATTCTGGCTGGCAGGGTCAGACGCGAAGCGATGAGGGGAAAACCACGTACACACTGGGTGGTAGCATGGGGTATGGCAATGACATAGATCGTCAAGAGCGCACCACGGCTAGCGGTATCAACACAGAAAACCTTCTAATCACAGACCCTGATACGCAATTATTGCTCACCGGCTTAGGTCACGATGCTATGGCCGAGCGGGTCTTTACCAACACAACCACGGAGACAGCGGCTGCCGATAGTGGTGCCTTAGTCAATCGCTTTGATGCGGATGTCGTGCAACGCGAACTGGATGTGCAGGTTGCGGTGTGGATAGGGTTACGGGTCAACCTGTGCTCATTCCAGTTAAAGAGTTTTAATCGGGAGCTAAGATGTATTATTTGTGTAAAGATAAGGCGGAGTTTGAAGAAAATGCCAAAAGAGTGATTGGTCATGCCAATGTATCGCAAGAGTATTCGTTGGAGGTGATTTCTGAAAATAAAGGGGCGCCACTTAATGCAATGAATACATTACAGATGACCATGAAAGCGAAGGCGGTGGAAGCGTGGTTAGTTAATAACGATGCGAAGGCGTTTAGGCATTATTGTTATGTGGCTTCAAAACTGGATATTCTAGCAGTGTCGGGTAGATCGTATGAAACGTTTAGACCCTACCAAGTCTATGTGCCATCAAGTCAGAATCCTTATTTCCACTTATTTTTTATTCTCATGTCTGATGCCCCAGGGCCGATTGATTTTATTATACGCAATGCGGATCAGGTTTTTCCTGATGAGAACCGTTTTAATGTGCCTAATGTAGGCCATTATATGATGACCAACATTAAACTGGCATTGTTAGGTGAAGACTGGGATTTACTGAGAACGCGTGCTCAAGCGCTCTTAAATGACGTGCCGAAGCGAGCTAAAAAGTGGGTGGCGGTGTTTGAGTTTATGGTGGGACTGTCCACTCAGGATGTTGAGCAAATGAAGGCCGCCCTGAATGCGTTGCTGGTGCCAAGAGCTGCAAAAATCGCTGCGAATAATTTATTGCCTTACGTAGATTTTTTCTTACAACCGCAAGTATTATTTTACGGCAAGATTGCCTCTCGCTATGGTTACGATTTAGGGATTGATACTGAGATTGCGCCAAAGGCACTCATTGAATATGCGCCTTTGGAGGAGTATACGGATCCTTATGATTTTATGAAGGAGTATGATTTGTCGGCACCGTATGAGTTCCAGTATGAGTGGATTGATCGATATACTCCCAAAAAAAACAATCAACCGTCTGAACCGGAAGAGGCCATGAGTCTTGTTGATGCATTGAAACGATTAGTGCGCTGAGAACAATAGTATCCTGCTCTCTACCGTTAAAGCTGGCCGCATCATTTCTGGAAGGTACTTAGACTAGTTAGTATCGCTTTTTTCTGAGTAAGTATTTAAGGAGTTGTTAGTTCTTCAAGAATGGCAGTCAAGCATAGAGTCGCCCCCGAGCTGTGAGCAAATATGATATGGGCTGGTGCTCCGATTGCTATTGTCGGCATAATACAAGCTACCAGCGGTAGCGACAAGCTCTGCAGTTACAACGTCAAAAATCCATCGTCTTATTGACCATGATTATTATGAAAAAAACGCCATCTCGGTATCTCGGGATGGCGTTAATTTAATATAAAGTGCTAATTAAAAACGCTTTAGGCAGAGGCTTCTGAGTCAGAAGCAGCTAAAGCCGTTGAGCTAGGCTCAGCCTC
>JAAZFX010000092.1 GCA_012511555.1 Alcaligenaceae bacterium | reverse complement strand
GCCCATCGGCCGGTTGTGTTGAAAAGCCGGAATGGGCAGAGTTGTCGGTGAGTGACAGAGCAATGAAAAAAGCTCGCCAGGGCATGCGCTACACCTTGCAGTCGGGCTTTACAGTCATGAATCCAGAAACCATGGAACCTGTCCCTGCGGATGGTCAAACCTTTGGCGAGTTGATGTTCCGCGGTAATATTGTCATGAAGGGGTATTTGAAAAACCCTCAAGAAACTGATAAGGTTTTTGCTGGCGGCTGGTTTCATACAGGTGATTTAGGTGTCTTGTATCCTGATGGCTATGCACAGATTAAAGATCGCAGCAAGGACATTATTATTTCCGGTGGTGAAAATATCTCCAGTATTGAAGTAGAAGATGTTCTTTATAAATACCCTGGTGTGGCGAATGTGGCTGTAGTTGCGCTTAATGACGAAAAGTGGGGCGAGGTGCCAGTTGCTTTTGTCGAGTTAAGAGATGATGCCTTTGTCACCGAAGAAGAGCTGGATCATTATTGTCGCGATAATTTAGCCGGCTTTAAGCGTCCTAAGCATTATGTTTTCGGGGAGTTAGCTAAGACAGCAACGGGTAAAATTCAGAAGTTCGAGCTGCGTAAGCAGGCTGAGGCCTTGTTTTTATAAGCTAAAAGCTTTTTAACGTGTAATGAGAGCGCATGCCATAATGACGGTATGCGCTCTTTTTCTTTGCAGAGTGTTAGCAATGGCTTAAAATCAACTATCCAATTTATTTAAATTTCAAAAGATAACTTAAGGCTTAAGGCGGAGCGATGCTGGATAGTTTAGACATCATTTCAAGACAGCAATTACTGGGTTTTCCAGCGGCTGAGACCATGGTAGTTACGGTGAATAACCGGATGGCCATTCATTTAAATAAAGAATTAATAGCCGCTAAGCGTCATGATGCGAAAGTTTTTCAGTTGGCGCAGGTGCAGCCCTGGAGCCATTTTTTAGAGTTTCTCTATGAGCGTTTGGTCTTTGCAGCCGGCAATGCACCGGCGACTAAGCAGTTAAGTCATCTTGCTGCTTTGCTATATTGGGAAGCTGTATTGGAAGAGCAGGATCTCAATACCTTGAATTTGAATAAGCTTGCGAAAACTCTCGCTGATGCCCATACCTTGCAAACAGAGTGGGATATTCAGGTCGATGACCTTGAGGAAACGCCAGAGTATATTGAGTATAAAAACATCAAAGCGCATTACCTTAATAGACTGCAGGAGCGGGATGCAATTGATGGGCCGTTGCGAAATCAATGGCTCTTGGAGCAGTTGCAACAATGTGTAGTGAAAGCAGAATCAGACATCGGATCCACTCAGTATTTACAAAAGTTCGTTGCCAAGAAAATCGTTTTATTAGGTTTTAGAGAACTCTCTGCTATTCAGGCTGGCTTATTTAAAGCGTGCCAAGATTTGGGGGCGGAGATATATGTTTTAGATGATGAGTTTAATGAGCTTGGTGAGTTACAAGTAATACGCACACAAAATCGAACAGAGGAGTTGGCAGCAGCGGTTAGTTGGGCTAAGCAAATGCTTGAACAACATCTAGGGGGGCGCTTTGCGATTATTGATCCTTTACTACAAACAGAGCTTAATACGGTCCGTCGCTATTTGCATGAGCATATTCAAGACGGCGGTTTAAAGGCTGACTTACTCTATAACGTGGCAATTGGTCGTCCACTCAATGATTGGTCTATTGTGCGCTCAGCACTGGCGTGGCTCAAGTTGTTTATCAAATTAATCAGTTCCAGACGTATCTCAACTCAGGATTTCGGAGAGTCCTTGTTACTTGCTCAGGAAACCTTGCTATCTGCTTGGGCAGACCAGTTAAGTGCTTTAGATTTAAAGTTACGACAAAACAACAAAGTCAGTTATAACAAACATCAGGTTCAGCAGTTTTTACACGATATTAGTGATGAGTTTAGTGAACTAATAGAGGGTGCTTTTAGCTTGTTTGCAGAGGACGAGAAGCATCTCAGACTCAATCGTTGGCTAGAAAAATTTAAAACCTTTTTTGAGCTCTTTGCCTTTCCGGGAATTAAAAAATTAAGTTCCGCTCAGTATCAAGTGTGTGGCGCCTTTGAACAAGCGTTGAAAACGGCAGCAGCGCTATCACCGGCGTTAGATCATATGACGGCTTATGATGCTTTTCAATTACTTGAACGAGTGTGTAAACAGCAAATTTTCCAGCCACAACGAGCGCCTACTGCACGTCTTGATGTCTTGGGTATGCTGGAAGCTGAAGGGGCGAAGTGGGACGCGGTGTGGATTTTGAGTTTGCAGGATGATGTCTTGCCAACTGTGCCTAAGCCTAATCCTCTGCTCCCAAAATCGGCTTTATTACGCGTTGATGCACCAAGAACTGACCACAAGCGCGAGTTTTTATGGGCTGAAGCGATGCTAAAGAGTCTCTTGGAAACGGCACCAAACATCAAGATTAGCTGGCATGCCTTTGCCGGAGAAATGCGGACTAAAGCTTCACCGCTCATTAATCAGCATTTGGCGGAAGAGCAATGGTCTAGCCTTGAAAATCTAAGCGAACTGAATCAAGCGTCAATCCCAACTCAGCAAGCAACACCAGTTGAGCTTGAATTCTTAAAAGACGATTTCGGCCCACCGGTGCCAGCGGACGGTTTATTGTCGGGCGGCTCACGATTAATTGATTTGCAAGCCATCAACCCGCAATGGGCTTTTGCTGTGTATCGGCTGCATATGCGTGCTTTTGAGCCTTATCCACGTTATGAATTGGATAGGATGCAGCGTGGTAGCTTTATTCATGCAGCTTTAGAAGGTTTTTGGCGTGATGTGCGTGATCAGGCCACTCTCAAAGCGATGAGCGATAAGGAGTTGGAAGAGAAAATTACCGAGGTGGTTGATGCCTCTGCGCTAAGTGAGTTGCTCTTTGATTCAACGACTTTACTGGAATTAGAAAAAGACTTTGCAAAAAGCCAGTTATTCCATTTTTTAAAATTAGAGCAGCAACGAGAGCTGGCCTTTATGGTCGCAGAGGTAGAGAAAAATGCCGAGATTGCCCTCTCTAAAATCAAGATACGAGTGAAGATTGACCGCGTGGATTTTTTAGAAAACGACAGTTATCTTTACCTGGACTATAAAACCGGTAACTTACCGAATTATAAGCAGAACTGGTATAGAGAGCGACCTATTGATTTGCAATTACCTTTGTATGCCGCTTATGGTGAGCATCCAGTTAATGATATCGGGGGCGTAGGCTTTGGTGGTTTAAAGCCAAAACAAATGGGCTTTGCAGGTATTGGTTTAGCGAACTGGTCTTATCGCGGCAAGTCCGGCGTTGAGGTAAAAGAGGCGGCTGAGTTTCAACAGCAATTAAGTGATTGGAAGGGAGTATTGATGGGTTTGGCTGATGAGATAGCGCGTGGTTATGCGGCTAATCGCTACGTTTCTCAAAAAGATATGCAGTATTGTGAGGTTTTACCATTCTTACGCTTAGAGCAGGTCTTTGAAGAAGAGGAGAGTGACAATGACTAGACTGCCTTCTGATGCTGCCGAGCGTAAACGTGCCCTGGCACCCAATCGCTCCTTTTTAGTTCAGGCACCGGCCGGTTCAGGTAAAACGGAGCTCGTGACTGATCGTATCCTTTCACTGTTGGCGATTGTTGAGCAACCGGAGCAGGTTTTGGCGATTACCTTCACCCGTAAAGCGGCTGGTGAAATGCGCAACCGCGTGATTGAGAAGCTCACTGCCGGGTTACAGCCTAAGCCTGCTGAGGACTATAAGGTAGCCAGTTGGGAGCTCGCGCAAAAAGTCCTACAGCGGAATCAAGAAAAAGAATGGCATTTGCTGGAGTACCCGAGCCGCTTACGTATTATGACCTTTGACTCGCTTAGCTCGGGTTTGGTCCGAACCATGCCTTGGTCGTCACAAACCGGTGGTGGCTTGGAGATTTCTGATGCGCATCGTCGTCAATATCATGAAGCGGCTTTTATGACCATTCGTGAAATTGATGATTTGCCGGCACTGCAAGAGATCCTAAGTCATTTGAATGTGGATTTGGGCCATTTGGAAAATGCCATCGTACAGATGCTGGAAACGCGTGAGCAATGGCAAGAGGCCTTGAGTGACCCTACCAAAACCATTATTAGCATGGCGCAGACTTTTGAGTCCTTTATCCGTAAGCAGTTGCAAAATGTGGTCGATCATTTACCGCTTGGCTTTGCTTCTGACTACATTCCCTACCTGGTGCAATGGGCTCAAGTGTGGCCCGACTTCGCCGCTATCAAAGATGTCGATATTCATCCTTTAACGACTGAGGTTGATGATTTAGCGCGTTGGCAAGCGCTGGCGGAGTCTTTGCTAACCGCTACTAATACGATTAGAAAAAGCCTTAATAAAAATAATGGTGTGCCGGCAGATGCGCCTTTTAAAAAAGGCTTGATGGACTTTTTAAAAGGTACTGATTTTTCAGCGGAGTTTTTACAAGCCATCGTGACGGTCAGAAGTTTGCCGCGCGATTTGCTGACAAAAGAGCAGATTGAGCTTTATCAAAATCTATCTATTGTTTTAAATAAAGCCTTGGAAAACTTGCATCAAGTCTATGTTAATGAGGGTGCAGTTGACTTTACCGAGGTTGCGCTTAGCGCCTTAAATGGCTTGGGCAGTGCGGAAAATCCAGCTGATTTGTTATTAGCCCTTGATGCACGTATTCAGCATTTGTTAGTCGATGAGTTTCAGGATACCAGTCAAACGCAAATCGATTTGTTGGCCTTGCTAACCTCCGGCTGGTTGCCGGACGATGGGCGTACCGTCTTCTTAGTGGGTGATCCGATGCAGTCAATTTATCGTTTTAGAAAAGCCGAAGTAGGTCTTTTTATTAAAGTGGCAGAAGAGCAGCAATTAAATCATGTGCCACTGGAGGTACTCAAACTACGAGAGAACTTCCGCTCGGTTGAGGGTGTGGTGGAGTGGAATAACGACATTTATCAGCAGAGTTTCCCCGCGACTTATGATGCGGAGTTTGGTGCTGTGCCTTATGAGCACTCTGTGTCGTTTAATGGGCCGAGTACTTTAGAACCAGTGACACATTATCCTTTTTATTATAGTAATAAAGAGATTAAAGGTATTGACTCCAGATCTGTAGCACTCGAACAGGCTGAAGAAAGAGTGGTTGAGGTTGTAAAAGAAGCATTAGAACGTCACAAGGACAAAGAAAAGCCGGTAGCGATTTTAGTGAAAAGTCGTGGCGCTTTAGGACGTTTAAACGAGCATTTACTGCAAGCCGACATTCCGGTGCGTGCGGTCGATATGTTTCCCCTGAGCGAGCAGCCTTATGTAGTTGATTTGCTACAAATTATCCGTGCCTTAACTTATCGCTATGACAGGGTGGCTTGGTTGTCTTTGTATCGTTCACCCTTGTGTGGTTTGAGTTTAAACAGCTTATATGCCATTTTTGGTGATAAAAAAGAACCCAATGTCTTGAAGCAAATTCGTGATGCACTAAGTAGTGAGACGTTGCTCACGCAGATCGGAGAGGAACAGTTTGTTCGTTTCAAACATTTAAGTGAGGTGCTGCTTAGTCATAGTGCCGAGCAGCAGGGATTAAGCTTTACTATGCGTATCAGCATGATTTGGCAGCAACTGGGCGGACCTTTACTGTACGCTAAAGAATCAGAAAAAGCCGACGTTCAAGCGGTTTTTAATCAGCTCGATAAACTGGCACCTTATGGTACTCCGGATTTAGAAGTGCTTGAGCAGCATATTTCCGGCTTGTATGCTGAGAGTGTGACGGCCGGCGCAGCGGTGGAAATTATGACCATTCACAAGGCAAAAGGTCTACAGTTTGAAGAGGTTATTTTATATGGTTTACATGGCTCTTCCATCAATAGAGATGAGATGCTGTTGAGACTTGAACCCTATAGTTATGAAGTCAATGGCGAACAAGTACCCGGTATTTTATTAGGTACGGCGCAATCTAAGCAGCATGGAGCAGCTGAAGACGCCATGACAAAGCTGTTAAAGGCACGTGAGGGGCAGCGTGAGTTGTTAGAAGAAACGCGTTTATTCTATGTGGCGACTACTCGTCCATGCCAGCGTTTACATCTCTTTTATTTAATGGCCTTAAGTGAAAAAGAGGGTGTCTTAAATGTGACTAAACCCTCAAAAAATCAGTTTTTTACCCGTATCGAGCAAGCCCTTGAATTAAATATCGAGGTCATTAAGCAGTCCTTGCCTAATTATGTTGACTCTAGTCGTGAGGATGCCGAGTTGGTGCAGGCGCAAGCAGGGCAACCCTACCAGTTGGATATTGGCTCAGAGCAAATAGATGCAAGGTTGAGCTTAGGGGATTTTGTACGCTTTAAGCAAAAAACCATTAACGAATTACAAAGCAACTACAGTTCTCACCGACAATTAGGTGAAAATTTACTCAAGGATGCGGCAAATCAAGGTGGAGCTTGGCAGTTTGCCAGTGAGGATGAGGCGCTACTAGGAACAGTGGCGCATACATGGTTGCAAATGATGGGTGTTGAGCAATTAGCCGGTTGGGATGAAAAGCGTCTACTGCAAGGTGAGCTGTTAATGCGTCACCAACTAATGAGTGCCGGCTATAGTGAGGATAAATTAGAAGCAGCTATTAGTGAATTGCTGCAATTGCTTTTAAATAGCTTAAATAATACGCAGTTAAGAGATATCTTAATGAATCCACAGGCTCAGCACGAGTGGCCTTTACATGATGTTGATGGCAAGTTGTTGATCATGGATTTAGTAGTGCCCCACGAGGATTATTGGCATGTGATTGACTTCAAAAGTTCGCGCCGTTGGCAGGATGAGAGTATTGAGGATTATTTTCTTCGCATGCGCAAAGAGTACTTGCCACAGTTAAAAAGTTATTGTGCTTATCTGCAAGCGATTGATGGTAGAGCCGCAAAAGCCTCATTATTCTTAATGGAAGAGGGGCTCTTTGTAGAAGTCATTTCATAAACTTGTTATACTAGCTTTCGGTGGGTCCCTTCGCATAGGTCCATGGTTAACCTGGTCAGGTCCGGAAGGAAGCAGCCACAGCCATTAAGACTTAGTGCCGAAGTCAGGCTCACCGCCCATTATCACCAACCTCATGTTCTATGAATTATCTAGCCCTTGCCCGTAAGTGGCGTCCTCGTTCATTTTCGGAATTAGTTGGCCAAGATCATGTGGTCCGCGCACTGTCTAATGCGCTCGAAACTCAAAGAATTCACCATGCTTGGTT
>JAAZFX010000091.1 GCA_012511555.1 Alcaligenaceae bacterium | reverse complement strand
CTAAAGCAGCCGATTTGAGAGGACTCCTTGATATGTTTCTTAAAATGCTCTGGATCTGGTAGGCTGGAAAGGATTTTGTCTTGTTCAGCAGAGTTTAGTGCTGAAAAAATCGCTTTGCCAATAGAGTTTGAATGTATAAGTTTCAGCTCTCCAGCCATAGCAACATATCTAATGGGCGTAATGGAAGGGATTACATCCAAATACATGACTTGGTAATCTGTCGTCAATTTTCCGATAACCGTTGTTTCACCTGCTGCTTCACTCAATTCTTCTAAATAAGGTTGGACTCTTTCTAGTATAGGGTCTGCGTAATTGATCTTTGAGGCAATGTCTAATAGGCGCTTGGTCGGATAATAGCCTTGTCGTCTAGTTGTCTCATATAGATACCCCATATTCATGAGGGTTCGAATTAAGGCTAAACAACTTGAGTTTGGCGCATTAAGTATCATGGCGAGTTCGCTTAATGATAATGCTCTTTGTTCGCGAGCGAATATTTCAAAAATCTCAATAATTCGTACCGCAGTTTTGACGTTGGAGTTGGCAGAGCTAGTTGGGATAAGTGTCATAGAAATCTTCCCTTAATGATTATAAAGTTTATGACTGATGCCTTTTAGTGTTAATGAATATAAAAGATTTTCTTATTGATTTGGAAAATTATAGGGATAATTCTAATTCCTCTTGATTGTTCATAGGTATAAAATTAAATTCATAAATGTGAATTTATAGGAGATTTTATGCCAAAGTGGATTGTTAGAGAATCGGATGTAGAGGGTTATAGCCCAGCTAATCATGAGGGGACTGTCAATAAGAGGTTAATAGGTCCAGACAATGTGGGAGCTAAGCATTTAGAAGTGCTTTTGGGGACTATTGAGTGTCAAAAGGGTGCTTTGCCTCATGCACATCCAGATATAGAACAAGTTGTTTACATCATCTCAGGAACGGCAGATGTCGAAATGGATGGTGAGAAGGGGGCTATGGGGCCCGGAGATTGTTGTTATTTACCTCCTAATAAAAAGCACGTTTTTACTGTTACCAGTAAGGAGCCAGCTCGCATTATTGTTATTTATTCACCGCCTTATGAAGAGCATCCGGATAGGGTTATCCGGTAGATATAGTAGAAAACAAAATAATTAATTATTGGAGACAACTTATGAAACTGATTAGTCAAATATTAACCGCAGCAATGGCTTGGTCTGTGAGTATAGGCGTTGCGATAGCGGCTGATTGGCCAGATGGAAGGCCTATTACTATGGTCGTTCCATTTCCTACCGGTTCAGGAACAGATTCGGTCGCAAGGATTTTTGCACGAGAAATAGGTCAAAGACTGGATACGACAGTGGTAGTAGATAATAAGCCCGGAGCTAACGGAGTGATTGCGGGACAGTTTGTAACTCGTTCAAAACCAGATGGTTATACGATATTAATATCAACAAATACCCCTTTATCAGCGGCCCCTTGGTTAAATAAAAATGTCAGTTATGACGTTAAAACTGATTTTACGCCGATTGCTCGTGGTGGTAACCTGCCTTTTATTCTTATTGCTAACGCATCACGGCCGTATAACTCTGTTAAGGAGTTAATTGATTATGCACAAGAGAACCATGGAAAAGTGACTTACGCCTCCGGAAATAGTACGGGGATTGTTGCAGGTGCAACGCTTTCTCAACGCGCCAATATTGATATTCTTCATGTGCCTTACCGAGGGACTCCGCAAGCGATTACTGATCTGATCGGTGGTCAGGTTGACTTTATGTTTACTGATTTCACATCAGGGATGCCTTTTGTTTCGAGTGGGCAAGTTAAAGCCTTTGCCGTTTCTACAGCGGAGCAGAGTACGCTTCTTCCCGATTTGCCTTCAATGGAGCAAGCAGGAGTTGATGATTTTGATATTACCTCATGGAATGGTTTTTTGGGCCCTGCAAAAATGGATAGCTCAGTAGTTAAAATTTTAAATTCGACTATCAATGAAATTGTTTCTGACACACAAGTTAAAGCGGATCTTGCCAAATTAGGCTTTGATGCTTTCAGCGGCTCTCAAGAAGAGTTTGCTGAGTTTGTGGTTGAACAATATGAGTTATGGGGTGATTTGATAAAAGCAGCGGGCATCTCTGCTCAAGACTAAAGCATTTTTCTGGTGGAAATTATAACTATGCTAAAGCCTTCTAAAGGTCCTTTAACTGGGATACGGATATTAGATTTAACTACGGTTGTCATGGGACCTTTTTCAACACAGCTGCTAGGTGATTTAGGTGCAGATGTTATTAAAGTTGAATCAATCTCCGGAGATTCGATGCGTATGGTGGGACCTATGCGTAGCCCAGCTATGGGGTCAATTTTTTTGCATCTAAATAGAAATAAACGCTCTGTTGTTTTAGATTTGAAGTCTGAGGAGGGGCGCGCCGCTTGTTTAGCTTTGGCGGCAGAGTCTGATATTTTGATCTACAACAGTAGACCTGCTTCAATGAAGCGAATGGGCTTGTCATATGAAGAGGTTCAAGCGGTGAATCCGAAGATCGTTTATCTGGGTGCTTATGGCTTTGGTGAGAAAGGTCCTTACGCAGGACGGCCAGCATATGATGATTTAATTCAAGGCATGGTAGGTATCGGCAGGTTATATGAAGAAAACTCTACGCATGAGCCAAGGTATGCTCCACTTACTTTAGCTGATCGAATTATGGGTTTGCATGTGGCGGTTGCGGGATTAGCAGCTGTACTCAATGCGCGAGAGTCAGGGATTGGTCAAGCGATAGAAATTCCCATGTTTGAAGGAATGACACAGTTCGTTTTAGGAGATCACCTCGCTGGTCGAACATTTGATTTTGAAGCTGGGCAGATAGGCTATCAGCGCTTATTGACTTCTTATCGGAGACCGTATCAAACAAAAGATGGCTATATCAGTTTATTAATATATAACGATAAGCATTGGCAAAGTTTTTTAACGGCAATAGGTAGAGCAGAGTTATTAAAAAACTCTATTTTTGAGTCACACAGTAAGCGCGCGGACAATATTGATGAGGTATACAGCTTTGTTAGTGCAGTGGTCGCTGAGAAAAGTTCAGAGGAGTGGCTTAGCCTTTTTAAAGGATGTGATATTCCTAGTGCGCCACTTTATTCGGTTGAGGACTTAATTAATGATGAGCATATCAAGGCTACTGAACAAATAATTGAGTTTGAACATCCGACAGAAGGGTTGATACAAACCACCGCTCCTCTCGGAAAGTTCTCTAAAACTCCTTTAGGAATTCACCAGCATGCTCCTAACCTTGGTGAGCATACCGAAGAATTGGTAGAAGAATTAAAAATAGACAAGCATTTTAAAGAACAAATATTAAAAAAATTACATTCAATAAAGGAGCAATAAGGTGGATTTTTCAATTAATCAGGAACAATCGATGATTGTTGATGCTATCCAGAGGATATGTGACGAGTTTGACGATGATTATTGGTTAGCCCGTGACAATGATGGAGAGTTTCCTGAAGAGTTTTTTCAAAAAGTATCACAAAGCGGCTGGCTAGGTATTGCCATGCCGGAAGAGTATGGCGGTGCTAATATGGGAATTACAGAAGCTGCCTTGATGATGCAAACAATTTCTCAGTCTGGGGCCGGTTTTAGTGGCGCGTCGGCCATCCATATGAATATTTTTGGTTTGAATCCTGTTGTTCGCTTTGGTTCTAAGGAATTAAAAGAGTCAGCTTTGCCACCACTGATTAGAGGGGAGCAAAAAGCGTGCTTTGGAGTAACTGAACCTGATGCAGGCTTAGATACTACTAAGTTAACGACGTTTGCCAAAAAAGTACCTGGTGGTTATTCAGTCACTGGGAGGAAGATTTGGATTTCTACAGCACAAGTAGCAGATAAGATCCTGTTATTAGCGCGGACGACGCCCTTAAGTGAGGTGAAGAAGCCGACAGAAGGGCTTTCTTTGTTCTACACAAAACTCGATAAAAATAAAGTAGAAATTAGGGAAATTGATAAATTAGGCCGTAAGGCCGTTGATTCAAACATGCTTTTCTTTGATGAGTTCTGGATAGATGAGGCTGACAGAGTGGGTGAAGAGGGTAAAGGCTTTGAGTATCTTTTACATGGGTTGAATCCAGAGCGTATTCTTATTGCTGCTGAGGCCGTCGGTTTAGCAAAAGTGGCGCTCAATAAAGCCTCACAATACGCCAAAGATCGAGTTGTTTTTGGAAGACCTATTGGTATGAACCAAGGGATTCAGCATCCATTAGCACAGTGCTGGATGCAGACTGAGGCTGCAGAATTGATGGTGTTAAAAGCTGCAGTTACTTATGATGAAAACAGACCTTGTGGTGCTTATGCTAATGCCGCCAAGTATTTAGCAGCTGAGGCCGCTTTTAATAGTTGCCAGACAGCAATTCAAACTTTAGGTGGTATGGGTTATGCCAAAGAATATCACGTTGAAAGATATTTGAGAGAGTCATTTATCCCGCGTCTTGCGCCTGTCAGTCCTCAATTGATTATGAGCTATATTGCAGAGAAGGTATTGGGCCTGCCAAAATCTTATTAATTCTAAAGGTTAAGTAGAAAATCGTAAAAAGAGAGTAAAGTTATGATCGTGAAATAACCCTTTGCTGTTGTGTTTTTTTGCAAGTAGCAAGGGAATTGTATGTGACTTAAACAAATCTGCTTCCCTCGGTTGTCCTCTGCCATGACATCTCTGCAGCTATGGATAAAGGCTCTTTTGGGCGGTACAGGCGCACCTCAAATGGTATTTGATTTTGCTTACCACCAATCACGACTAAATCACCCGCTGCACAGTCATTGGCAACTACAGACCAGGGTAACCAAGCTAATCCCAGACCCATGCGAACTAAGGTTCGTGCAACCTCAACTGAGTCACAACAGGCTATGGGCTCCAAAGCATAAGCATTGGAACGCAAATGATCGCCTAAAATATGATATAGAGATAAGGTGTTGTGATAGCTAATATGAGGGATAGTGGTGAATTCGTTGTCAAGGTTATAATTTTTGCCACTTTGCTCCGATCTTAGTGCTACAGGTACGAACTTGTCCGTTCCCAGCTGTAAGTACTGGAAGTTGTTATCTGTGATAGGAGTGGAAAGGCTTGGATGTTCATAACAACACAAAAAATCGACCTCATTTCGCTGTAATAGAATGACCATATCTGGCGTAGAGCCGGTTCTAATCTCGATGTTTATCTGGGTATTTAGCTCAGCGCTTATTATTTCTGTCATTTTACATACCCAATCAGCAACAAGTGTACTGGCAAGGTATCGTCCTGTCGCTATACGAAGTGAATAACTACTATCGGTATGTGAGGATTTAATTTTCTTGTTAATGATATTGAGTCGGGAGATGATATATTCCGCAGTAATCAGTAACTCTTGTCCCTCTTGAGTTAACTTTACTGGTATTGTGCTGCGATCAACTAGCTCGACACCTGCCCAATGCTCCAATTCTTTAATGCGACGACTAAATGCAGGGTGTGTGATATTGCGCAACTCAGCAGCTTTGGTAAAACTACGAGTTTTAGCTAAAGCAATCAAATCTTTGAGGAGTTTGGTCTCTGCCATTATTTCTCCAGTCACTATATTTACTTGTTAATCGACACTTGTACTTATCTCATCTAGAGCTTCGTGAACGTAACAACTCAGGTCAACCAATTATGCAAGGAGTTGTGCAAATTAAGCACAACATTTCCATGTTTAGCGTTTAGTATATAAGAAAAACTATATATTCAGGAGACATTGTTATGAGTAAATTAACTAGAAAAGGTGGGTGTCTTGTTGCGGCAGCCTTATCCTCAATCACGTTATTGGGCATATCTGCTCATACGGCCTGTGCGCAAAGCACTTACCCCGATCGTGCAATCACAATTGTTGTTGGTTATCCGCCCGGCGGTAGTGTGGATTTAACTGGCAGAGTGTTTGCAGATGCACTGGCTAAGCAATTAGATGCCAAAGTCGTGATTGAAAACTTGGGAGGTGCAGGCGGTACGATTGGGGCACAAAAAGTAATTCGTGCAACGCCTGATGGTTATACGCTATTAGTAGGTTCCTTAAATGAAATTGTGATTGCTGAAAATGTGAATCCTGCTGTGAAGTACAACGGTAGTAATGATTTGCAGGCAATTGGTCTAATTGGCGATCAGCCTTTACTTTTGGCAGCATCTAAAGAGAGTGGTATCACAAGCCCGGTTGACTTAGTCAACCTAGTTAAGTCAAATAAGTCTGCAGACTATAGCTATGGCTCCTCAGGTGTTGGTACGTCCTTACACTTAGCCGGTGAAATGATTAACGCAGTGACTCAAGGTCAATTCATGCATGTTCCATACCGTGGTGTAGCGCCTTTGGTTACAGATCTGGCTAGTGGTCGCATTGGCTTGGGCATGTTCGTATTGTCCTCTGGATTGCCTCAAGTAACATCCGGGCAAATGGTGCCTCTTGGTGTAACTAGCGCGGAACGCTCATCTTTTGCACCTGATATTCCTGCCTTATCAGAAACGCCTGAATTAAAAGACATAGATATCAGTGTTTGGTTTGGTTTATTCGCACCTAATGGCCTTTCTGCAGAGGTGACTGAAAAGCTTCGTGTGGGTATGGCAGGAGTCTTAGCCGATCCAGATTTTCAGGAGAAGTATGCAGCAACGGGCAGTACTGTTATGACTACACAGCCAGATCTTCCTGCATTTTTTGAAGCAGAGCAAATTAAATTTAAGAAGTTGGCTGAAATAGCCGATATTTTAGCGGAAAAATAATGACAATACGTTTTGATATTCCATTGCCTGACATAAGTAATTTAGTACAAGGCAATACAGACACTCACGGTGTGTGGGAGTTCAACTCTGATGCAGAGGGTCCTAGCGTTATGGTTACTGCCTTGATTCATGGCAATGAACTTTGTGGTGCTTGGGCTCTCAAAGAATTGTTGGAGCATGGTGTTCGCCTCACAAAGGGTAGATTAATACTGGCATTTTGTAATTTGGCAGCTTTTGATTCTTTTAATGCAGAGTCTCATGATGCGTCGCGTTTTGTCGAAGAAGATATGAATCGCGTCTGGCAGTTAGATAAGCTCAATAACCCATCCACACAAGAGAGGCAGCGAGCCAAAGAATTGGTGAAATGGGTAAAAGGGGCAGACTATTTGTTAGATATACACTCTATGCACGAGCCGAGTGTGCCTTTACTCATGACTGGAATGCTAGAACGCAATGTTGATCTGGCTAAACGCCTAGGCACACCAAGGCACGTCATTATGGATGCTGGGCATAAGGATGGCACGAGGATGCGTGATTTCGGTCCTTTTGGAGACACTCACGGAACTGCACAGGCTTTACTGATTGAGTGTGGTTTCCACGGTGACCTATCGTCTATGACTGTCGCTCGTGAGCTTGTGGGGCGTTTTTTAGTTGAGTCTGAGGTTATAGAAGAGCAGGAGTTGCCTAGTGACTGGGTGCTGCCAGCAAAAGAATCGCAAATTGTACTGAAAGTAACCGATGCCGTTGTGGCAACTTCCATGAATTTGACTTTTGCCGAAGCTTATCAGGGCATGGAGTGCATTGCCAAAGCAGGCACTGTGATTGCTCAGGATAATGGTACGCCTATCGTGACGCCTTATGATAATTGCTACTTAGTCATGCCGTCGTTAAGACAGCTAAAGCCTGGCGTGACTGTTGTCCGTTTTGCAAAGGAGCATCACAGAAAGGATTGAGTTTTTGGACTACTTAAATTTAACGGGGGCTCCGATACCTAATCGAAGCCCCCGTAAACTGATGTCTACTCTAGCTTCTTGTGCTGCCTATTTCTTAACTAAGCCTTGCAGGCCAAACTCTGCCAGTATCTCATTCGTGTGTTGCCCAAGTAGAGGTGGCGCCATGCGATACTGTATCGGTGTTGCGGAGAGATTGATAGGACTGGCGACCGTTGGGCTGCTGCCGGCGGTAGGGTGATCAATGGTCTTCCATAGTCCGCGTGCTTTGACTTGTGGCATTTCAAAGGTCATGGAGATATCATTAATTGGACCACATGGGACACCTGCTTGTTTTAGCTTAGTCAGCCAGTTGTCTCTGCTATCCGTTTTCATGATGTCAGTCAAGAGTGGAATAAGCTCATTGCGATTGCTTAATCGTGCGGAGTTAGTAGCGTACTTGGGATTAGTGCCTAATTCCGGACGACCTATGGCATGAGAATAGGCTCGGAACTGTGAGTCATTGCCCACCGCTACGATTAAATGCCCATCATTAGAAGCAAAGACTTGGTAGGGTACGACGTTTAAATGGGCATTACCAAAGCGTTGAGGAACATCACCAGAGGTCATATAGTTAAGCGTCTGATTTGCTAACATAGCGACGTGTGAGTCTAGTAAGGCAATATCCAAATGCTGACCTAAGCCGCTGTTGTTGCGTTCCTGTAGGGCACCTAAAATACCCACGGTTGCATACATGCCGGTGATGATGTCGGTTACCGCAACACCGGCCTTTTGCGGACCGCCTCCAGGCAAATCATCACGTTCACCGGTAATGCTCATAAGACCACCCATGCCCTGGATGATGAAGTCATAGCCTGGCTCTTGAGCCATGGGTCCCGTTTGCCCAAAGCCAGTAATGGAGCAATAAATCAGTTTTGGGTTAATGGCTCTGATACTATCGTAATCAAGACCGTATTTCTTCAGGCCACCCACTTTAAAGTTTTCAACCAAGATATCGCACGATTTAGCCATTTCTCGAATTGTCTCAGCGCCTTCCGGTGTCGAGATATCGAGTGCTATAGAGCGTTTATTACGGTTTGTGCTAAGGTAATAGGCAGCTTCGCTAGTGTCATTGCCTTCGCTATCTTTTAAAAAAGGTGGTGCCCAAGTGCGCGTATCGTCACCGGTTCCGGGTCGCTCTACTTTAATTACATCAGCGCCCATATCGGCAAGTATTTGAGTAGACCATGGTCCAGCTAAAACTCGAGATAAATCGAGTACCTTAATCCCATCAAGAGGTAGTTTACGTTGAGTCATATTAATTTTTAATCTTAGCAATACCGTTACTTAAAACAACAATGTCACGCTCTTTTACTTTCGCTTGAAATGATATTTCTTCGTCATTTAGTGCCCACATTTCAACGACCAAAGTCTCACCGGGGAAAACTGGTGAGGAAAAGCGAGTATCAAATCTTAGTAAATGTTCTGCTTGGTAGTCACAATAATTTTTAACAAGTGCATGAGCAGCCAAGCCATAAGTGCATAATCCGTGCAGAATGGGTTTGTCAAAACCTGCTGCTTTGGCTATTTCAGGATCGATATGGAGTGGATTTGGGTCCGCATTTAAACGATATAAAACAGCTGCATCAGGACGAATTTCGATTTCTTCGATGGCGTCAGGGGAGCTGGCAGGGGGCTTTGGTAGAGCGCTAGGGCTTTCATCGCCTTGACCAAAACCACCATCGGCACGGCAGAAAGTAGTTTGCTCTGTAACCGCCAATAGCGTGCCATTTTCATCAAAAATACTACGCTCAACAATGACGAGGGCACCTTTATCGACGCCTTTGTCGATCACATGGCTAACACGACTTTGAGCTTTGATTGTTCCGCTTTTTGGTAAAGGTTTCAGGATGGTGAGGCGTTGCTCACCATGAACAACCTTAAGAAAATTTATCTTAGCTTTTGGATTGGTCATCCAGAGTCCCGGATAGCCTAAGATAACAGCCATCGTAGGAAAGGCTTTCAGTTCTTTTTCGTAAATATATTGTAATTGCTTTGTATCGAGCGGATCGTGACCGATCCCTAGACTTAGCGCGTAAATGATCGTATCTTTTT
>JAAZFX010000090.1 GCA_012511555.1 Alcaligenaceae bacterium | reverse complement strand
TCCGGTATAGAGGAGGCTTAGTTTGTTCTGTGGAATACCTGCTTTTAGTGCTGCATTGATTTCCTCTTGGGAAATACAAATAATGCGATCTGTGTGTTTGGCTAGGTATTGTTCAATCCATTGATAGGCTTTTTTGTGGAGAGGGGAGACATCTTCTTTGTAGAAGCTCCAAGCATGGGGCGTATAGATGGTTTTGGCGCTTGGCTTTTGAAGACGACAGTACACGCCAGCAAAAGTGCTATGACAGTGTATAAGATCGGGACTCAGTGCTTTTAAGTGGGCCAAGACTTCTCTACTAACATTAAAGATCTTAGCTGGATTTCTACTCCCATTAAAAAAAACGATGTCGCAATTAAGTTGGCGTAAATCGGCTTCAAAATTATTTTTATCAACTATTAAGGTGACGCGATGCTTGTCTTGCACTTGGGCATTAATTAGGCTCTCCACGTAAGTGGCCACGCCACCTTTCCAAGCCTCAGCGACATGGACAATGTGTATTTTGTTTTTCATGATTGAACCTCATCATGTGGTGAGTTACTTTTGATGGGGAGTTGTTTATAGCCTGTTAGTTTATACAATGGGCGAGCAATCTCACGATAGAGTTTTAAACACGCTCGTTTAAAACCTGCAGGGCCGAGTAGTTTTTGAATTAACGTGGAGTCTTGGGCTTGGCGTTCGGATTCAATATTACTTGCTGATAAATCAGTAGGGTGTCGCAAAATATCAGTATAGTAAATTTTAATCATGGCATCTTTTAATATGGCTCCCCAGTCATCTGCAGTTGTTAGGTTGCTTTGATGATGCTCAAGGATACATTGTGCGACATAGCGACTGACAATATAAGCGCAAGCGCGGGTGATTGGTGGGTTGGCTAGGTTAGCGGCTATATAAGTATCCTGTAGCGGAGCTTTTTTACCCAGTAAGTAACGTGCGTTGACACCTTGCAGTCCGCCGCCGGATAAAAGCGTTTGATGGTCAAGTTGCTGAGCTATTGAGAGTAAGTGACTTATATCTTCATCATTGCCAATAATATCATCCTCAATAATCAAGGCGAATTCAGCATCGCCCTCTAGAAATTTTGTGAGGGCTTTTGAGTGACTCAAAGTAGTGCCTAGCTCTGAGGGCGTCAGAATACGTTGATGCGCCTTAAAGTAAGGTAAAATCTGCGAATAATAGTCTCTAGCACTCAATTCTCGACCATCTACAGCGTTGATTAGTCTGAATTGCGGCGAAAAGTGAGGAAATCTGTTCGCTAATAACTCACGACGCTCACTGTCTTTTTTTAGAGAAACTAGATAAATAGGAACGGAGCTAGTTGTGTGATTACTTGTCATTGCCTGTTTGATAAAAGAAAATAATAAATATACTGAATAAACTCGCAAGAAAATAACCTATACCATAGCCGATGACGGCACCTAATCCATTAAGGATAGGAATTAACTGAGTATATGCGATGATCGCTCCGATTAAAACGATTAACCATTTATAAATCATGAAACGGGCTAATTTCATTTTAATTAAATAGATATTAAGCCCTTCATTCAGGAAGAATAACGGTAAAACGATGAGGAGATATTGAAAAATATCAATCGCATTAGTAAATCGCTCTCCAAAAATGACGGAAATTAAAATTGGCGCAAGATAGTATAGAACTAAGGCCGTCAATGTGCCGAAGAAGCACATGACAGTACTTAGCAGTAGTACGTTTTTCTTGATAATGCTAAGTTCATCATGCTTATACACTAGCAGAGGCGCACAGGACGAGGCAAGTATGGGGGCCACCACTATCGCATGGTTAAATAGCTGTATGGAGGATGCATAGAGCCCTAAAGAGGTCCCATCACTTAGATGACGCATAAAGACAATATCAGCGCGATTAAAGATAATCATAAAAATAATGCCGATAAAAAAAGGCAGACCTTCTCGTACTAAGTGATAAGACTCTGAGAGTGAAAAATAAAAAAAGTTTTCTCTTGCAACTGAACGATAAATAAATAGCAAACCTAAGGCAATTAATAGGTTTTGTCCTACATGCACAATCGCATAAGTATAAATGCTTTCAACACCCAGTTGGTATAAGCTAATGAGAACCAGTGCCTTGATAATATCGACCAACATAACTAGTCGACTACGGTATTTAATGATTGTTTGAGATTGTAGGTAGGCAGTGATAATGGCAAAGGCTTCATTTAAGAAAATCACCACCCCTAAAATAACTGCTAATTTAAACTGAAAAGCGCCATCAGTGATTGCTAAAAACAGCAAAAGACAGGTATAGGCGATAAGAGAAAAAAATAAGCGGATAAAAAATCCATTCCCCATCAGTGTGCGGCGTTCAATATTATCTGCATTGCTAAGCTTAGGTACCATGAGCTCAGCAGGGTTTATATAAGATAAGGACTGGAAGATTAAGGTCAGCCCTAGAATGTAGTTAAACATCCCATAACCTTCCACCCCAAGCACACGGGCTAAAATAGAAGCAGAAAAAACGCCCGCCACTAAGCGAACACCGTGTTCAAGCAAAAGCCAGCTAATATTATTTAGGATTTTTTTTCGATGGCTCGATGGTTCAGCTTTCAAGCGTTCGGTACTCCATGAGAATTAAGTTATGCCAATATAAAGGCTAGTGTATTTTACATGCTCTGCCATGAGAGGGTAAGGAGCTCGTATTTGTTTGGTGATTAATAATACGAGCGGTATAATCAATCAGTTATTGTAGTCAAGGTATCATATTGCCGGACTCCTGACTTTTAAGGCTTTCCTATTTATATAAATATTTTAATGATTCTTGACTATGCAGATAAGCAGAAAAAAACGCAAAGCATTTTATAGAACACGATCAATCGTGACGCAGATTACGCTTGCTTCTTCGGATTTTATTGCATTTATTCTGGGGATTGTCTGTGCGATACTGATTGTTTTGTCAATGTATGGCAATTTAGATAGTTTTATCCCTCAATCAGAGCAGTTTGGTAAGTTTAATGCGCATGTCTTATTAGCCTTTCTTTGTATTGCTTGGTTCTGGCTTAAGCAGAAGCACTATAGCTATCGTAAGCCGTTTTGGTCGGAGCTTAGGGAAATACTAAATACGATTCTTATTTTTGCTATTTTTGATTTGGTGATTGTAGCTTTTTCTAAATGGCAAATGTCTCGAAAGATTTGGGTTTTAACTTGGTTTTCAATCTTGGTTTTATTGCCACTGTTTCGATTTGTTTCTAAGAAAATATTATCAAAGCTCAACATGTGGCAAAAACAATGTGTAATCATTGGGGCAGGGGATAATGCGCAGGAGGTTTATCACGCTTTAAGTAGTGAGTCAGGCTTCGGTTTTGATATTCACTACTTCTTTTCTCCTGTCAAACTTGAAGAGCGCACTAGATTGCTAGGGTTGCGAGTGATTGATAATGAGAAGTTATTGTGGCAAACCACGGATACGCGTAACACGCAGTTTATTATTGCACTTGATGATGGTCAGGGTAAACTACGTGAGGATTGGCTGCGTTATCTAGCCATGCGTAAGTGCCGCACAGTCTCTGTTGTGC
>JAAZFX010000089.1 GCA_012511555.1 Alcaligenaceae bacterium | reverse complement strand
GGCTTTGCCGAGGTAGAAAGTAGCCGCTCAGGAGTTTATTTTAAAACAGATATGTTGGGTGTTATGAAGGCAAATTTATATAGCCCTCTAGCAACTCGTATTTTAATTCAGGTGGCCCAAGCTGAAATTCATAGTCAAGATGATATTCAACAATCATCACTAGCAACAGCCTGGGAACATTATTTTGGTCCCGAGCATACCCTGCGCGTAGATACTTCAGCCATACGAAGTCCTATGCAAAGCCTGCACTTTTGTAACTTAAAAACCAAAGATGGTATCGTTGATCGTATCCGCGACAAAGAAGGCGAACGCCCTTCCATCGACACCGTAAGACCCGACGCCAAGGTACATTTGTTCCTCTATAGGGATCAAGCCACACTGTATTTAGACACCTCCGGCGAATCATTATTTAAGCGTGGTTGGCGCTTAGACAAGGGCAGTGCCCCACTGCGTGAGAACTTGGCAGCAGGGATGTTGGCTCTTGCCGGCTGGGAACCGGGTCAAACACTTTTAGATCCATTTTGTGGTAGTGGCACGATCTTGATTGAAGCGGCTTGGTGGGCTCAAAATGTGCCTCCAGGCTTACACCGCCCTTTCCAGTTTATGCGTTTAAGGAACTATCAGAAACAACGTTGGCATGACTTGAGAGATGAGGCGTTTGCCAACATCAAGCCTACCCTGGATACCCCGCTCTTTGGTTCTGATATTTCTCCTGCTGCTATTGAAGCTGCTCGCGCCAATATGGAAAGAGCGAACATTGGTGCTAGCAGTATTAATCTTGAAGTTAAAAATGTACTCGACATTGAAGCACCTTCCAATAGCGGTATTATCATCACTAACCCACCTTATGGTGAACGCCTGGATAGCGGTCAAGATGATATTTGGCAGCCTTTATCCGGTCGTCTAAAGAAGGAATTTGACGGTTGGCGGGTCAATATTATTACCAGCGATCTTGAGCTACCTAAAAAACTGCGTTTAAAGGCCCAACGCCGTGTTCCACTCTATAACGGTAATCTGGAAACACGTATGTTTGTATTTGATATGGTGCGTGAGAGCTTTCGTGATCAATAAAACTTAACAGCTATATGACTAAAAAAGAAACTAAAAACACTATTTCAGAAGCTCAACCTGTAAGCCACCCTAGACGTTTGAAAATTTTTGCCAGCATGATGTATGAAGGAATGCTGCTAATGGGCCTAAGCTTTACTGGTGCTTATATATTTGACTCTTTGACTCAAAGTCATGACGCAGAGCGCCTCATGTGGCAACGCCAATTAATGCTTTTTCTAATAGTAGGCTTTTATTTTATAGTTTGCTGGCGTAAACAAGGTCAAACCCTCCCTATGCGAACGTGGGATATTCTCCTACGCAGCAAGCTCGGCTCTCGACTCACGTGGAAGCAGCTCATAGGGCGCTACCTGTTGATGTGGGTCCTTCCTCTTATTGGTGCCTTTATTGTTTATTTAATTGCGACGTCTGTAGGTTGGAAGTCAATTAATATATTTATTATCTTTTGCCCATTTTTAAACTTAATACCCACCCTCTTTACAAAAGACCGCCAAATGCTCCACGATGTATTTGTTGGGGCAGAACTAATAAATTTTAAAAAATAAGGGCTAGATTAATATCCTAAAAATGTTAAAATCAGGATAATCTTGCCGAAATGTTACAAAATTGTAGGCATTTCACAGTAATTACTTCTCTTCTTATACTATGACTGATCAATACCAAGACCTATACCAGTCTTATCGATGGTTAGTGCCACAGCACTTTAATATTGCTGATCACTGCTGCCACCGTTGGGCTATTAACCCTCAAGAAGTTCGCCAACAAGCCGCTATTTTCTTCGAGGACCAAGTAGGCCAACTGACGATGTACACCTATCGTCAACTTTCTGAGCGCGTTAACAAACTTGCTAATGGCCTTGTGCGCATGGGTGTACAACCCCAGGATCGTATTATTATTTCACTACAACACTCAGCTGATAGTGCAGTGGCCACACTTGCTGCCCTTACTGTCGGTGCTATTGTAGTGCCTTTGACTGCCGGTCTCAGTAGCTACCAATACGCTCCTAGAGTAGTTGATAGCCAAGCCAAAGTAGCCATTATTGATAAGCACACCATGGCACCATTTATGGCTTCACTTGATAATCAAACCTTGGTCAAGCAAATCATCGGCGTTGACACCCAAGATGAGCGCATGATTGCGCTAGAGACTTTACTTGCACGTCAACCAAGTCAATTTACAGCGGTCAATACTGCCTCTGATAGCCCAGCTATCATGGTATATCCACAACCGGAACCAAGTGCCGAACCTCTAGATCGTAAAATCAAAAATGATATTCCTTTTGATCCTGAGCTAAAGGCAACGATCTTGACTCATCGCAGTTTAATTGGTGCACTACCAGGCTTTGTAGCCTCTCAAGACTGGTTCCCAAGAAAAAATGATATTTTCTGGTCTTCCTACGACTGGAACAGCGGTCCGGGCTTAATCAACTCTTTACTGCCTGCTTTGTATTTTGGCCACTCTATTGTTGGCTGCCCGGCTGGCCGTACTATCCCGCGACTATTTACTTTATTAGAGCATTATCAAGTTAGCAATATCTTGACTACCACCGATGAATTAGAGCGTATCCGCAATCATGATGAGCCGCTTCCTGATTACGACTTATCAATTCGTTGCATTGCCATTCCTGATCATGAAAAAACCACTGTTCTTAAAGAGTGGGTCAAGGCACGCTTCAATGCTTCTCTCAATGGTGTTTATTCGGATATTGCTTTTATTTATCTGGCTGGCGACAGTGCGCAAAAATGGCCTGACCGCACAAATAGCATGGGTCATGTATATCCTGGGCGCCGCTACAATATTATTGATGATGAGGGTATGCCAGTCAGCAATGGAACCGAAGGCTTATTAGCAGTTGCTGCTATTGATTATCATGGTCATGATGATCCTGCCCTCGCCACTCACTATTGGCAACAAGCTCAAATCCATGAAATTGAAACTATAGACGGTTGGTATAGTACCGGCATTTCCGCCTACCAAGATGAAGACGGCTATATCTTTCGTGTGTAATTAATATTGAAATATATTCAAACATACAATCGGAGTCAATATGGCAATTTATCAATTAGCTGAGCTCAGCCCCGGTATAGACCCTAGCGCCTTTGTATTTGACGGCGCAGTCCTAATCGGGCAAGTCACGTTAAAAGCAAACGTCAGCATTTGGCCTGGTGTCATTATCCGGGCAGATAATGACACTATTACTATCGATGAAAATAGCAATGTGCAAGAGGGCTCCGTATTACATATTGATAAAGGCACTCCTCTCTATATTGGCAAAAACGTTACTATCGGTCATAAGGTCATGCTGCACGGCTGTACCATAGGTGATGGCAGCTTAATTGGCATGAGTGCGACCATTTTAAATAATGCCGTTATAGGCAAAAACTGCATTATTGGTGCAGGCGCCCTCATTCCAGAGGGGAAAGTCATCCCTGACAACTCAGTTGTGGTTGGCGTTGCCAAGATACTACGTGAAGCAACTGCCGATGACTTAAAGCGTAGTCATGAAGGCACCAGGCACTATGTAGAACAGGGTCAATTTTATCGCAATAAGCTCAAACGTATTGATTCTTAGGCTACAAACCACTCACCCTCACTCACTTGAAAAAAACGCTATAGGACTTATATAGTACTTTTACTCCCTAAATAAACCTCTTGTTTTCCTCAAGATTTTAAACATCTAAGCATATTCACAATTCCATGAGCGATTTATTAAAAAAGTACCTATTTGCTGATCGTAGCATTCGCATTCAGAGCGTCAATTTAAGCCAGACATGGCTCAATGGTCGCGAGCATCAAAAATACCCTAAAGTGATAGAAAACCTCTTAGGCGAACTTTGTGCAGCTTCCGTACTACTCGCTTCAAATATTAAATTTGATGGTAGCTTAGTCTTGCAAATTCAAGGTGATGGTCCAATTGCCCTGCTAATGGTCGAATGTGACTCAGAACTCCGCGTTCGTGCCACCGTAAAACTTCGTCAAGAGTTTGCTATTAAAGAAAATAGTACTTTCCAGGAATTGGTTAATCCTAATCGCAGTGGTCATTTTATGGTGATTCTAGATCTTAAAGATCGCCAAGAGGGTCAACAAGCCTATCAAGGAATCGTAGCGCTCGAAGGCAATACTGTTGCCGAGGTGCTAGAAAACTACATGCACAGCTCCGAGCAACTAGATACCTATATTCGCCTTGCTGCCGATGATCACAAGGCGACCGGGATCTTATTACAACGCTTGGCTATTTCAGGCGGGATAGCCATTGACAAAGATAAGGCAGAAGAAAATTGGCAAAAAGCAGGTCATTTTATTCAGACCGTTACTAGCGATGAACAACTAGAGCTCTCTGAAGATGAGTTAGTACATCGCCTATTCTGGGAAGAGCAACTTCTCAAAACCGAGGAAGACCACCCTATACAATGGTATTGCAGTTGCAATCGCGAACGCGTGGCCGAGATGCTACGCATGTTAGGAATCGCTGAGATAGAATCTATTTTGGCTGATCGCAATGACATTGATGTTAGTTGCGACTACTGCGGCAAGCCATACAATTTCGATGCTATTGAATGTGCACAACTCTTTATTGATAAAGACAAACTAAGCACACAGGAAAACTCATCCGAGCATTAAATTTAGAGTAATCAGCCGAGTGACAACCACTCGGCTTTTTTATACATATTTTGTCTGTAATTTTGTGTATTGTTTAAGTATGTTTAGAACAGCATACTATTCGTATGAAAAAAATACAGAACCCCTCTTCTTATCTACACTCGCAACGAGGCAGTGCAATTATTGAGTTCTTACTAGCTGCGTTGCCAATACTCCTCTTGGGTCTAGGTGCTACAGAAACTGCTCGATGGTACATACATAAGCAGCACATACGCTTTGCACTACATGAAGCACAACGCGTAGCCTCAGTGACTCATGCAGAACCCGGGCAATTAATAAATGCTTTTGAGGAAGCTCTTAAACCTTTATTTGCTCCAGCAGGGTTATACAAAAGCACTGAGGCAAGACGAGACGCTTACCTGGATAGCGTAAGCAAAAAAACTGCCATGCCTCCCTGGCGTATCAGCATCACCTCACCAACCTCCAAACACTTCAAAGACTTTCAGCAATATGATCTGGCAATTGCTCAAAGTAGCGGTCTTGCCGCTATTAATAATAATTATCAATTTGAACAACATCAAGAAAAAGCACTAGGTTTACAGTCACAAGAAACGATTTATCAAGCCAATATATTTAGCGTGACTCTAATTTACCCTTATAAACCGTTAGTACCAGGCGTCAACACATTAATGAAACAGCTAAGTCATACAAGTCGCTCCACACTCAAACAATCATACTATAGCAATGGTTATCTACCACTTGAAATAACTGCTCATATCGCTATGCAGTCACACCCTGTTCAGTGGCCTAACAAAGTAACATCTAAAATTATTTATCATGAGCAAATCACCGAAAGTGATAAAGCTCTTGCCAACCCTACCCCCTTCCCGGAAAGTAACAATCTTTGCGCAGGACTCTGGTGCGCTGATACGAGCAGCGAGCGTGCAAATCAGACGATTAAAGGCGATATAAGTAGTTCTTCAACAGCCAATACAAGTCAAAGTGCGAGTTCCATCCAGTACGACTCATATCAACCTCCTCAAATCTCGCTACCAACTCATAATGACCCTTCTGCAGAGCTTCAAAACACATGGGCTCCTGAAAATGCAGGAAATCATATGAACGACGACGCACTTTGTAGTACTAGCCTCTGTTGTAGCTAAGAAAGCAAATCAATCAAAGCCACTGTAATTTAAACAAAAGTTAGCTATTTTTCTACAAGCAACAATACCAACACGTTTAAACTAATTAGTCTGTATAATCTATTATCTTTGCTAAAACAGCAACTTGCCCAATCAATCCCCTTACACATATATCAAGAAACACTCCTTGATTTACATCAAAAAATTTAATAATTTGTTAAAATGAACATGTGATATATCAAACTAGTAATAACTAGTTTTTAAATGGGTGGATTATGTCCAAAACTATTCTTCTTGATGACAATTCGGTGCATTGCAGTCAGTGCATGAGTAATCATCTCTGTATGCCAGCAGGCCTAAATGCTCAAGAAACTGACAAGCTCACTGAGTTAGTTAAAGAGCGTATTCGCATTTCTAAGAACCAAGCACTTTTTACCGCAGGTTCGCCTTTTAGTGCTATTTACAGCGTACGCTCAGGCTCTATGAAGACCCAGCTAGAAAGTGAGGATGGTCATATACAAATTACCGGCTTTTCACTTCCCGGCGAACTTGTAGGCTTAGACGGCATCGCCACACAGCAGCACTCTTCTTCTGCCGTTGCACTAGAGGACAGTGAGGTGTGCGTCATTAGACTGGATGATTTAGATCGCCTGTCAAAGTCAATTCCTGCACTACAAGCACAATTGCGTCACCTGATGGGTAATGAGATTAATCGCTCTCACCGTATGGCTCTCACTCTTGGTTCATTAAAGTCCGAACAGCGCGTTGCTGCTTTTATCCTGAATATGGTTGATCGCCTTGGTCAACTAGGTTATTCCTCGACTGAGTTTGTACTCCGTATGACGCGCGAAGAAATCGGCATTTATCTAGGACTTACATTAGAAACAGTGAGTCGCTTACTTTCACGATTTGCTCGTGAAGGCCTGATCGAGGTTCAACAAAGAGAAGTTAAAATACTTGATCGCAAAGCTTTACAAGCGTTAGTCAAAAAAGTAGAAAGTTAAAAAATCTTTGATACATTAAACAAAAGCCTTTTAGTTTGTAACTAAAAGGCTTTTGTCATTATTCCTTAGTACTATTGAACTGCTCACGCAGATGTTCTGGTATAGGTCTATCCACAGGCGGCTTGAAGCTTGGTTGCTCTATTACGCCGCTACGCGTCGTCATCAGTCCCTGGCGGTTTTGTTGGTTCACCAATGGGGTGTCCTTATTTTGCGTAAAGGCAAGATAAATAGTAATAATACAACCAACGATAACAATAGCCGGACCAGCCATCAGTAACCATGGCCAACGATGCTTATACCATGGTTTACTGATGGCTTGCTCTATTGAACTTGATTGACTCACTTCTTTTGAAGACATATAAAAAACCTTAACTATTTTGGTACAAAGAAACTACTGGACTTATCAATCTTTAACTCTTTGCCCTCGTCGATGCTGCGGACATTGAAATCCATATCATAACGTCCAACACCACTACCCTCTACTGGCGCTCGCACAATAACCGGAATCCACTGATTGGTTCTTGGGGATACGGTAATAATATTGGAGCCCGAATTTTCAAGATCAACATTAAGAGAACTTAGGCCCTCTGCCTCGGCATCAACTACAAATTGGCGTGGCTCTGAGGTCATATTAACAAGTAGCACACGATAAACGTTTTCATAATAACCACCTGGCACTTCTCGACCTAAGGAGTTGCGATCTCGCACCACATCGAAACGTAATTCGTTACGTAAGGCAAGAGAGGTAACAATACCTGTAATGAAAATAATCAGTAGGATTAAGTATACTAAAGTGCGAGGTTTAAATAAACGCTTGCGCTCTTCTTTTTTAGTCAAGCCCATGGCCATACTATTTTCTGAAGTATAACGTATCAAGCCTCGGGGATAATCCATCTTATCCATAACATCATCACAGGCGTCAATACAGGCACCACAGCCAATACACATATACTGCAAGCCATTACGAATATCAATGCCGGTTGGACATACTTGAACACAGAGGGTACAGTCAATACAGTCGCCTAATCCAAGCTCCTCTAGATTCGCTTTTTTAGAACGCTTACCACGAGGTTCGCCACGCTTCTGGTCATAGGTAACAATCATCGTATCAGCATCCACCATCACACTCTGGAAGCGTGCATAAGGACACATATAACGGCAGACATTTTCGCGCAAGAAGCCGGCTGCTATCCAACAAAAACCGCCATAAAGGAAGATCCAGAATCCTTCCCAAAAGCTTAAATCCAGTCTTAAAAGACTAGGGAATAACTCACGAATGGGCGTAAAATAAGCAACGAAGGTAAAGCCTGTCCAGAGTCCTACTAAAATCCACAAAAAATGCTTAGTGGCTTTAAGTCTGAACTTACGAGCACTCATCGGCTCTTCGGCAAGACGCATACGCTGCATACGGTCGCCTTCAACCCACTTTTCGATGTGCATAAAGATTTCGGTATAGACTGTCTGCGGACAGGCGTACCCACAGAATAACCGCCCAGCTATTGCGGTAAACAAGAAAAGCCCATAAGCCGAAACAATTAAAATAATTGCCAAATAAAAAATATCTTGAGGCCAGAGAACCAAACCAAATAGATAGAATTTACGCTCAATCAAATCAAAAAGAACGATTTGACGCCCATCCCAATTCAACCATGGCAAACCATAAAAAAGAATTTGCGTTAACCAAATCATGGCAACACGCCAATTATTGAATCGACCCTTAACTGAACGCATATAAATTTTTTGCGTCAAGTCAATAAATTCAATTTCATTTTCTTCAAGACTGCTAGGAATATGGCCTGCTACTGTCGTCTTTGGCTTAGCTCTAGGCTTTGGATCTATCTTTTTTCCAGGTTGTGGCGGTTGCCACTTAGGGGCTTCCTGTGAGTTCTCAGGAAGGTTAGAAGAGTTTTTTTCGCTCATAATATATCACTCTAAATTATGTATAACACATACATTATATATTATACATTATAAACGTATGCATAACACATCAAAAAATACATACATAAAACATCAAAAAATCCATACATTGCAGAATAAAAAACCATACATTACATATTATAACAGCCCAACTCTCCTAGTGGACAATTGGGCTGCTAATGAGTTTTGCAGATATCTGCAATTTTAAAAACTAGGCTTAACGAGTTAGGCTAAAAAGCACCAAAACTCATCAAGATCACTAATTAGAACAATAAATTATTCGTTATTAGATAGACCCCAAATATAAGCTGTTAAAACATCAATCTGCTCTGGCGTTAAGTAGTCTTTTTGTGGAGGCATAATGTTCATACGACCTTCCATAATGGTTTTAACAATTGCATCATGAGAAGAACTGCCCAACCAGATATCATCAGTTAAGTTAGGAGCACCTAGCAAATGATTACCTTTTGCGTCAATACCATGACAGGCCACACAGATTACGCCAAATTGCTGCTGACCCTTAGCGATAAGCGTAGGATCTGCACTTAAGCCGGAAAGCGAGCGAACATAATGAGCAATAGCGCTAGCATTAGCATTTTGCTCACCTGCTGTAGCACCTAAAGCACCACCCAAAGGAGCCATGATACCAACACGACCATTGGTAATCACATTATGAATATACTCTGGGGTATCACCTCCCAACCAATCATTGTCAGTCAAGTTAGGAAAATCGGTCGACCCTCTTGCATCAGAACCATGACACTGTGCACAAGTATTTAAGAATAAACGCTCACCGATCAGACGAGCCTCAGGATCTTTTGCAATTTCCTCAGCCGTCTTACTTTCAAAACGAGCATATACCGGAGCGATAGTTTCACGTAATTGTTGCTGGTTTTGAACGACCTGCTCTGCAGCACTCCACCCTCTTAAACCACCCCAACCACCTAAAGCAGGATATAAAACCATAACGCCAATACCAATGACACTAAGGCCTAGGTACATGACAATCCACCAACGAGGTAGCGGATGGTTCAACTCCCTAATGCCATCCCATTCGTGTCCAGTGTCTTCGGTAACAACAGTTTTTTGACCTAGCCAAGAACGCTGAGTCCACAAAAGCCAAAGTACAAAAACTACACCTAAGATTGAAATGACTGTGACCCAAATACTCCAGCCACTATTAACAAAATCACCCATGATCCTTGTCCTTGCGCTGTTCATCAGCGCTTAAATTTATTTCGTCCTCTAGACTAAACGGTAGTTGAGCCGCTTCGTCGTTATCTTTACGGCGTTGCTTAGAAAAAGCCCACCAAACTATTCCGAAAAAAACAACTATAGCCAAAATAGTTGCGATACCATTAAGCGTGCTCCACATTTGTTTAGTTCCTTCTTATTTACTGAGCATCGGCGACAGTATCACGTTGACGCCATGCATTCATGTAACCAACACCTAAGCTCTGGAGATATGCAACGACCGCATCTTCCTCAGTTTTGCCTACTAAGAGATTGGGTGCGTTAGTGATTTCCTCTTCGGTATACATAGGCGTACCATCATGGTGATTACCTAACCAATTAAGCGCACGCATGCGAGCCTGCACATCATGATGCTCTACGCTCTTGTTTTGTAACCATGTATATGCAGGCATATTAGATTCAGCCACTACATCACGCGGATTACGTAAGTGAACGCGGTGCCACTCATCCGAATAGCGCCCCCCTACACGGGCTAAATCAGGCCCCATGCGACGAGAACCCCATAAGTGAGGATAATCATAAACAGTTTCACCCGCCTCAGAGTATGGACCATAACGATGTACATCAGAACTCAATAAGCGAATCTGTTGAGTATGACAGCCCACGCAACCCTCTTTGATATAAATATCACGACCAACTAATTCAAGCGGTTGATGAGGCTTTACACCAGGTGAAGCCTCTGTTGTAGAGTGCTGGTGGAACAATGGAATAATTTGCACGAGGCCTGAAACAGCTACCGTAAGAAAAGTACAAGTAATCAGCATCGGCAGGTTTCTCTCAAGCATTCCATGAGAGAAAAACTTTACTTTTTTATCATCAGACATTTTAAAACCCTTTTATCTTCAAATTATGCATTGGCAGGTGCAGCTGCAGGAGCAGTTGCTGTTTTACCATGAGATGGCGCCGGAACCGGAGGATTAACACCAATAGCGCCACGGATAGTAGCCAAGGTATTAAAGAGCATGATTAAAATACCGGTCAAGAATAAACCACCACCAATAGCACGCATAATTAACAAGATTTTCTTAGAAGCCAATGCCTGAACAAAGCTATAAGTTAAGGTACCGTCAGCTTCGATAGAGCGCCACATTAGACCTTCCATCACGCCGGCAATCCACATTGAAGCGATATATAAAACGATACCGATCGTAGCTAACCAGAAATGCAACTCGACTAATGATTTTTTGTACATACCCTCACGGCCCCATAAACGAGGGATCATGTAGTAAAGGGAACCAAAGGAAATCATGGCAACCCAACCTAAAGCCCCTGAGTGTACGTGAGCAACTGTCCACTCGGTATAGTGTGATAATGCGTTTACAGTACGAATTGCCATCATTGAACCTTCGAAGGTAGACATACCATAGAAAGATAATGAAACGACCAAGAACTTTAAGATAGGATCTGTTCTAAGCTTATGCCATGCGCCTGATAACGTCATAATACCGTTAATCATACCGCCCCAAGATGGTGCTAATAAGATTAAGGAGAACAACATACCTAAACTCTGAGTCCAGTCAGGCAATGAAGTGTATAGCAAGTGGTGAGGACCTGCCCACATATAAGTAAAGATTAGAGCCCAAAAGTGAACAATCGATAGGCGATATGAATAAATCGGACGGCCTGCCTGCTTGGGTACAAAATAATACATCATGCCCAAAAAGCTGGTAGTCAAGAAGAAACCTACCGCGTTATGACCATACCACCATTGTGCCATCGCATCTTGAACACCCGCATAATAAGAATAAGACTTAGCTAAACTCCAGGGTACTTCAAGGTTATTAACAATGTGCAACATAGCAATGGTGATGATATAGGCACCATAGAACCAGTTAGCTACATAGATATGCTTAGTACGACGCTTAGCTACTGTACCGAAGAACACAACAGCATAAGACACCCATACCACTGTAATTAGAATATCTAGTAACCACTCTGTTTCAGCATATTCTTTAGTCGAGGTATAGCCCATCGAAAAAGAAACTGCAGCAGCAGCCCAAATAAACATCCAAGCCCAGAAAGTGAATGCCGCCAACTTAGGAGCAAACAATGTTGTGTGACAGGTGCGTTGAACTACATAATATGAAGTTGCAAATAAGGCACTGCCGCCAAAACCAAAAATCACCAAGTTTGTATGAATAGGACGTAAACGACCATATCCAAAATACTCGTTGAAACTTAACTCTGGAAAGACCAGCTGACTAGCGATAAAAACACCCATCGCCATGCCTAGCACACCCCAGATAATTGTTGCGATCGAAAATTGTCGGACTATCTTATAATTAAAGGTTTCCGACCCAATCACATTTTGAGTACTCATAGTACCTTCCTCTTTAAAAACAAAAACTTATAACTGCTATGTAAACTAGATTGTGAAATTATCACTCCACAGCATGATTAATAAGAGCGAAACAAATTTTTTGTAACAAAAAATCAATATCAATTACCGGATATATTACTACAAAACACCCACTTTTTGTTAATTGCCTTTTGCCTCCAGCTGAGTAAAACCATTTACAGTGTGCGTGATATTAACTCAAACAGTAATGATTGTTATTTTATATTTCGCACTTACTTGATCTATTTCAAATAGCTCTATTAAGCATTGGAACTTTTGAAATTACTTATCGACCTGTTTACTACTATCATTTTTATCTAAATGGCTTGTACTATCGTCATCCAAAAGAATTGAATCGCCTTTTTCATCAATATCATCAAATTGTCCCTGAAAAACGGCCCAATATAAAAAATAACTGATAAAAATAACAAAACCGACGGCTAGTGAGCCAAGAATCATATATATTTTCATTACGACTTACCCTTTTATGCTCGTATTTCTTAAACTGTTGTTAAGCTCTCTGCAGTGGATGAACGCATATAAGCCACTTCAAACTCTTTACGAAAGCGTTTATACAAACGTAAACCCATCAAGCCAACCCACATTGAAGAAACAAACATAATAATAGCGGCTAGCCAAGGTGAAACGATACCAAACATGGCAAAAGGCGTCATCAGTACATGAAAGATAATGGAAAGGTTTAAGCAGAAACGAGCAGTTTTTCTGGTACGATTTAACACAGATTCAGTAAACTCTAAATCAACTTCAGTATCTTGCCGGTGATTTAGCAAGATAGTACGTGCGGCAGCATAAGAAGTAGGCACTGACATAGCCATGGCACAGGGACAGCTCATTACAAACAAGGACACCGTTACAGCCAGTGCGTGTGATTTATCGATATAAAAATACCAAACTAAACCACTGATGACTGCTAAGACTATTTGCAGCACGACGAAATAAAATGCGTATTTGTCTGAATGTTCAGTATCTTTGTTGCGATACTGATTAATCTTATCCAAGATAGCGCTGTCGCTAGAGATGTAAGACGATTGAACAGCAATGTATTCTAAATACCTTGCGGTCAACAAGAAGGCAATAAACATAGCGATCGAATCATAATAAACTTCGCCATGATGATAAAGCGTTGTATGTACACTAGGTATAAAAGCTACGATAATACCAAGCGCCACCGGCAAGTTCATATTAATGATACCGTGGCGGTGACTAAAGTCTCGATCAGCACCAAACAGCCCCTTCCAAATAGGCATAGCACAGTATAAAAGAACAGGGACTGTCAACAAAAGACCAACCCAGTTCAGAAATACTAATGCCACATCGAGAGACTCTTGGATATCAGTCCCAATATATCGGTGTTTGAAATAGCCAGGAGCGGCAAACATCATGACTTGCATCATAATTAACCACGCTAAACCTAGTCGCAGCACCATGCGGCGGCGCTCTAAACGGTCCTCTTCGGGCAGGTCCTTTGGCATGGAGAAAATGGAGACTGATTTCATGACTGCTTACTTAAAAAGGTAGGATTAAAAACTAATTAAAAACTCCGTCTGAGAGATAACGATCACCTCTATCACAGACAATAAATACAACCGTACCACTTTTTAATTTCTTAGCTGTACGAATAGCTGCAAGCAATGCTCCAGCCGATGATATACCGCCAAAAATACCCTCTTGAGAAGCTAAGTCACGCGCCATTTGCTCAGCTTCAACTTGCTCAATTGCTTCAAAACTATCAATTAACTCAGGTTGATAAATCGCTGGTTGGTACTCTGGAGACCACTTACGAATACCGGGTATTGAAGCCCCCGGAGCAGGTTGCACACCAACTAACTGAATATCAGGATTTTGTTCTTTTAAAAACTTGCCGGTACCCATCATCGTGCCTGTTGTTCCCATTGCACTGACAAAATGGGTGATTTGACCTTGAGTCTGCTCCTAAAGCTCAGGACCCGTAGTGACATAATGTGCTGACGGGTTATCCGGATTGCCAAACTGATTAAGAATAAGGCCCTTGCCATTTTTCTCCATCTGCTCTGCTAAATCACGTGCATATTCCATACCGCCTTTAGAAGCTTCAGTAAGGATTAGCTCAGCACCATAAGCTTTCATAGAAGCTCTGCGCTCAAGAGATAGATTATCAGGCATAATTAAAATCATCTTATAACCCTTAATTGCAGCTGCCATGGCCAAAGCAATTCCTGTGTTACCACTGGTCGCCTCAATTAAGGTATCGCCTGGTTTAATCTGTCCACGCTCTTCAGCTTCAGTGATCATTTTTAGCGCTGGACGGTCTTTAACAGAGCCAGCGGGATTATTACCCTCTAATTTAGCTAAAACAACAACCTCATCCGCAACGCCAAATCGCTGAGGAATACGCTGTAAGCGCACTAATGGTGTATTACCGACTGTTTGTTCGATAGTGGGATAGTTAGCAACTTGTTGAGACATAGGCTTGTAACACAAAAAAAGAATATTAAAAATAGCGTTTTAGTAGGTCATTTTAACACTTTCCATTCATCGTGCTAATTAAGTTTTTAGCAAGCGAATTAAAGTGTATCTAGCGCTTATATTTGGCTTACTTAACTTTAAGTAAATAAGGTTCTGAACTTGAAGCTGGTCCATTATATTTAAAACGCCTTTTGATGGCAGCCACTTCTTTAGCCACAACAGAGGGTTTAATACCTTGCTCAACTTGATTGTGAGCAAAATCAAGTCCTGCTTCAATCAACTTATCGGCTCTTTTTTTACCTAAGCCTTTAATGCGAATGGACAAGTCTTCGGTCGACTCAAAATTTCCAGCTCGCTCTCTTTCTTCAATGATACGTTGAGCTGTTTTTTCACCGATACCCTTAATAGTTTGTAGCTCATCAATTGTGGCTGTATTGACATTAACCGTTTGTGCGCTTGCAAGTGGTAACCACAATAATAACAAAGCTAGCAGTATAGTCGACAAGGGTTTATATACTATAAACATAAAAATTCCTCACAATAAAAATATTGACTAAATTTATTATGAGGAAACAAATGCTTGAAAAGCGCTAGAAGGATTTTTTTATCCTATCATAAGCACTAGTAAACACACAAAATTTATAAAGCCTGATTATTAATCAAGTGCTGTATATACTCAGAAACTCCCTCTTGGACAGTTTTGAAATTTTGTTCATAGAGTCCTTCATGTCTCAGCTTATCTGTATTGGCTTGGGTAAAGCTTTGATATCGTCCCTTTAAATCCTCTGGAAAATCAATATATTGCAATAAGCCTTGTTCGATTTGTTGGTCCAGACTCAACGGGGATTCATTACGCGCTTTGCGCACCGTATTAATTACAGTGTGAGCAATATCATTAAAAGGCTGTGCTCGACCGGTACCACAATTAAAAATACCACTAATTTGCGGTGATTTCATAAAATGCAGATTAACCTTGACTACATCTTCCACATAAATAAAATCACGCACCTGCTCGCCAGCTCCATATCCTTCGTACTCACCAAAAAGACGGACATAGCCTTCGTTGATAAATTGGTTAAAATGGTGGAAAGCTACTGAGGCCATGCGTGCCTTATGCTGCTCATGTGGGCCATAGACATTAAAATAGCGTAACCCCACAATTTGCGCTGTACTATCAGCCAAACGACGACGTACTACTTGGTCAAAAAGAAATTTTGAATAACCATAAACATTTAATGGCCCCTCAGAAGATAGCTCTTCGGTAAAGGACTGTTTAGCTCCGTAAGTGGCAGCAGAAGAAGCGTAAATAAAAGGAATAGTCTTTTGTTGACAATAATTTAACAACTCCAAAGAAACTTGATAGTTATTATCCATCATAAATCGGCCATCACGTTCTGTTGTATCAGAACAGGCGCCTTGATGAAATACGATAGAAATCGGTGGCAACTTATCTTCTAAAAGCTCCTTTCTAAATAAGTCTTTATCCTTGTAATCAGCAATTTGATAATCACGTAAATTAATAAACTTATCGCCCTGCTGCAAGTCATCTACAACTAAAATATTTTCAAAACCTTGCTCATTTAGGCCTTTAACTAATTGACTGCCTATAAAACCTGCTGCACCTGTTACAACTATCATATTAACTCCTCTGCACTAACTATCGATGTCCCTACCTTGCCAACAACAATACCACCTGCTTTATTAGCCCACTTAATTGCATCAGACCAAGGCACACCTGCAGCTCGCGTTACTGCCATAGTAGCCAGCACGGTATCACCAGCACCAGATACATCAAAAACCTCTTGGGCTTGAGCATTTACATGATGAACTCCATCATCAGCAAATAAAGTCATCCCTTTTTCGGAGCGTGTTACCAATAAAGCTTCTAAAGAAAGCTTCTCCCGTAAAGTCTGGGCTTTTTTATGCAGTTCTTCTTCCGTCCGCCACGGACCTACTGCTTGAGACATCTCCAACTGATTGGGTGTTAGTAAGTTGGCGTGAGTATATGCTTGATAATCATTGCCTTTAGGATCGACTAATACGGTAACTCCGTGCCGTCTCGCCGTAGCGATAATAGAGTCAACATGCTTTAAAACCCCTTTGGCGTAATCCGACAAAACCAAAATATCATGGGCAGGAATCAACTCTTCCAAACTAGAATAAAGGTCTCTTAAACTATGCTCAGTAGGTTCGTGCTCAAAATCCACACGTAACATTTGCTGTTTCCTGCCTAAAATGCGCATTTTCAATGTGGTATTGATCTGTTGATCCAGACTCAATGCTGTATGGATCCCCATCTCATCTGCAAGACGCTGAATACGCTCACCGCCCTCATCTACCCCAACTATCCCGACCAAAGTTGCTTGCGCACCAAGACTGACTACGTTACGTGCAACATTACCTGCACCACCTAAGCGGTCTTCTCTTTTGACGACTCGCACCACCGGCACTGGAGCTTCGGGAGAAATTCTATTGACATCACCGAACCAATACCGATCCAACATCAAATCACCAACCACAAGAATTTTTTTATCTTGGATTTGCTCTAAAGGATAAGAGTTCATCTTACTTTTCCTCTAAGCGCTGCGTCGAATAAGTTTCCCATTGGTTACATCCTGGACACTGCCAATAAAATGACTGAGCCTGAAAACCGCAAGCACGGCACTCTCGACGATCTAAGCGCTGCGCATGCTTATGAATGATCTTGTGCAAAAAATTAACATCTAAAATCTGAGCAAGTTCTGAAGAAGCTGTTGGCTCAAGCTTCTCCACTTGATTTTGAGCATTAATCTCCGACTCTAAAAACTTGTTCAACCCAAGTAAGGTTGGATTACTTCCTAGTGCCTCAGCAGCAAAACGACGAGCTGCTTCATCATCACCATCTAGACGATAATGTTTTAAGAGAATTACAAAAAGGTCCAAAGAAAAATACTTTTCAAAATGTTTGGCTAACAGGATTAAGCCATTTTTTAATTCACCGGCATTTTGATAGTTCAGCAACAGCTTTTCAGCAACTAAACTACTATAAGTGGGCGCTTCCTGCAAAACACTTTCAAGTTGCAAACGTTGATTCTCAGGTTGTCCTTGGCGAGCAGCAACTTCGGCACGCAACATAATAATACGCGCTACTGATGCTTCACTATGCTCCTCGGCAAAGTTACTTTGTAATGCGTGCTCCGCTTGATCTAAATGCTTGACAGCCTCTGACAGATTTGTCGACTTGAGTTGCAAAGCCTGCTCAGTCAACTCACAATGATAATGAATCAAAGCTGGCACTGATTCATTTAAAAGCGCTTGAAGCTTTGTGACCGCTTCTATCGCTTTAGGCCAATCATGTACTGACTCATAAATACGAATTAGATGACGCGTCGCAGCCACACTATAAGACTGGCTATCCAACACCTTTTTAAAGGCTTCTTCAGAACGATCAAACATACCCGCCTTGAAGAAATCCTGACCAATTTGATAAAGCGCCTGCTCCTGATCCTTGAGTGGCAAATCTGCGCGATTCAAAAGACTTTGATGCACACGAATCGCACGCTCAATTTCACCGCGACGTCTAAATAAATTACCTAAGGCAAAATGCAGTTCAGTAGTTTCTGTATCTAACTTAGCCACCTCAATAAAAGCATCAATAGCCTTATCGTGGTCCTCATTTAGTAAAAAATTCAACCCCTTGAAATAAGAGTCTGGCAACTGTCTAGTTTCTGAGAGCATTTGCCTAAAATCAACTCGCGCAGCTATCCAACCCAATGCAAACACAATAGGGATAAGGATAAGCCACCAAACCTCAAAATCAACACCTACTTCCATCGTTATATCTTATTGCTTTGGTTGCAGGGAAATAAAAATATCAGGACCATCGCCACTACCATTTTTAGAATTATGTTCTTGTTGTACTTTTTCGCGGACGTGGGTAGCGGCCTGTCTGTGTAGACTCGCAATCTCGTCCTTAAGTTTAGCTTGTTTATACTTACCGCGAAAATAAGAAGGCGCCATCAAAAAATAGGCAAATAAAGAGCCTAGAATAAAGGCTATTAAAAGCACAAGAACCAAAGGGACACTCTTAGCTTGAAGGTCTGCGAAAAAATTAACATCAATAAGATGTGTGTTATTAATTGCAAACAACAAGACTAGAATAAAAATGATTATACGTATAATCCAGACCAAATACTTCATCGACTTCATCCTAGAAATTTTAATTATTCTCTATTGTAATAGGAAATAAGAAAAAACTTAAGTCATTAAGTTTTGAATTCATTTAAAGCGATAGAAAAAATAAAACCCGAATTCAGATAATTATCTTAAATTCGGGTTTATTATAAACAAAGCGTTAAAGCGTTGAATTAATTAACCGATAGCTTCCAATTGACGATCATCATGATTGGCTCCGGAAACATCCGTAGATTCAGACGGTCCCTCTTGGAATGTCGCATCAACTCGTTCACGTAGCTCCTTACCTGCTTTAAAATGAGGTACCTTTTTACCGGGCACCATCACTTTTTCACCTGATTTAGGGTTACGACCAACGCGAGGGGCTCTTTGCGACAATGAAAAACTTCCAAAGCCACGCACTTCAATACGCTTGCCTTCCGCTAAAGCTTCAACCATAGCGTCCAGGATCGTATTGACTGCGTAATCAATGTCACGAGCCGGCAGCTGAGGAAACCCAGCTGCCAAAGCCTCAATTAACTCAGATTTAGTCACTTTTACTCTTCGTCTTTGGCTTCATCAAGCTTGGCTTTTAATAAAGCACCTAAGCTTGTTGTACCAGATTGAGCAGCAGAACCCTTGATGCTCTCAAGCTTCTCAGCAGTTTCAGCATTATCACGAGCCTTGATAGACAACTGAATTGAACGCTGCTTACGATCTACGTTAAGGATTAAAGCTTCAACTTCTTCACCTTCTTTAAGGGCTGTTGTAGCATCTTCTACGCGGCCGCTAGAGATCTCAGAAGCACGTAAGTAACCCTCTACGTCTACAGATAAAGTAACTACAGCACCTTTAGGTTCAACTGATTTAACAGTACCCTTGACTAAAGCACCTTTATCATTAGTTGAAACGTAGTTATTGAATGGATCGCCTTCTAACTGCTTAATACCTAAAGAGATACGCTCTTTATCAGTATCAATCGCTAGAACAACAGCTTCAACTTCGTCACCCTTTTTGTAGTTACGAACAGCTTCTTCACCTGCTTCATTCCAAGATAAATCAGATAAGTGAACTAAACCGTCGATATTACCTGGCAAGCCGATAAATACGCCAAAGTCAGTAATAGACTTGATTGCGCCTTGTACCTTGTCACCACGGTTGAAGTTAGAAGAGAAATCTTCCCATGGATTTGAACGGCACTGCTTCATACCTAAAGAAATACGACGACGCTCTTCGTCGATCTCAAGAACCATTACTTCTACTTCTTCGCCTAAGCTAACTACTTTACGAGGATCAACGTTTTTATTAGTCCAATCCATTTCAGAAACGTGAACTAATCCCTCAATACCAGACTCAACTTCAACGAATGCACCGTAGTCAGTTAAATTAGTTACCTTACCGAATAAGCGGGTGCCTTTAGGGCAACGACGAGATAAACCGATCCATGGATCTTCGCCTAATTGCTTAACACCTAGTGATACACGGTTTTTATCGCGATCAAACTTAAGAACTTTAGCATCGATTTCTTCACCCACAGTAAGAACTTCAGATGGGTGACGTACACGGCGCCATGCCATGTCAGTAATGTGCAATAGACCGTCAATAGCACCAAGGTCAATAAACGCACCGTATTCAGTAATGTTTTTAACAGTACCTTTGACCACTGAACCTTCTTGTAGAGACTCTAATAGTTTCTCGCGCTCTTCACCCATTGTGACTTCTAATACTGCACGACGAGATAACACAACGTTATTGCGCTTGCGATCCAACTTGATTACTTTGAATTCTAAGGTTTTACCTTCGAAAACACTGGTATCTTTAACAGGACGCAAATCAACTAAAGAACCTGGTAAGAATGCGCGAATACCGTTGGTCATAACGGTTAGACCACCTTTAACTTTACCAGTAATGGTACCGTTAACTAATTCGCCAGATTCTAATGCTTGCTCTAACTGTAACCAAGCAGACAAACGCTTAGCACGGTCACGAGAAAGAATAGTAGCACCGTAGCCGTTTTCGATAGAATCGATAGCAACAGATACAAAGTCACCGATTTCAACTTCTAAATCGCCTTGATCGTTTAAAAACTCTTCGATAGGGATTAAAGCTTCAGACTTAAGGCCGGCATTAACAGTAACAAGGTTACGATCAATACCAACAACTTCAGCAGAAATCACCTCACCAGATTTCATTTCCTGGTCTCTAACGCTTTTCTCGAATAAATCGGCAAAGCTTTCGCCGCCTAGGGCTTCTTGGTAGTTTAAGGATGTCATTAATTAAATATCCAAAGGCAATATACTTGCCTAGTAAAAAACACGTCGATATAAGAACCGACGGAGTTAATAAACTTTTGTACAATTCGAAAGAAATTGTACAAAAGAACTAAAATAATATAAATTCAAATTTAGCCTATGCTTTTCTAGCTGCTTATGCTGACAGTGAAAAGCCCACAACTAAGCCTGATTGCACTTGCTATGCCAGTGTTCTAAGACAATCGCTAGAGTCTCTTCAACATCCAAATCTGAAGAATCCACAATTATAGCGTCATCAGCTGGCTTTTAGGGTGCTAGCGAACGATTTAAGTCACGCTGATCGCGCGCTTCTAAATCCGCAACTAAACCGTTAAGTTTAACTGAAAAACCCTTTGCCATCAACTGCTTATAGCGTCTTTCCGCTCTTTTTTGCACATCTGCAACAAGATAGATTTTTAAATCAGCATCAGGAAAGACCATAGTCCCCATATCTCGACCATCTGCAACTAAACCAGGGGCTCGGCGACAATTACGTTGACTCTGTAATAAGGTGGCACGCAATTGTGGATAAACGGCGATTTTGGAAGCAATAGCACCGACCTGCTCGCTCTCAATACTATCAGTAACATCCTCACCATGGAGAAAGATACCCTCAGGCAAAAACTTGACAGAGAGTGCATTGGCCACAGCAGCCACTGACTCCTGATCATCTAAATCCACCTTTCTCTTCATGCAGTCCAAGGCTGTCAAACGATACAGAGCGCCCGATTCCAAAACATACCAACCCAACTCCTGAGCTAATAAGGTGGCTACAGTACCCTTGCCTGATGCACTTGGGCCATCAATGGTGATTACAGGAATGTCGCTAAAGGTGTTCATTTGTTTTTACCTCAATTGTAGATTTTTGTATTTTAACTTATTTTAAAAGCTGCATGTATTCGTCAAAGTACGTAGGAAAGGTTTTATTAACGCACGCTGGATCCATAATACGAACAGTCGCATCTGCAAAAATAGCCAAAGAAAAGCACATTGCCATACGATGGTCATCATAAGTTTCAATGGTGGCACTCTTCCACTTTATAGGAGGCGTCACTTTCAAATAATCATGACCAGACTCTACAGTTGCTCCCATCTTTTCTAATTCTGCATGCATGGCGTCGAGACGATCTGTCTCTTTAACACGCCAAGAAGCAATATTTCTAAGAGTGCATGGACCATCTGCATAAAGCGCCTAAATGGCTGCAGTCATTGCCGCATCAGGGATTAAGTTAAAGTCTTCATCAAAGGCCTTAACTCTCGGAATATCGCCCTCTTGAACAGAGCTAACCTCAACATAATCAGGCCCATACTGAAGATGGGCTCCTATCTTTTCTACAAAATCAGCAAATAGAATATCGCCCTGGATACTATGCTTATTAATACCGCAAATACGGATAGGCCCCTCGGCCAAAAGACCCAAGGCGAAAAAATAAGATGCTGATGAAGCATCGCCTTCTACCCAAATTTCTTTTGGAGAAATATACTCTACATCAGCGGCGATAATATAGCGCTGCCAATCTTGATTTTCTACTTCTACACCAAAGCGCTGCATAAGATTCAAGGTGATGGCGATATAAGGCTTAGAAATCAACTCCCCTTCCACCTCAATCTCAATCGCCTGATTTAACTTCTTGGCCAGAATAGGCGATGCCATTAAAAGGGCCGTTAAAAACTGCGAAGAAACCGAACCCGCCACTTTAATGACAGTATTTTTTTTGAGTGCTGGCAGCCCAATTTGTAAAGGTGGATAACCCGGTGTTTCCAAATAATCGATTTTAGTGCCGATACCATTTAATGCCTCTACTAGGTCCCCAATGGGACGCTCGTGCATCCTGGATATCCCATGTAAATGGTAACTACCGCCACTGACAGCCAAGGCTGCAGTTAAAGGACGAATCGCCGTTCCGGCGTTTTGCATAAACAGATCCGCCTCTTTAACCGGAAACTCACCCATGCCATGGACCTTAACAGAGTGATTACCCAAGTCATCGATTTGCAAACCAAGCTTATGGAGAGCACCTAGCATCACCTTAGTATCATCAGAGTCCAATAAGCCATGGACTATTGTTTGACCTTTTGATAAAGCTGCTAACAGCAATACGCGATTAGAAATACTTTTAGAACCAGGTAAGTGAATCTCTCCTGCGGCTTTTTTTGTAGGCTCTAGATCTAAATAAGGTATTGTTTGAACCACAGCTTCCCCCAAAATACAATTAAATTAATTTAATGCTTAACAAAATCCAACTATTTTAATAACTTATATAACAAGTAATTTATCAGGATTTTAAATGCCAATTTTTTCTTTTATCAGAAGCTTGCTTGAACCATTCGAACATTTTGTCTTCTTCTCCCTCTGTTAAATAAGCTTTTGCCTCTTCCAGCTGCTGCATAAAACTATCTAATTGACAGAGCATTGCCTCTTTATTAGCATAAAAAATATCGTTCCACATTTCTGGTGAACTCGCAGCAATGCGGGTAAAGTCTTTGAATCCCGTACCTGCCATTGTAAAAAACAACTCATGATGTTCGGCTGCCAATAAGCTATTCATATAGGCAGCAGTAATATAGTGAGGTAAGTGACTGGTTGCAGCAAAAATTTTGTCATGCAACTGCGCATCCATGCAATACACAGATGCACCTGCAGATTGCCATGTAGCGGCCAGCAACCCAATGTCGTCAAGCGAATTTTCCGCTAAAGGCGTAATAATCAACTTACGGTCCTCATAGAGATCACTACGAGCGGCAGCTGCCCCTGATTGATGCGAACCGGCAATTGGATGTAATGGCACAAACTGTCTAATACGTTCACCCATAATCGCACGAGCGTCAACGATCAACTCATACTTGGTGCTGCCACCATCACAGACAATCGCCTGCTCAGACAAATGAGGAGTTAATTGCTGCAAAACCTTAGAGAATGCTTTAACAGGTACCGCAATATAAATAAGCTCTGCATGTTGAGCCAAATACTCCATGCTAACCGCTTCATCTATCACGCCCAAAACCTTAGCATTTAACAGAGTTGACTGCTGTCTACCCGCCGCAATTACCCGCTCACAAAGCCCTGCCCTTTTTAAAGCTAAAGCAAATGAACCGCCAATCAAGCCTGTACCAATAATGCCGACTGTTTTAAATGGCTCAGGCTTAACTTGAGCTGCAATACGAGCAATACCATCATTAAAACTCACTCGAACTGCTTCACTAAGCGTTGATACTGGGAGCAGTTTAGGCATCAGTTCAGAACCTCATTCATAGTATTAAGATTTTTTAGTTCATAGCAAGGTGTCATTTTGACGAGGATAAGAACCAAGAATTTTTAAAAAAGACGACTGCGACTCTAAATCCTTTAAGGCCTGACGGACATTGTCATCATGTTGGTGACCTAAAATATCAATATAGAAGTAATACTCCCACTGACCAGTACGCGCCGGACGTGATTCAAAACGTGACATTGATACACCATGAGTAGAAAATGGTGTCAATAAATCATGCACTGCGCCTACTCGATTTGGCACTGCGACAATTAAACTGGTCTGATCATCACCGCTAGGTTGATTAATAACATACCCAATCGCCAAGAAACGAGTTTTGTTATTAGCGTCATCTTGTATATTTTCCGCTACCATTGACAACTCCCACGCAGCAGCGGCATGGGAACCGGCAATTGCAGCTACAGTAGGGTCTTCAGCAGCAATACGTGCTGCATCTGAATTACTAGCAGCTGGTTCAAGTGTCATGTTTGGATAGTTTAATGATAACCACTGATGACATTGAGCCAAGGAATGGGGATGAGCCATTATTTTCTCAATTCCCTGCATATCACCCGATTGAGTCATTAAGCACTGGCGTATTGTTAATGTACGTTCACCATGCACTTTTAGCGTAGTACTTAACAAAAGATCTTGAGTACGATTAACCGCTCCTTCAGTCGAGTTTTCGACCGGCACCATGCCAACATCAGCTTGGCCAGCCTCTACCGCCCTGAATACTTCATCAAAAGAAGGACATGCTAAAGCCTGCACCGCATGGCCATAAAACTCATAAGCTGCTTGCTCAGAAAAAGAACCTTTAGGACCTAAATAAGCGATGGTCAACCCACGTTCTAAACCACGACACGCAGAAATGATCTCGGTCCAGACTGCCTGCACCGAAGAATTAGGAAAAACACCATTAAGATTATCTTTTTGTAAAGCACGAATCACTTGCGCTTCACGCTCCGGCTTAATCACCGCATCACCGGCATCAAATCCGTGTTTAACCTTACCCACTTCAATAGCCGCCTTAGCACGCTGATTTAATAAATCCAAGATTTGATGATCAAGCGCATCTATTTTGTCACGCAGAGGCTTAAGTAATTGATTTAATTCACTGCTCATTGCTAATTATCCGTTTTGTCGCTCGAAATCTTTCATATAAGCTACTAAAGCTTCTACACCTTCAATAGGCATCGCATTATAAATGGAAGCACGCATACCACCGACTGACTTATGACCTTTAAGATTCAACAATCCCTCCTCCTTTGCACCAGTTAGGAACTTAGCGTCTAAAGTCGCATCGCCAGTGACAAAAGGAATATTCATGATTGAGCGATACTCTGCCTGCACAAAGTTGTTATAAAAATCAGTGCTATCTACATAATCATAAATAAGCTGGGCTTTAGCCTTGTTTCTTTGCTCAACAGCTGCTAAGCCGCCTTGAGCTAAAAGCCACTTATAGACCAAACCGGCAATATAAATACTGTAGGTTGGAGGGGTATTAAAACAAGAGTTTGCATCTGCCACGTTTTTATAGTCAAACACATCTGGACATATTGCCTGGCACTTGCCTAGCAAATCTCGACGTATTACAACAATCGTAATACCGGCAGGACCAGCATTTTTCTGGGCACCAGCGTACAGCATATCCACCTTGCCAAGATCCCAGTCTCTGGCTAAAAAGTGAGAAGATACATCTACAATCAACGGCACATTGTCCGCGCCAATTTGCTCTTTCTCCGGCAAATCACCATACTCTACGCCACCAATAGTTTCGTTACTGCAATAATGCAAATAAGAAGCCTCTGGATTAATCTGCCACTCACTGAACTCTGGAGCCCAATGCCAAGGCTTGTACTCTACACCATCAATAACACGTAATTCTGCGCTACTAGCGGCAACGCGCATATCACCGTAACCTGCCGCTTCTTTGTACGCTTTATTAGACCAAGAACCGGTTAATACATAGTCTGCTGTTTGTCCCGCTTTTAAGTCAATCAAGTTCATTGGCAAAATAGCGTTTTGCGCTGTTGCACCGCCCTGCATAAACAACACGGCCCACTCATCACCTATACCTAAAAGCTTAGCTAAATCGGCCTCAGCTTCAGTACATATTTGAGTAAATTCTGCTCCACGATGGCTCATTTCCATAACGGACTGACCACTACCTTGCCAATCCAACATTTCATCAGCAGCCTGTTGTAATACCGTCTTGGGTAAAACTGAGGGACCGGCAGAAAAATTCCAAAATTGCTTCATGTTTTTTTATTCCTGTTCTGTCACATCATTTGAAGTATCAGTGCCTTCCTGATCCTCATCATTAAACGCTACTTCTGCACCATCTATATCTTCTGATTCTTCAGAATCATCATCCAAATCACTTTCTACCACGCGCTTAACGCCCGTCAAGAAATCACCTTCATCACAACTAATTAAAGTAACGCCCTGAGTCGCCCGGCCCATCTCGCGAATCTGCTCAACTTCGGTACGAACCAATACGCCAGCCGAAGTAATCAACATAATCTCATCACCTTCGTCGACAAGAACAGCGCCAATCACCTTACCATTACGCTCAGATGTTTGAATGGCAATTACTCCCTTATTACCACGTTTATGACGAGGATACTCAGCAATAGATGTACGCTTGCCATAACCATTTTCCGTGGCGGTTAATACACTGCGTGACTCATCATTAGCAACCAGCATAGCAATTACCGCCTGCTCTTCATCTAAGTTCATACCACGAACACCACGTGCATTACGCCCCATTGGACGCACATCTTCTTCGTCAAAGCGTACCGCCTTGCCCTCATCAGAGAACAGCATCACATCATGCTTGCCGTCAGTTAACTCGGCACCGATTAGGAAATCACCCTCATCTAAACTAACAGCAATAATACCACCACGACGCGGGTTCGAGAAATCAGATAACTTGGTCTTTTTAACAGTACCTTGAGAGGTAGCCATAAAGACATATTGCTCCTCGGTAAACTCTTTGACCGGCAAGATCACGTTAATACGCTCGTTTTCTGCTAACGGGAAGAGATTCACAATAGGACGCCCGCGTGAGTTGCGAGCACCTTGCGGAACAGCATAGACTTTCAACCAATACATACGCCCGTGATTTGAGAAGCACAACAAGTAATCATGAGTATTTGCAATGAACAAACTATCAATCACATCATCTTCTTTCATGGAAGTAGCTTGTTTGCCACGACCACCACGACGCTGAGAACGATACTCCGATAAAGGCTGGCTCTTAATATAACCACCCTGAGAAAGTGTCACGACCATATCGGCTGGAGTAATCAAGTCCTCCATATCAATTTCTGATGCATTGACTTCAATGGTAGAACGGCGTTCATCTTTAGCGTTGATGCTAAACTCCGTCTTAATCGCCACTAATTCATCAGCAATAATATTTGAGATACGCTCAGGTTTAGACAAAATATCAATTAAATCAGCGATTAAAACCATTACCTCTTCATATTCGCCAACGATCTTCTCTTGCTCAAGACCTGTTAAGCGCTGCAAACGCATGTTTAGAATCTCTTGGGCCTGTGCTTCACTTAGGTAATATAGACCATCGGCCTGTAAGCCAAACTCGGGGTCAAGATCTTCTGGCCTATAAGCTGCACTACCGCCCATAATGCCACCCTCGTCGGCAGCCACTAACATAGTGCGCACTAGCGAAGCATCCCATCCCTTGGACATCAACTCTTCACGAGCAACTGGAGGTGTAGGAGCGGCACGAATAATGCGAATAAATTCGTCAATATTGGCTAAAGCAACCGCCAAGCCCTCTAAAACATGGCCACGATCACGTGCCTTACGTAATTGGAATACAGTTCGGCGAGTTACTACCTCTCGACGGTGTTGTAAGAAATAACTGACTAATTGCTTAAGGTTAAGCAAGCGTGGCTGACCATCAACTAAAGCTACCAAGTTCATGCCAAAAGTATCTTGAAGTTGCGTCATTTTATAGAGATTATTAAGCACAACCTCTGGCATCTCACCGCGTTTCAATTCGATAACTAAACGCATACCATCTTTATCCGACTCATCGCGAATATCAGAAATTCCCTCAATGCGCTTATCATTGACTAATTCGGCAATTTTTTCTTGAAGAGTCTTTTTATTTACCTGGTAAGGAATTTCATCAACCACGATTGCCTGACGATTACCGCGCTCAAGGTCCTCAAAGTGAGTTTTAGCGCGCATCACAACACGACCACGACCAGTTCGATAACCCTCAACAACCCCTTGAACACCATAAATAATACCGCCTGTAGGGAAGTCCGGGGCCGGTATTATTTCAATTAGCTCATCTACTGTGCACTCTGGATTACGCAAAGCATATAAACAACCATCAACCACTTCCGCTAAATTATGCGGCGGGATATTAGTCGCCATGCCAACGGCAATCCCTGAGCTACCGTTAACTAATAAATTAGGTAAACGCGTCGGCAAAACCAGAGGCTCCTGTTCAGAACCATCATAGTTGGGCCCAAAATCAACAGTATCCTGTTCTATGTCAGCTAATATCTCATGTGCAATCTTGGATAAACGAACCTCGGTATAACGCATGGCTGCAGCACCATCGCCATCGACAGAGCCGAAGTTACCTTGACCATCGACTAAAGTATAGCGTAGTGAGAAATCCTGAGCTAAACGAACAATCGTGTCGTAGACCGCGCTATCACCATGGGGATGATACTTACCGATTACATCACCGACAATACGAGCAGACTTTTTGTGAGGCTTATTCCAGTCATTATTTAAAACATTCATCGCATACAAAACGCGACGATGCACTGGTTTCAAACCATCTCGTGCATCAGGTAATGCGCGCCCAACAATTACACTCATCGCGTAGTCTAAATAACTACGACGCATCTCACTTTCTAAAGAGATTTGAATCGTTTCTTTAGCAAAAGAATCCATACTTACTCACTAACAGCAAAAACGCTATTTAAATTCATAAAAGTTAACCCCCTATTCTAACATCTATCAAGTTACAGCAACTCCAGCAGACTGACGGAATCAAATTTATGCTTCAACAAACAAATGACAAAATTGGATAAATTTGTTTTTTTACAACAAGCCCGCCTCATAAGCTAGCCGTTTATCTTCGCCTAGATACAACAAACCGTGTCATTTAAGCAACACAACAATAACAATATAAGCGTTTACTCTTAAAATACAGTAACTTACCTCATTAACTTAAGCAAAAAAATAGGAAATCATTTAAGATCTTAAACATGCATCAGGGAAAATCTACTCAAAACACTTTGAATGATGTTTCATTGATTGCTATACTAAACCTGATTTCCATTCTGCGGCGGTTTCGCTGCGAGTAACTTTTTAGCTTTATTTAGCTCATCGAGGAGAAACATG
>JAAZFX010000088.1 GCA_012511555.1 Alcaligenaceae bacterium | reverse complement strand
AAGCGGTGGCATTGGGCATAAAGCGCAACACCTCTTCATTAAACACCGGCTCTTGCTTCGCTTGTTTACCCGGTGCCGGGCGACGGCGACGCTTAGCCGAACGTTGAATTAATTCAGGACACTTCTTCTCATGGTGATAAAGCATCTGACAGTGCAAACACTGTATACACTCATTAGGTTCGATAGGCCCCTCAGGCGTAATCGCATCCACCGGACACTCCACTGCGCATCGTTGACAGGGGTCACCGCACATTTTGTAACGACGTAACCAATCGAAAATACGTAAACGCGCAGGAATAGCCAAGCCTGCACCTAAAGCACATAAGTATCGACAGTAGAAACGTTCAATAAATAGCCCTGCAACCAATAGCAAGACAGCAAAAGTTACAAAAGGCCAACTACGGAAAAACTTCAAAATAATGGCCGTTTTAAACGGTTCTACTTCTGCAAGCTTCTCTGCAAACGCCAAGTCGTAGAGCGAAAAGCCGAATAAAGCAATAAAAATAACGTATTTAATCGCTGCCGCTCGGTGGTGAATAGCGTAAGGCACCTTTACTTGCTTGATTTTCAGTTTTTTAGCTAATTTATTGAGTAACTCCTGTAAGGAACCAAATGGACAGAGCCAACCACAAAACGCACCACGATTCCAGAAGACCATGGAGATGGCCGTTGCACACCACAAGATAAAGACAATTGGATCCATGAGGAAGTACTCCCAACTGAACTCTGTCCGTAGCGAGGTGGTAAAGGTCAATACATTAACTACGGATAACTGTGCATTGGCGTACCAGCCGATATAAAACAGACTGAACATTAAAAAGCCAGTACGGAAATAGTTATAAAACTTCTCGTGTTTAACCAATTGATGCTGGAAGAAGAAGACAAATAAAAGTACCACCAGCGCCAAACTCACCACAGCTATTTGATGAACTTTAGATTTCCAGATAATTTGCCATAAAGGTATCTCGTCTGCAAACATATCCGCATGATCAATCACTTGATGCGCTACAGGACCGGCAACCTCTGCTGGTGTAACAGCTTGAGAAGTTGCAGAGGTTGCCGGAGGGGGCTCTACTTGCTCAGTTACTAAAGGCGCAGATGGATCATCAATGGTATAGAGTGTCGGCAGTTGATAATTCAACTCAACCGGTAAGAAAATTTTGTCGTGTACCGTAATTTCACGTTGTACTAATAGTTGAAAACGCCACATCTCTGTTGGATCAAAGAAGTCATTTTCTTCAGACACAAAGAACAATCCCACTTCCTTGAAGTGCGGTGAACCCTCAGCCAGAACATCATAAAGGCGTCTATGCTGCAAATCGGTAAAACGGAAACTATGTAAGCCCTGGATAATATCAAAGCGGTCAAATACACCACCTCGTACATAACCAGAGCCCTTAAATGAGTAGAGGCCATTACCGGCGATCAGAATTGCTTGCTGTCCCTCTTTGAGTCTGGACTGCATATATTCATATTCGGACTCACCCAAAAGACTACGACCAATTGAAGGTACCGAAACCACAGCGGTATAAATATCGAAGAAGGTATCTTCGGGATTACCTGATTGCGGCTTATCACCAGCCCCCGGACGACCGGACTCCTCGAATAGCTGGTTAACCTCAGCGATGGTCATATGTAGATTACCAACTGCTCCTTCTGCCACTAAGGTATCCCAAGATTTTATTTCCAATAAGTCTTGATTAATCACTTGTGGCGTTGCTTCAACTTCGGCACTGTTCGCAGCTAATGCAGCAGCCTCTTGCGACATACCAATTTGATAGGCTTGACCCAAGATGCGTGATGAGCGGAGAATACTATCCCCTATCACCATTAACGTCACGGTCGCTCCACTGATCATGTCCACCGGTGGCGGTGAACCGATAGGCAAGGGATTTTTAATGAAGTTCATACCAACGTAACCCTGAATAAAATCCACCATTCGGGACTCAGGAATACCGATTAAAACAATCGGCTCATGGTGTTCGACTAATTTAGCGCCGACGATTTCACCATTGTTGTCCAAAGCCACTAGGGTATCAATAGGCTTACTGGAGTAACCGCGTGTATTGACAATATCAGTCGTTAAATACACAAAACCGACGGCCTCCTGTCCTTTAAAAACACGAGCAATCGGCAACTCATTACCCTCGACAGGACCATAGCCGTCAGCCCCCGGAAATATATCAGCAGCTTGTACCTTAGGCAAAAACACAGCTAAACGCGAATCCGCTTGCGCAATAGAACTAAAAAACATACAGGAGAAAAGAAGCAGCAGGCTCACAACAATTCGCCTGAAAAACTGCAAATACAATGGCGACTCAACCATAGCTGAATGACTGAAACCATTTAATTGACTATGTTCGGGATGTTCCAAGGTTCTCTCCTCTGCTCCTGTGAAGAAAAGCTGCTTGAGGCAAACGCTGCTTCTTAGGAATTTCACTATCAAAATCATAACATACATAATAAATACATGTTATAGATAAATAAAAAAGGTGCGCTCTCAAGCCAAAATTTACTTCGCTCGCAACCTCTAATGATCTAAACTTAGTATGACAAAAAATGCTGTGAATGTGAAGAGACAAATGAGTACAATTGATCTATAACAAAAGCCTCTCAGAAAATGATTGAATATTCTTATTTATCTTTTGTTTTATTAATAGCCAATTCAAATTCTCAGCGAAATCCGCCACACTAACGTATAATCTACTGCTGTCGCAGGAGAGTGGTAATCACCTACCCGCCGAAGGCGAAAACTCCCATAAACGCTCAGGCTCAAGCACTGCACAGCTCGTATCCGCCAACTGGAGAGTGGTTGTCAACAACCCACCGAAGGGGCAAGTAGCACCAGCTACAAAAACTCTCAGGTAAAAGAACAGAGGGAGTGGCATAACAATCACTAGGATTTATTAAATGCTAACCTATATTTTTGTTATTGCTATTACTGCAGAAGCCATGTCCGGCGCCCTCGCGGCCGGCCGTCGTAATATGGACTTGTTCGGTGTCGCTTTAATCGCTTTTATTACCGCCTTGGGTGGCGGAACCGTACGTGATATGTTGCTTGGCAACTACCCAGTCACATGGACTCAGCACCCCTTTTATATCTACATCACTATTGGTGCCGGTTTATTCACCATTATCATCGCCAAGTACATGCGCAAACTCAACAGGATTTTCTTATTAGTTGATGCCATGGGTTTAGTAGCCTTTACCATCATCGGCTGCAATGTCGCTATGAAGCTCGACTATACCCTGCCGGTAGTGGTTATGGCCGGAATTATCACAGGGATTTTTGGCGGCATTTTGCGTGATATTATGTGTAACCGCACACCTCTCGTACTGCGTCACGAACTCTATGCAAGCGTGTCTTTTATTGTTGCAAATTTCTACTTGCTTTTGATTTACTTTAAAGTTGATGAGAATCTGACCCTTGTACTGCCTTTTGTTGTGGGACTTAGCTTACGCATGGCAGCACTTAAATGGAAGTGGTCCTTGCCGGTTTTCACCTACTCACCGGATCGTTGGGATAACTAGCACCCTACAAAACAGCTTTCTTCAATATCGCCTATACTATATGATTAATTACTATAAGTTTTAATTATTTTTTAGATGGAGATAGTGATGAGTTACCCTGCCTGTCCTAAATGTCAATCAGAATTCACCTACAGTGACGGTATACAGCTTGTTTGCCCCGAGTGTGCGCATGAGTGGCTTGAGTCCGAAGAGCTAGTAGAGCAAGATGACGGTTTAAAAGTACTGGATGCACATGGAACACCCTTGGCAGATGGTGATGACGTGACCCTTATTAAGGACTTAAAGGTCAAAGGCAGTTCGATGATTATTAAGCAAGGTACTCGCGTCAAATCTATCCGCTTACAAGAAGGCGATCATAACTTTTCCGGCCGTGTAGACGGTCAAGCAATGGACTTGAAGTCTGAATTTGTCAAAAAGTCCTAATTACTCTCAATCAAAACGAATAGACGAACCAGTTCGTCTATTCAATCCATCTACTAGCCAACCGCTAGCCAAAGCAAACCACCGCTAATTAGCGATAAAGCGATTAAACAGCGGAATTATCCATTATTAAATCCTGCACAAAGCAATATTTTGTGAAATTTTTCCTCAATTAATTTACTATGCGATAAAATCCTAAATAGAAATCATTCTTATTATCATTAATATTCAATTGTTGAGGTTTTGATGCGCGTAAAACTATCGGTGCTCGTTGTTGCGGGTGCTTTTTCCATGCCTGTTTATTCACAAGGCTCCTCTTCCACTTCTCAGTCAACCCCAGTCGTTGAGCTAATTGGTATTAATATACAAACAAGTGCTAATCCCACCAACAATCAGTTAGACGAAGAAGACCTGCAAATAAAAAATGCCGGTAATCCACAACGCGCTTTACGAAGCATGCCGGGTGTATTTACCAATCAACTGAGTAACCAGCCGGGTATTGAGATTAGTATTCGTGGTTTAAGCGGCTATGGTCGAATCAATAGTATGATTGATGGGGTTCCACAAAACTTTAAAAACGTAGCTGGTCACAGTTCTACCGGGAACAATCTACTCTATGTCCATCCTGAGTTATTAGCCGGAATTAGCGTCACCCGCGGTGTAGTTAGTGGTGCTCATGGTGCCGGTGCATTGGCAGGTGCGGCAAATATGCGCACGCTTAGTGAAGAAGACGTTTTAACCTTTGGCAATACTGGTGGCCTCACCAGAATGCGTTTTGGCAATAACGGCGCTCACGCTTCGGGCGTTGCCGCAGTCGGCCATCGCTTTACCGGTGTAGGTGGCGATGACGGCACTCTCAGTATCATTGCCGCAGGTGCCTATAAAAACGAGGGCAACTATAAAACAGGTGATGGTTCTAAGTTAGCTGACAACCGCTCGTCAGACAGTTCTCCAAAAGGCGGCTTAGTTAAAATGCGCTTTAAGCCCAATGACAGACACCAATTTGAATTAGGCAGCGTATGGTATCGCAATACATTTAATAACTCTAATTACGAGTGGGACGTTGATAACACAACTGTCACCGCTGATTACGCTTACACACCCAACAATCCGTTAATTTCATTAAAAGCCCAAGCTTATTATAATCAAACAGTACTAGATTATGCCGACCACATTGGTGGTACCTATGCCGGTCGACGCATTGATAATGACACATGGGGAATCAATATTACCAACGACTCCGTTATATCAGTGCTGGATCCCTATGACTTGCTTTTGAGTTATGGTCTTGCATGGGATCACAACAGCTACACACCCAAGAAAAATCGCGGCGGTAACCACCCCGGTAAAATAGATAAAGGCAGTGTGTTCTCTAACCTGCAATGGACATTCAGTCGTACAACCCTACTAGCCGGTCTACGCTATGAACACTATCGTCTCAACGGCTATCGCCCGCCCTATACTGCTGGCGTAGCCGGCTGCCCGAGTGGCGGAAGCGCTTGCGGTGATAACTGGGAGACAACATCTGATGGTAAATTACTCCCAAATATTGGTT
>JAAZFX010000087.1 GCA_012511555.1 Alcaligenaceae bacterium | reverse complement strand
GCAGCTAATTTACCACGTAATTCCAAAACAATGCGTTCTGCTGTTTTTTTACCAATACCTGGTATTTTACACAGTAAATTCAGATCTTCTTCTTCAACGGCAATGGCAAGTTGTTCGGCGCTGATGCCGGAGAGAATGGCAAGGCCGGTACGTGGGCCGATACCGGTGATTTTAATCACGGTTCTAAAGGTCTGCCGTTCAGCATCGTTTAAAAAACCATAGAGCAGTTGAGCGTCTTCACGAACCACAAAGTGGGTGTACAGCGTAACTTCTTCGCCCAGTCCGGGTAATTCATAAAGATCATTCATCGGCACCTGTACATCGTAGCCAATGCCGTTAACATCGACGCAGATTAAGGGTGGTGATTTTTCAATTAGTTTGCCGCGTATACGACCTATCATTTAGAGCTCCAAAAAACAATCTTAACCAATTAGGCGCCCACCACGAATACGATGTTTGACCGTTAAGGTGCTTTTTGAATGTTCTTGTAATCGTTGGGAGAGGGGGGCGGCATGGGCATGGCAAATAGCACATGCTAAAGCGTCAGCGGGGTCCGGGGCAGGTGTCGCATTGAGCTTTAAAATATATTGGACCATGGCCTGTACTTGCTCTTTTTGAGCATGACCACGACCGACCACAGCTTTTTTAATTTGTAAGGCAGTGTACTCGGAGACAGTCAGGCCTTTTTGGGCCAAACTAAGCATGGCAGCACCACGTGCGTGACCGAGCAAGAGAGTTGATTGAGGATTAGTGTTGAGGAAAACTTTTTCAATCACCGCAGCGTCCGGTTGGTAGCTTTCGATCACCTCATAAAGATGATCGCTAATATCTCTCAGCCGTTGATATAGCTCTTGTTCCGGCGGCACCACGATGGTGCCGCTAGCAACGTAGCTTAGCTTATTGGCCTCTTGATCGATGATGCCGAAGCCGGTGTTACGAAGTCCAGGGTCAATGCCCAAAATCCTCATTGAATTTCACTAATCCTCGGGGCGGTATTAATGACGGAAGTGACGCATCTTTGTGAAGACCATGACAATGCCATGTTCATCAGCAGCTGCAATTACTTCATCATCACGAATACTGCCACCTGGTTGAATCACACAATTTGCACCAGCCTCAACGACGACATCTAAGCCATCACGGAATGGGAAGAAGGCATCTGATGCGACGGCGGTGTCCTGTAGGCTTAAGCCATTGGCTTCTGCCTTGATAGAAGCAATACGTGCAGAGTCCAAACGACTCATTTGGCCGGCACCAACACCCATGGTCATGCCCTCGGCACAAAATACAATGGCATTAGACTTCACATAGTGAGCAACTTGCCAAGCAAATAATAAATCCTTCATTTGCTGTTCTGTAGGTTGTTTTTTGCTTACCACTTCGATTTGTGTAGGATCTAAAGGAGTTAAGTCAGGATCTTGGATTAACCAACCGCCACCTACGCGTTTAGCATCAAAGGCGTTACGGCCGTCACCAGTGGGAATTTCCAGTACACGCACATTTTTCTTGTTAGCCAAGAACTCCAGAGCGTCTTTGCTGTAAGAAGGAGCTAATAAAACTTCCAGGAATTGCTCGCTAACCGCTTGAGCAGTTGCCAAGTCAACCTCACGGTTGAAGGCGATGATGCCGCCAAAAGCGGAAGTTGGGTCAGTT
>JAAZFX010000086.1 GCA_012511555.1 Alcaligenaceae bacterium | reverse complement strand
GTCTTATATAAGACTTAGGGAAGTTGTGTATAGTTTTTGTGTAATCTTTTAAGAATACTTACAGGGTTATGTTGTAAATTAGAGTCTGTATTTTAACAAAATAGTAGGGCTTAATGCATTACTGTCAGGATCTGAGATCTTTTAGGAAATGAGTTATGTTTAAAAAAAGAATAGTTGCTGGGGCCTTGTCATTCGCGGCCTTAGCTGTGAGCTTTTCAGTTTCTGCTGCATCTAAGGCTGAGCAGGAGTTGGTGGATTATTTAACATCCATAGGTATGAAGGATAGCGTCAGTTGGGAGCGTATTACAGGCAACTCACTCTCTGATGCAACGCTTTATGGGGTCACTTATATTAGTGATAAAGGTACTGAAGACGAGAAAAAGTACTTAATTAAACAAGTTGATTTTGATGATTATACGCTGACCGATGACAAAGCCTCAGTCGCTGTAAAGTACAAGGGCGCTACTGATGAGGATGGGGCTCATGTGTTTTTATCCGAAAAGTTACAGCCACAATCACATTTTCGAGGCTTGGGTTACGAGCAGCTGGATGATCTTGAGGTGAAGCTTAGCTATGTAATGAAAAAGACTGCAGGAGCGCTTGAGGGTAAAGTGGAAGTAGATCAGAGTGATGTTCTAGAGGCCAGTTTTGATTTTAAAACCGAAGGCTTGGATATGTTAATTGGGCAATTGGCTAGTCTTGATGTGGCTACGCTAGATCCTAATTTGATTATGCTTAGTGCAATGGCAACAAAAATTCATAAACTAAACTTGACTCTAGAGGACGATGGTTACAATAAACGCCTCTTAGCTCATAAGCCTGACCACCAAGCAGAGGTAGAAGGGCAATATCAGGGATGTATGAGTAGTGTTGGTGAGTTTGGTTTACAGGAACTTGAGCAAGGCTGTGCGGCAATTCGTGATTACCTGCTAAACAAAGAAGATAAATTACGTATAGCTATTAATCCAGAAAAGCCATTTTCTGTTGGTGAATATATGCCTATGTTCATGCTTGTTGGAAGTGCCGGTCCTGAAGCAGCAGGCTCATTAGTAAAAAGAATTCTTAATGAGATTAATTTAAAGATTTCTAATTAGTGAGGAAGTAGAGCCTTTAATCCTCAATTTGCGGTAGATCGGTTAAAATTATGGATTAATTTTTTTATGCTATTTGTTCAAAGGGTCTACTAATATGTCTAATCAAAATGCGACCATCATGCAGTCTCTGCCAGTGGGTGAAAAAGTCGGGATTGCTTTTTCTGGTGGTCTAGATACGTCAGCTGCTTTATTGTGGATGAAATTAAAAGGCGCTAAGCCTTACTCATACACGGCGAATCTCGGTCAGCCTGATGAGGATGATTACGATGCGATTCCACGCAAAGCCAAAGAATATGGTGCGATTGAAGCGCGTTTAGTAGATTGTCGCCAGCAATTGGCTTTTGAAGGTATCGCGGCTATTCAGAGTGGTGCTTTTCATGTGCACAGTGGTGGCATGCCTTATTTTAATACCACACCCTTAGGTCGCGCAGTGACAGGGACGATGCTTGTTGCTGCGATGAAAGAAGATGACGTCAATATTTGGGGTGACGGTTCCACTTATAAAGGCAACGATATCGAGCGTTTTTATCGCTACGGTCTTTTAACTAACCCTCAACTTAAAATCTACAAACCATGGTTAGATCAGCAGTTTATTGATGAGTTGGGTGGTCGCCATGAAATGTCAGAATTTCTGATTGAAAATGGTTTTGACTACAAAATGTCTGTAGAAAAAGCCTACAGCACTGATTCTAATATGCTTGGTGCAACTCACGAAGCTAAAGATTTAGAGTTTTTAGAAACCAGCATGAAGATCGTGCAGCCTATTATGGGTGTGCCGTATTGGGATGAATCAGTAGAAATTAAGCCTGAAGTGGTTACTGTGCGCTTTGAAGAGGGGGTTCCAGTTGCTCTTAATGGTCAAGAGCTTGACCCGGTTGAGCTGATCCTGGAAGCTAACAAAATTGGTGGTCGCCATGGTTTCGGTATGACTGATCAGATTGAAAACCGTATCATCGAAGCAAAATCTCGCGGTATTTATGAGGCTCCGGGCATGGCAATATTGCATGTCGCTTATGAGCGTTTAGTGACCGGCATTCATAACGAAGACACCATTGAGCAATACCGTATTAACGGTCTGCGCTTAGGTCGTTTGTTGTATCAGGGTCGCTGGTTTGATTCACAGGCCCTTATGCTTAGAGAAACTGCTCAGCGTTGGGTGGCTAAAGCCATCACCGGTGAGGTGACACTTGAGTTGCGCCGTGGTAATGACTACATTGTCTTAAATACTCAGTCACCAAATCTGACTTATACGCCTGAGCGCTTAAGCATGGAAAAAGTCGAGGACTCAGCATTTACACCATTAGATCGTATTGGCCAATTAACTATGCGCAATCTCGATATCATCGATACTCGTGCCAAATTGGGTATTTATACAAAATCAGGTCTATTACTTGCCGGCAAGGATTCTGTATTACCTCAGTTAGGTAGTTCAGTTAAAGAAGATAAGTAGTTTGTCTTTTTAGGATCAAAATAGGCGCAGCCAAATAAAATTTGGCTGCGCCTATTTTGATGGAAGGTCTTGCTAAAGTCTTAATTACTCGCGATCTTCAAGCGTTACAAAGTCTTTATTATCAGGACCAATGTAGTTGGCGTTAGGACGAATAATCTTATTGTCAGCACGCTGCTCAAGAATATGAGCGGCCCAGCCAGCTGTACGCGCAATCACAAAGAGCGGGGTGAACATAGCAGTAGGTACGCCCATCATGTGATAAGACACGGCAGAGAACCAGTCAAGGTTAGGGAACATTTTCTTGGCATCCCACATAACTGTCTCTAAGCGCTC
>JAAZFX010000085.1 GCA_012511555.1 Alcaligenaceae bacterium | reverse complement strand
GAATTGAAATATAAATTCATCATAAATAAATTAAGGTATATTTAAAAATACTAATTTAATTTAGATCCATATTTAAAAAGTATAGATTATGAATACTGAACTTCGCATACTTAGATATTTTGTTGCCGTTGCTGAAGAGCTGAACTTTAGCAAGGCAGCTCTACGGTTGAATATTTCACAACCACCCTTGAGCTACGCCATTAAACAATTAGAACAAGAACTGGATCTTGTCTTATTTGAACGGAATAGCAGGCAAGTAAGTCTGACCTCTGCCGGTATTCGACTATACAAAGAAGCCTTATTTATTTTGAGTCATGCAAGTAATTTAAAAAACATCTTGCATCAAGCGGATGACAATAGCCATATACGTTTAGGATTTGTGGGCTCAATGCTCTACCGTAATTTTGCTGCATTGATTTCATCATTAGAGCAACGATTCCCCGAAATTACGTTTGATCTGATTGAAGCCAACTCTAGCGAAATCATTCTTGAAACAGACAAAGGCAATATTGATATTGGCTTTATCCATATCAATCATCTGCCTGCAGGAATAAAAAGTCAAACCTTGCATACAGAACCTTTTTTACTCTGCATACATGAAAGTAGTCCATACGCAAATAACAAAAAAGTCGAATTAACAGAGTTTAAAAATGAAAACTTCATTTTCTTTTCTCGCACAGTTTCACCTAGTTACTATGAAATGCTTTTATCTATGTGTGTAAGCGCGGGTTTCTTCCCAAAAGCCAATGATGAAGCAAAACACTGGCTGAGTATCGTTAGTATGGTTTCACAAAACCTGGGTGTCTCTATCGTGCCGAGTTGCATGAAAAATTGTGGTCTACACAATTTAAAATTTTTGCCTTTTAAGCATAGTCAGCAATCAGTCACAAGCGTAATTTGGTCTGAGAAAAAAGAAGAGGAGATTAAACGACGGATTGTAGATGCCATTACCAAAGAAAATTTATTAATGGTAGATGAATGAATATTCTTTTATACAGACAACGTCATAAATCATTTCTACATATTACTCCCTTACTTAGAGCTAACTTTAAAACCAGACACAAGGTAAGAGATTGTAGGTCTAAAAATACAAAATAAGTGTATTTAAAAAACTATTTCTGTTTAAAAGCCACTATTTTTATAGTGATTTTCCCTAAGTTATATTCCAAAAGAATTGACTCTGCTTAGTCAGACAGTTATATTTTACTTGTACGATTAGTAAACCTTATGTACGATATACGAACAAAATATAAATCTAAGGAAAGCAATAAATGACAACAGAAAACAGTACTTATGTCCGCTATCAATTTAATCAATTTGGTTTAGGTCTAGAAAAAACCGAAGTTAAAATACCTAAACCTACAGGAACAGAAATTTTGGTACGAGTTAATTACTGCGGCGTGTGTCACAGTGACGTACATATTTACGAAGGTTATTATGGGCTCGGTCAGGGCAAAAAACTATCCCTTCAAGATAGAGGTATTAAATTACCTGTTACTTTAGGACATGAAATTGTTGGCACAATCGAAGCAGTAGGCAATCAAGTTGATGCCTCTCAAATAGGTAAACAAATGTTAGTTTATCCATGGATAGGGTGTGGTGAATGTTCTGTTTGTGAGAGAGGAGAAGAGAATCTTTGTACTAAACCAGCCGCTCTTGGTGTCTTTAAACCAGGAGGATACTCAGAATATGTTCTTATTCCACATCCTCGTTATTTAATGGATTTAGGTAATTTAAATCCTTCTCACGCTTCTCTCTTAGCCTGCTCAGGTTTGACCACATTTTCGGCTATCAAAAAAATAGGTCCAATTCATAATGATGAGGCTGTTGTCGTCATTGGTTGTGGGGGGTTAGGCTTATTAGCAATTAGAACGCTCTCATTATTAGGTGTAAAAAACATCATTGGCTTAGATTTATCAGAGCAAAAACGTGAGCTAGCACTTAAAGTTGGTGCTACATCTGCTTTTGATCCTTCAAACCATAATATTTCAGAATCAGTATTAAAAGCTAGTAATGCAAATTCTACCGCTATTCTTGATTTCGTAGGTGGTGATACGACTGTCGAATTGGGACTAAATTTAGTCCGTAAAGGTGGAAAGATAATTATTATTGGTCTACATGGAGGTGAATTGACCTATCCGATCCCTTACATCATCACTAAAGCCATTTCAATTATCGGTTCATACACTGGCTCTTTAACAGATTTAAAAGAGTTAATAGAATTTGCAAATAAGCATGATTTGTTCAACTTACCTATTGAAGTCAGACCACTTAATGAAGCTAATGCTGCACTACACCAGCTTGCTGATGGCCATGTTGAAGGCCGTATAGTGCTTCAAAACTCATAGCTTAACGTTATTTCAGTAACAAGGAAGTACCTTCAATATAAGTACGCCATAAATCTGAAGAAATTAAAGAGAGTATGAACAATGAATAGCATTGATACACTTCTAAAAAAAATCAATCAAGTAATTACTTTGATTGGTGGTGCAGCAATTGCTTTAATGATGATCCATATTACAGCCGACATTATTGCAAGATTTTTTATTAATAAACCTTTACCTGGAACAATCACCTTCGTTGCACACTACTACATGATCATAGCGATATTCCTACCATTAGCATACACCGAACAATGTAGGGCTTCTATTTCCGTTGAATTAATATCAGGATTTTTCTCAGCAAAAATGAATAAATTTGTTGATATGTTTGGAAGCTTATTCGTTTCGATAACCGCTTTTTTAATTACTTATGTGTCATGGGGTGTTGCTTTAAAAAACTTCAGTTCAAAAACCTCTGTCATGCAGGGTGACTTCACGATTCCCACATGGCCAAGTTATTTCATTTTATGTTTTGGTGCCGGCTTGTTAGGCATTTACTGCTTAGTGAAATTTTTGCGTTATTTAACCGACAAAGAATATGACCAAATAATTGAGGTGCAAGAATGAGCGATATCAGTATTGGATTTTTAGGGCTTTTATCTTTATTTATACTTTTATTACTTAAAATGCCTATCGGCTTTACTTTGATAGCAGTCTCCTTTGCAGGCATTTGGGCAGTTGTTGGCCCAGACATTGCGCTTTCATCGCTTGGGATCATACCTTATAATTTTGCAGCAAACTGGACGTTGAGTTCGGTTCCTTTATTTCTTTTTTTAGGATTTATTTGTTACCACACAAACTTAACTCAGGGTATGTTCAAAGCTGCTAGAGCTTGGTTGTCAGGTATCCCTGGAGGTTTAGCAATTGCTTCAATTTTTGGTTCAGCGGGTTTTGCTGCTGTATCAGGTTCATCTATCGCCTGCTCTGCAGCTATGGGACGAATTGCCATACCTGAGATGATCCGTTATAAGTACGATCCAAGTCTCGCAACAGGTACTATCGCTGTTGCAGGTACTGTTGGCGCCTTAATTCCTCCATCAATTATTATGATTTTATATGGAGTGATTGCGCAAACATCTATTTCTCAATTATTTCTAGGTGGAATTGCTGCAGGCTTAATAACCATCGTTGGCTATGTCTTGGTTGTTTATATCAGGGTTAAGATAAATCCCTCTTTAGCCCCTGATATAAAGGAAGAGGTCCCATTCAAAGAAAAAGTATTAGCTCTAAAAGATACTTGGCCAATTTTTCTAATTATGATTGGTATTTTTGGAGGCTTATTTGGAGGTGTATTTACTCCTAATGAAGCTGGTGCGATTGGAGCCTTTTTAGCATGTGTAGTTGCTATTTTTAAAAGCTCAATGACATGGTACGCTTTTAAAGCTGCCGCTTTAGAAACCTTAGTAACCACTAGCGCTTTGTTGATTATTGCTGTTGGTGCAAGCCTGTTAACTCGCTTTCTAGTGCTCTCAGGTACGGCTGATTTTATTGCTGACTTTATTATTTCCATAGAAGCTAGTGACATGGTGATCATGCTAGGAATTGTTATGGTTTATTTAATTTTGGGCATGTTCTTAGAGCCCATTGGTGCCATGCTACTCACCTTACCGGTTTTATTACCTATTATTGAAACCACATCATTTAGTTTGATCTGGTTTGGCGTATTACTTACTAAATTACTCGAAATTGGCATGATTACCCCCCCTGTTGGCATGAACGTATTTGTTGTCAAAAGCGTTGTTGGAGATTTAGTAACGACTTCACAGGTATTCAAAGGAATTCTTTGGTTCTTAGTAATGGATTTAGCAATCATGGGATTATTTTTGTTATTCCCCGATATTATTTTGTACTTACCTAGTTTGGCATCTAATTAATATATTCTATATGGAGACATAAAAATCATGATTCAAGAAGTAAACAAGTTAATCAGGGATAAAGCTTTTATTAATGGCGAATGGGTCAGCGCATTCAGTGGAGATAAGTACCCAATTATTAATCCCGCTACAAATGAATTGATTATAGAAGTTCCAGATATGGGACAAAAAGACACTGAACTAGCGATTAAGAAAGCTGAACAAGCGCAAAAGTTATGGGCTAAACAAACTGCTAAGCAACGCTCGCTTGCTCTAAAAAGTTGGGCCCAGTTAATTGAAACTCACCGCGATGAACTGGCTACCCTTCTAACTTTAGAACAAGGGAAATGTCTAGCTGAGTCAAAAGGCGAAGTAACTTCATCAGCAAACTATATTGATTGGTCTGCTAATGATGCCATGCGTATTAATGGAGACGTTTTACCACCAAGCGCTGAAGGCAACTTTGAGTTCGTAAAAAAACGAGCCGTTGGTGTCGTCGGAGCAATCACCCCTTGGAACTTTCCAAATTCAATGATTGCCCGAAAAGTAGCTCCTGCTCTAGCTGCTGGATGCGCTGTCGTCATCAAACCAGCAGAAGACACTCCTCTATCTGCCTTAGCATTAGCAGCATTAGCTGACAAAGCGGGTATACCTACAGGTGTATTTAATGTAATTACCGCAAGCTCTGGCCATGAGGTAGGACTCGAATTATGTTCAAACCCAATCGTTAGAAAGCTGTCGTTTACGGGTTCAACCGAAGTCGGGAAAATCCTTAGTAAACAGTGTGCTAGTACTGTCAAAAAACTAAGTCTAGAACTCGGTGGCAATGCACCTTTTATCGTTTTTGATGATGCTGATTTAGATGCCGCAGTTCAAGGTGCAATCGCCATGAAGTTTTACAATTCAGGTCAAGCGTGCATTTGTGCTAATCGTCTATTTATTCAAGATGGAATATATGACACATTCATTCTCAAACTACAAGCCGCAGTTGAGAAGTTAAAGCTAGGTAATGGTTTGGATACCGAATCAACTAATGGCCCACTCATTAATGACAAAGCAGTACAAAAAGTCAAATACATAGTAAAAAAAGCAGTTGACGAGGGAGCGCGCCTTGTTCGAGGAGGTAGCGACCTTCCTGATATTGGCAAACATTTTTTTGACCTCACTATTTTGGCAGATGTTACACCAGGAATGGAAATTTTTAACACAGAAATTTTTGGCCCGGTAGCTCCTATTTATCGCTTCGTATCGGAAGAAGAAGTCGTTACTCATGCAAACAATACCAATTATGGATTGGCTTCTTATGTCTATACGAAAGATAATGCACGAATATTTCGTTTAAGTGACCAAATGGAATATGGCATGTTAGGAATCAATACCACTCGTTTTGTTTCTGAAACCATTCCTTTTGGTGGTGTTAAAGAGTCCGGAGTTGGTCGAGAAGGATCAGTGTACGGCATCGACGAATTCTTAGAAATGCATTATGTTTGCATTAAAAATTAACGCAGTAAAACTTATTTTAATAATGATGGAGATTTTATGTTTTCAATAAAAAAATTAACTGGCATTGTGGGCGCTACTATTCTGACAGCCTCTATTCTTGTACCAGCAAAAGCAGATACCTTACGATTTGCTGTTGGCTTCCCTTCAGGAGCTCCTATTGAATCAGCAAAAAAATATGCTGAAGCAGTAAAGGAATTAACAAACAACAAACACCGCGTACGCATTTTTGAGTTATCCTTACTCAGTCATTCTGAAATGAAAGAAGGCATTAGCAAAGGGTTAGCTGATGTTGGCTATTTATTAACCGCATATAGTCCTTCAGATTACCCTTTTTCCAATATGGGTGCAGATATGAGTATGGCTGTTGCACTTAATGACAAAATCCCTGACAAAGAGGGTTTTGCCTATTCTGGTGCAATGCTAGAGTACATCATGCTCAATTGTGAGGAGTGCTTAGGGGAGTTCAAGAAAAACAATCAGGTATATACAGGTGTTGTATCCACACCTGTATATAATATGTTTTGTAATTCACCGGTAGATACTATCGAAGAAGTAAAAGGTAAACGCATTCGAATCTCAGGTGCTCCATGGGCCCGTTGGGTACGTGAATTTGGTGCCCAGCCTGTCGCCTTACCAATAGGCGAAGCTTATGAGGCTCTCAGTCAAGGAGTAATTGATTGTACATTTTTCTCCGCTACTGAGTTGACAAACTTCAATCTTATTGAAGTAGTAAAAAATATTGTAACTGATATACCAGGCGGCTTATATGCAGCTGGCGGAGCATCCACCTTAAATAAAACCAGATGGGATAAATTCAGCACTGAAGAAAAAGAAGCCTTCTTAAAAGCAGGTTCAGTGATGACATCGGAAATCACCTATCGCTATCAAGAACAAGCGATGGAAGATCTTGAAAAGGCTCAGAAAGCAGGCATCAATATTATGCAGGCCGATCCTGAGTTACTTAAAAAATCTCACGAGTTTATTGCTAAAGATTTAGCTTTTATCCCAGAGTTTTATGCACAAGAGTATAAACTAGACTCACCCCGTTTAAAAGAGTTATCAGAAACAATGTCAACATTAGTTGATAAGTGGAGTGACATCATTGCCGAAGCTGATATTAATTCGGCCGAAGATTTACAAACGTTATATTGGAATGAAGTTTATTCCAAAATTGACCCAGAACAATATGGCAACTAAGTAACTGGAAGACCCGTAGGGTGGTATCACCACCCTACGATTTCATAGGAGAATTTCTTGTCTCAGTCCACCAAAACAAACGAATCCGATAAAGATTTTTTAACAACCTTTGCTAAAGGGTTAGAAGTAATAAAATCATTCAATGAAGAAACTCCGAGTCAAAGTATTACTGAATTAGCTAACAAGCTTTCTCTGAGCAGAGCATCAGCAAGACGTTTTTTGCTAACTCTTTCTAAACTAGGATATTTACATCAAGATAATGGTCAGTATAGTTTAAATGCTAAAATCCTTGACTTAGGATATTCCTATTTAGCCTCTCTAAACTTTATGGAACGAGTAACTCCTATTTTAGAACAAGTCGCTCGCAACTTAAATGAATCCTGTTCTGTTACTGTTCTTGAGGATAAAGATATAGTCTATATTGGGAGAGCTAATCGCAATAGACATATATCAATAAATCTTCAAATAGGTGCTCGTTTACCCGCTTATATAACTTCCACAGGACGAGTCCTTCTATCCGATTATAGTGATGAAGAATTAGAAGATTTTTTTAAAAATGAACCTTGTAAAAAATTAACTGAACACACAAAAACAGCAAAAAAAATAATAGAAGATATTAAAAGTGTACGAGTTAAAGGTTATTGTTTGGTTAATCAGGAACTAGAGTTGGGTATGTGCTCTTTATCAGTACCCGTATTTAACCGTGGCAATCAACTAATATTAGCATTAATGGTAAGCTGTAACCCTTTAGCCGTTAGCCCAGAAGAAATGATAGAACGCATGTTTCCCGTATTAAATAAAGCTGCGCTAGAAATAACTTTAGTATTGCCTTAGCAAATAAACGGGCAAAGTGTTCTAATTGAATAGTTACCGGTGAATTAACTAATAGAGTTCACTATACGCTTACCTAATAAGGCCAAGAACTCCTAATATGAACCGATAGTAATATATAAAATATTGTGTTGTTCCAATCTTGGCCTTTCCACCACCAAACGGTTTCTCACGTTTTACCAACTTCTGATACGACCGGTATCTACATGCACAAACTGGCTATCAGGATAGTAGCCCACGCCACCTGCCTTTAACGACAATGCTGCATCGCGTAACTCATCAAGTGGCACACCTACCATGCGAATATCCAGCGCTCTGCCCTCCATGTGCAGACTTTTCTTGGCTACACCTCCCCCACGGGTTGTACGCAGGTGTTCGTTAGTATGAGGATCACGGTAACCGGAAATAATCTGGTAAGGCAAATCAACACGCAAAGCACTCTGTATACCATCAAGAATATCGTAAAGACCTGGATCCATAATACCTACGGTACCTGAATAATGGTCACGTAAAAAGTAGTTCAAGCGACTTAGCGCGGAATTAACATACTGCTCCCCCAAACGATAAATCACTGACAGTTTTTCATTGGTATGAGTGTGATCCAGAGCCAATAGATGGTTTTTAGAAGCAATTGATGGAGCGGCGTTGACAGATGGCATTATTGATAAAGTAGCGCCCGCTAGCGCCAGCTTGCAGCTATTCTGCAAAAACTGGCGCCGAGTATGAGGTGTATACAATGACATGCTATACATTCTCCTGATAATTTTAGGGTTTAGACGCAGACAACGATCTGGCAGTCTGTTGTTGCGTATGACGTAGAAGAGCTTGATCCAAGAGTTTATCCTGCCCGTAAATATCGGGGAGGAAGTACGTTTTATTATTTTTCACAACCACAGTACTATATGCCAGTACAACGGGAATCGGCTCGACAAGTTTTATTGTATTCGATTTTCGGGCCTGCATTGCAGATTCGATACGTGCTGTCGTCCATTCAGGCTGATTAATCAAAATAAACTGCGCTAATTGAACCGGTTCCTCGACACGAATACAGCCATGGCTAAAATCACGACGAGAACGATCAAACAAGCCGACTGATGGAGTGTGGTGAAGGAAAATACTCATATCATTAGGGAAAATAAATTTAATATCACCCAAAGCATTTCGCGGTCCAGGCCGTTGACGAATCCGTGCATTGCCCGCCAACACAGCATTGATGTTAGACTCTGTCACAGCGGTTGAAACACTATTACCAATCACAAACTCCATTCCTTGACGGTTTAAATAACCCGGATCTCTGCGCAAGTGTGGAATAGTTTCACTGCGTGCTATTGAATAGGGAATATTCCAGTACGGACTAAATTCGATGAATTCCATTTTTCCATCAAACAAGGGAGTGCTAGTATTGAAGGCCCTACCCACAATGACTCTCATTTCGATTTGTGGTTC
>JAAZFX010000012.1 GCA_012511555.1 Alcaligenaceae bacterium | reverse complement strand
TGTTTTGATATTGAGATTAATGAAAAGGATCCGGACAAATTAGTCGAGATTATTGCCGGTTTAGAACCAACTTTTGGTGGTATCAACCTCGAAGATATTAAGGCGCCTGAGTGTTTTATCGTTGAGAAGAAATTACGTGAACGCATGCGTATTCCGGTTTTTCATGACGATCAACATGGAACGGCAATTTGTGTATCGGCAGCTTTTATTAACGGCCTCAAGGTTGTCAATAAAAATATTGAGGATGTTAAATTAGTTGTTTCCGGTGCCGGTGCGGCTGCTTTAGCATGTCTGGACTTATTGGTTGACTTAGGAGTGTCCTTAGAGAATATTTGGGTAAGTGACATCGAAGGTGTGGTTTACAAGGGCCGTACCTTATTGATGGACGAGAAAAAAGAGCGTTATGCGCAGGATACTTCTCTCAGAACTTTAGATCAGATTATTGATGGTGCAGACGTCTTCTTGGGTTTATCAGCCGGTGGCGTACTTAAGCAAGAGATGGTTAAAAAAATGGCTGAAAACCCATTGATTTTAGTGCTTGCCAACCCGGAGCCAGAGATTCTTCCTGAATTGGCTAAAGAAGTACGTCCTGACGCAGTCATGGCAACTGGTCGTTCTGATTACCCGAACCAGGTTAATAACGTTCTTTGCTTCCCTTATATATTCCGTGGTGCCTTAGACGTTGGTGCGATTGGTATTACTCGCAATATGGAAATTGCTTGTGTACACGCTATTTGTGATTTAGCTAAAGAAGAGCAAAATGAGCGTGTAGCAGCAGCCTATGAGGGTAATGAAATTTCTTTCGGTCCAGAGTATTTGATTCCTAAACCTCTTGATCCGCGTCTAATTACGCGTATTGCTCCGGCAGTTGCTAAAGCTGCGATGGAAGATGGCGTGGCTACGCGTCCAATCGAGGATTTTGATGAGTATATAGGCGTTCTCAAAGAGTTTGTCTACCACTCCGGAGCCTTTATGCGCCCATTGTTTGCCATGGCCCGAGAATTCAATATCGAAGAAAATAAAAAATCTCGTATTGTCTTTACTGAAGGTGAGGATGAGCGTATTTTACGTGCGGTTCAGGTACTGTTGGACGAGAAAATTTGTGCGCCGATTTTAATCGGTCGTCCTGAAGTGTTGGCAGAACGCATCAAACGTTACGGTTTGCGTATTGATCTGGACCGTGATGTTGAGGTCGTGAATCCCGAGATGGATGAGCGTTATAAACGCTACTGGCAAGCTTATTGGGAAATGCGCAAGCGCCTAGGCGTCAGCAAGGATTTGGCGCGTGTAGAAATGCGTCGACGTATGACCTTGATTGGTGCTATGCTTATGCACTTTGGTGAAGCTGATGGCATGATTTGCGGTACCTCGGGTAATTATGCCGGTCATTTGTACTGGATCGATCAGGTGCTTGGTATGGATGAGCGCGTAAGTACTTACGCAGGCTTAAACTTGCTGATTTTACCTGAGCGCATGATTGCCATAGCTGATACACACGTCAATCCTGATCCTACTGCTGAAGAAATTGCCGAGATTACCTTAATGGCTGCAGAAGAGTTGGAACATATGAAAATCAAGCCTAAAGTGGCTTTATTGTCTTCTTCAGACTACGGTACGGACTATCCTGTTTCCGGTTCTAAAATGCGCGAAGCCTTAGAAATTATTCGTGAGCGTGAGCCTGATCTTGAGATTGATGGTGAGATGCATGGTGATATGGCCTTAGATGAGCGTTTGCGCTTGGACCGTATGCCTGATTCCCCATTAAGTGGTAGTGCAAATCTAGTGATTTGCCCTGATATGCAAAGTGGTAATATTGCATATAATTTATTGAAATCTTCTGTTGGTAGTAATGTTGCTATCGGTCCTTTCCTTTTAGGTTGTAAAAAGCCGGTACATATCTTGACATCAAGTGCCACTGTCAGAAGAATTATTAACATGACGGTCTTAGCCGTGGTTGACGCAAACACGCGTTAAGCACTGGGCGTTTCGCTGCTAGCTCGTTTTTAAATTTTAAATATCTCGTAATTGCATGTTTGAGGAGATAAGATGGTCAAACAAAAGGCGACAAACTTAGAGCAAGTTTTTGAAGTTGGTGGCGAAATCCCGGAGACTCTTGCTACGCTTGATGCTGTTAGTGAATTAGCGTCATCAAAGGGCATAGCATTTTTTAAGGTGGACTGTGATAAAGCACGCAATGTCTCTGCTGTGTTGAGAGCGATTGTTAAAACTGTAGATTATCCTTCTTTTTTTGGTTCTGATATTGAAGCCTTACTTGATTGTCTTAATGAGACTAGTTCAGATCAGAAAAAAGGGATGGTGCTTTGGTTAAATCAATTGCATTCGGCAGATGAAGCTTTAAGGGATTTTTCCCGGCAGCTCAATATCATTTTAGATGATGCGGCCAAGTTTGCTGACAGTAAGGGCCGTCACTTTATCTATTATGTGGAGCATGTCGGTCCCCACGAAGCGCCGGAGCCGGGTAAGGCGCCAGCACGATATGGTGAGATTAGCGAGGATTAAGTGCTTAGGCGTGTTTAGCACTTGGTATGAGTATCTAGTTCCAATCAAATAGTGCTAAACAAGCTGATGCGAGGGCGAGAGCTGCGGTTTCTGTTCTGAAAACACGCTCTCCCCAAATTACTTTTTGCAATTGCCTTGTCGGAGTCGAGGCGTAATTTCTAAATAAATCCAGCTCATTATCCGACCAGCCACCCTCAGGGCCTATCACCAGGCAAAGTTCAGGTTGCTTGGTGCTATCCTTTTTGCTGAGATAGTCACTTAAGAAGTCGGTGAGTTTAGTGCCATTTTCATGATGGCATACTAAGACCAAATCATAGTTCTGTTTTTCTAAAAATTGCTTTACTGAGCTTAGTTCTTTAACTGCTAGTGGGATATTGCGACCACATTGCTCGGCTGAGCTATTGGCAATAGCTTGCCAACGCTGTAAACGCTTTTCTAATCTATTACCACTCAGTTGGAGGATGGAGCGTTCGGCCTTAAGAGGGTGGATTGAGTGGAGTCCCAGTTCGCTGTTTTTTTCAATGATCCAGTCCATTTTGTCGCCGCTCGGCAGTGCCTGGGCAATACTGATTTTGCCCTGCGGTAAGCGATTGTTGTCTGTAAATTCGCTGATTTTTGCCATGGCAATACCATTGTCAAAATAGAGCTCAGCGTTGTATTCGCCGCCTTGGCCATTAAATAAAGTGATCATGTCACCATCACGCAGGCGTAAGCTACGTCCGGCATGATTAGCAATCTCACGAGGTAATTCAACGGCTTGTTCCGCAGCTAAAGGGGCAGGGTAGAAAAAGCGAGGTAAGGACATAAAGCTCCAAGCAGTAATCTATAAATGATAGAATTATAGGTTAATTAAAGAACGAAATTTCTGAATTAGGATGGATATGAACTCTTCCTCAGGTATTCAACCGACGGATTTAGCAAACGCAATTCGCGCACTTTCAATGGACGCTGTTCAACAGGCCAATTCCGGACACCCCGGCGCCCCTATGGGGATGGCTGAAATAGCTGTAGCACTTTGGACACGTCATCTCAGTCACAACCCAAATAACCCGCTCTGGCCTAATCGTGACCGCTTTGTTTTATCAAACGGTCATGGCTCAATGCTGATTTATTCATTATTGCACCTTAGTGGTTATGATTTGCCAATTGATGAAATTAAAAACTTCCGTCAGTTGCATTCTAAAACACCAGGTCATCCCGAGAATTTTGTGACTTCAGGGGTTGAAACCACGACTGGTCCTTTAGGGCAGGGTCTAAGCAATGCAGTGGGCTTTGCTTTAGCGGAGCAATTGCTTGCTAAAGAGTTTAACCGGGCAGAGCACGAGATTGTTGACCACAATACCTATGTGTTTGTGGGTGATGGTTGCCTGATGGAGGGTATTTCCCACGAGGCTTGCTCTTTAGCCGGTACGCTTAAACTTAATAAGCTTATTGTACTCTACGATGACAACGGTATCTCTATCGATGGTGAGGTGCAGCCCTGGTTTAGCGATGATAGCACTAAACGCTTTGAAGGCTATGGTTGGCAAGTTATCCCGCAGGTCGACGGTCATGATGTCGAGGCAGTCAGCGCTGCTATTGAGCAGGCTAAAGTTTGGGCGGCAGAAGATGATCGCGGTCCTACCCTGATTTGTTGTCAGACAGTGATTGGCAAGGGCTCACCTAAAGTAGCAGGTACGGCCAAGGCGCATGGTGCGCCATTAGGTGCAGATGAGATCCAGGCCACACGCGAGGCTATCGGTTGGGATGCTGAGCCATTTGTTATTCCTGAAGCGATTCAGCAAGCTTGGGATCATCGTGAGCAGGGCTCACAAACTGAAGCTGAGTGGGATGGTGTTTTTGCCGCTTATGCTCAAGCTTATCCTGAGTTGGCTACAGAGTTTAAACGCCGTATGCAAGGTGATTTACCAGCAGATTTTGCTGGGCGATTCCAGGCTTTTCTCGATGAGACTATTCAAAAAACTGAAACAGTTGCTACGCGCAAAGCCTCACAATTTGCTATCCAGGCTCTACAAGAAATTTTACCTGAGATGCTTGGTGGTTCCGCCGACCTAACCGGCTCCAATTTTACTGACTGGAAGGGCGCGGTTGCTGTTCGTCCAGGCAAGGACACACCCGCCGGTCGTCATATCAACTACGGGGTACGTGAGTTTGGTATGGCAGGAGTGATGAACGGTCTTGCTTTGCATGGTGGTTATTTGCCTTTTGGCGGTACTTTCCTGACTTTCTCGGACTACTCACGCAATGCCATTCGTATGGCGGCTCTGATGAAGCAGCGTGTGGTTCATGTTTTTACTCATGACTCTATTGGGCTAGGCGAAGATGGTCCTACCCACCAATCGATTGAGCATGCCAGCAGCTTGCGATTGATTCCTAACTTAGATGTGTGGCGTCCATGTGATACGGTAGAAACTGCCATTGCTTGGCGTTCTGCGGTTGAGCGTCCGGTAACTATTGGCAATGCTGTCAAGGACGGCGGACCTAGCGCTTTGTTGCTATCTCGTCAAAACTTGCAATTTATGCACCGAGACAGTGAGACTGTGGCCCAAATTGCCAAGGGTGGTTATGTACTGAGTGATGTTGATAACGCTCAGGCAGCTATTGTGGCGACAGGCTCCGAGGTTGAAATTGCTAAAGCAGCTCAAGAGCAATTAGCTGCTGAGGGTATTGCTGTGCGTTTGGTGTCCATGCCATCAACTAATGTGTTTGATCGTCAGGATAAAGCTTATCGTGATAGCGTATTACCTCGAGCATTGCCAACAGTGGCAGTTGAAGCCGGTAGCTCGGACCTCTGGTACAAATACGTAGGTCGTGACGGTGCCGTCGTCGGAATTGATACTTATGGCGCTTCAGCGCCAGCTGGTGAGCTATTTAAATATTTTGGTTTAACCGCTGAAAAAGTGGTTGAAGCCGTTAAGAATCTTTTACAGGGAGAATAATTAAAATGACTATTCGTGTTGCTATTACTGGCTTTGGTCGTATTGGACGTAATGTTTTACGTGCCCATTATGAAAATAACAAAAAGCATGATATTGAAATTGTGGCCATCAATATGTCCGGTGATTTCGAGACCAATGCTCACTTATTAAAATACGATACGACGCATGGTCGTTTTAATGCCGATGTGCAGTTGGACGATGACCATTTTGTGATCAATGGCGATCGTATTCGCTTATTCGCGACCCGTGATCCTAAGGAACTACCTTGGGCTGAGCTCAATGTTGATGTGGTCTTGGAGTGTACCGGTGCATTTACCAGCAAGGAAAAAGCAAAAGTTCACTTAGAGTCCGGCGCCAAGAAAGTTATTATCTCTGCTCCTGGTGGCGATGACGTTGACGCGACGGTTGTTTATGGCGTTAACCATGATGTTCTAAAGGCTGAGCACACAGTGATTTCAGCAGCTTCTTGCACTACTAACTGCTTAGCCCCATTAGTTAAGCCTTTACAAGATGCCATCGGTATAGAAAACGGTTTGATGACAACTATTCACGCTTATACCAATGACCAAGTATTATTAGATGTTCGTCATAGTGATTTACGTCGTGCACGTTCTGCTACCATGAACTTAATTCCAACCAAGACCGGTGCTGCTAAAGCCTTAGGTCTAGTGTTGCCTGAGTTAAATGGTAAGCTAGATGGCTATGCGGTGCGTGTGCCAACCATTAATGTGTCAATGGTTGATTTATCATTTATCGCTAGCCGTGATACGACTGTTGAAGAGATTAATCAAGTTCTCAAAGAAGCTTCCGAAGGCGCTCTTAAGGGGGTCTTAGCTTTCAATGATGAGCAGTTGGTTTCCAGCGATTTTAATCATTCTAATGAATCAAGTACTTATGATTCGACCTTGACCAAGGTATCGGGTCGCTTAGTCAAGGTGTCGGCTTGGTACGACAACGAGTGGGGCTTCTCTCAGCGCATGCTCGACAATACTGTAGCCTTGATGAACGCTAAGTAATCAGGTCTTGGTTTTGTAGATGATATAAAAAATCACTCAATTAAAAGCGGCATTTCAATGCAATTATTGAATGCCGCTTTTGTTGTATTGGAGCTCTTTGATGTTTAAAATTAAAACACTTTCTTCCCTGGCGGAAGATGGCGAACTAAAAAATAAGCGTGTTTTTATTCGTGCTGATTTAAATGTACCTTTTAATGATAAAGGTGAAATTACTGAGGATACGCGTATTCGTGCTTCCATTCCTGGGATTAAACTAGCTCTGGAGGGTGGTGCGGCAGTAATGGTCAGCTCTCACTTGGGCCGTCCGACTGAGGGTGAGGCAATTCGCGCTGAAGATAGCTTGGCACCCGTAGCGGAGCATTTGACCATGTTATTGGGCCAAGAGGTGAAGTTAGTGCAGAATTGGGTCGATGGTGTTGAAATCGTTCCCGGTCAAGTGGTGGTTTTGGAGAATTGCCGTGTTAACGTCGGTGAAAAAACCAACTGTGATGAGCTTTCTCAGAAGATGGCTCAGCTTTGCGATGTCTATGTTAATGACGCCTTTGGTACGGCTCATCGTGCTCAAGCCTCTACTCACGGCATTGCCAAGTATGCGCCGGTCGCATGCGCAGGACCTTTATTAGAAGCTGAGCTGACTGCGCTTAGCGTTGCCCTAGAAAACCCTAAGCGCCCATTAGTGGCAATTGTTGGTGGCTCTAAGGTTTCTACAAAGTTGTCTGTGCTTGAGACGCTAGCTGATAAAGTAGATCAATTAATTGTTGGTGGTGGTATTGCCAACACCTTTATGTTGGCCGATGGTTTGGCTATCGGTAAGTCATTGGCAGAGTCTGAGCAGCTTACTCAGAGCAAGTCAGTAATGCAGAAAATGCGTAGTCGCGGTGCTGAAGTTCCTATTCCGGTCGATGTTGTTGTGGGCAAGGAATTTGCTGCTAACACACCGGCTACAACTAAGGCGGCCAATGACGTTTCTGAGGACGATATGATTTTTGATATTGGCCCGAAGACAGCTGCAACTTTAGCGGGTATTTTAAGTAATGCCGGCACTATCGTATGGAATGGTCCTTTAGGTGTTTTTGAGTTTGATGCTTTTGCCGGTGGTACTGAAGCTATTTCTCAGGCTATCGCTGAAAGTGATGCTTTCTCAATTGCTGGTGGTGGTGATACTTTGGCCGCTATTGCTAAATTTGGCATTGCTGATAAGATTAGCTATATCTCTACCGGTGGGGGCGCTTTTTTAGAGTTTTTAGAGGGTAAAAAACTACCCGCTTTAGAAGTCTTGGAGCAGCGCTACGAAGGCTAAGCTCCTTAGTCCTTAAAATCAAAAGAGCCTGATAATTATGATAGATTATCAGGCTCTTTTTATGTGTTGAGGAAATTAGTTATTGTGCGTCATATCAATAGGTACGATAAATTTGTCAAACTCCTCATCCGTGAGGTACTCCAGGGCTAAAGCGGATTCACGCAAGCTCAGTTTTTCTTTGTGAGCTTTTTTAGCAATTTCAGCGGCTTTGTCGTAACCAATGTGTTTATTTAAAGCGGTAACTAGCATCAGGTTCTTGTCAAGATTTTGCTGAATTTTCTCTAGCTCGGGTTCAATGCCTACTGCACAATGGTCATTGAAGGCCAAAATAGAATCAGATAAGAGCTGAATGCTTTCTAGTACGTTATGTACCATCACTGGTTTATAAACGTTTAATTGGAAATTACCTTGGCTATTGGCAAAGGCGACAGCAGCGTCATTACCGAAAACTTGCACGCACACCATGGTTAAGGCTTCAGCTTGGGTCGGGTTGACCTTGCCGGGCATGATGGATGAACCAGGTTCGTTTTCAGGGATGCTGATTTCACCGATGCCGCAACGTGGGCCGCTCGCTAACCAGCGTACATCGTTGGCCATTTTCATAAGGCCGGTGGCGAGAGTGCGTAAAGCAGCAGAAGTCGAGGTGAGCGCATCATGAGAAGAGAGTGCGAAGAATTTATTTTCTGCACTGTGGAAGGGATAGCCCGTCGCTTCTGCAATTTTGGCAGCGCAGAGTTTACCAAATTCCGGGTGAGCGTTTAAACCTGTACCAACCGCAGTACCACCAATCGCTAGATCATAGAGACCTTTCATATTGCGGCCGACCGAAGCCATACCATAGTCAATTTGCGCTACCCAGCTAGAGATCTCTTGGCCCAAAGTAATAGGAGTTGCGTCCTGTAAGTGAGTACGGCCTGTCTTAACAATGTCTTTATAAGCCTCTGCTTTAGCAGCTAAGGTATCGCGTAACACCTTAATTGCCGGGAAAAGCTTTTCATTGAGTTCGAGCACGGTAGCAATGTACATTGCCGTAGGGAAGGTGTCGTTAGAGGATTGGCCGCGGTTTACGTGATCATTAGGGTGAACCGGTGACTTGGAGCCCATCTCGCCACCTGCTAATTCAATAGCGCGATTAGAGATGACTTCATTGGAGTTCATATTGGATTGGGTGCCGGAACCGGTTTGAAATACGACCAATGGGAAGTGTTGGTCTAATTTGCCCTCAATGACTTCATCAGCAGCTTGAACAATAAGCTTGGCGACATCCTGGTTAATTTCACCGAGTTCACCATTAGCCAAGGCGGCAGATTTTTTAAGAATACCTAAAGAGCGAATCATGGTACGGCCCCATTTGAATCGCTCTACGCCAATAGGAAAGTTTTGAATAGAACGCTGTGTTTGTGCGCCCCAATACTTGTCCGCAGATACCTCAATACTACCCATCGAGTCAGTTTCAATTCTCATATTTTCCTCTCTATTTTTAAGGGTTGAAATGATAATAATAATTGTTAACTAGTGTACACCTTTAGATAGCTTAAGGGCTAATTTAACCCTTAGTCCATTACGTCAAATTATGACTGCCAATATCATTATTCCATGAAATACTAGTGCTTTCCCTAGCTGTAATGTATGGAAATATAACGTATAGTACCTACATGCAGGTGAGGAGACGCGCTCTGCATGAGCAGAAATCCCAATCGTAGTATTTTGGGTCTGTGCCGCTAAGCATATAAATCGCAGGAAGTAAGAGACAGCTTCACATAAATTAGTAGCGCAGCAAAATAACAAATTATAAAGCTAAAAGGCGGATTCAAATGAATCCGCCTTTTGCTTTTTAAGCTTCTTGTGCAAGTCTTTCAGGGAATCTATTTGTTACGAAGTAAGATGAGCACAGCGCCGGCACCACCAATATTTTCAGGTGCTGTGACATAGGCAGTGACAGCGGCTAAATCACGCAACCAGCTGCGGACAGCATCTCTCAGTACGGGCTTATTATCCTTTGAGCCAAAACCTTGGCCGTGAATGACGCACACACAACGTACTCCATGCTCAATACAGCTATGCATAAAGCGATCGAAGCGCTCAGCGGCGTCATCCAGGGTGGAGCCGTGTAGATCCAAGCTTGCTTCAACGGGCCATTGACCACGTTGAAGCTTTTTAATGACATCGGCGGCATCAGGGGTGCGTATGAATGCGCCATCATCACGATATTCACCAAGCTTGCTTAAGTGAGCAGCTTCAGTCCTTGCTCCTGCGTGTGCATGTGCGGGGAGGGGGCGGCTAGGGGGCGTGTCGGCACTGCTGCGCCGGCGTTCACTAGCTAAAATATCTCTACCCTCTGCTTGGGCACGCTTTTGTTTGAAAAACGCAGTTTCTCTGGGGTTTGGCTGAGCTAAGCCAGAGCCGCTTTCAATGCGATTACTCTTTTTTAAACGCTTGGCGCCACGTATTGAGGCGAGGAAGACTTTACGATCCTCGTCTGTGACTGCTGCTTCAATACGTTGGCGTTGCTTGATGGCAGCCGCTTCTGCTTTTTTCTGATTGGCTTGCTCTTTGGATAATTGCTTGCTGAGCTTTTTTAGATCCTGGAGCGAGCCTTTGAGATTACTTTTCACCTTCTGTATCCAACCAGCGTTGTGCATCTAGTGCCGCCATGCAACCGGTACCTGCACTAGTAATAGCTTGTCTGTAAATATTATCGGCTACATCACCGGCAGCAAAGACGCCGGGTACAGAGCTCATTGTTAGTAGTTGAGGATTGGTTTTGGTAATGATGAAACCGCCATCCATCGCTACTTGACCTTCAAAGATATCTGTATTTGGGTGATGACCAATAGAGATAAAGACGCCATTAACAGTCAACTCTTTTTCTTCGCCATTTTGAGTGTTTTTTAGACGTACACCGGTAACACCGTCGTTTTTGTTTCCTAAAACTTCTTCTAAGGTGTGGAAGAGTTCTAATTTGATATTGCCGTTTTCAACCTTTTCCATCAGTTTGTCGACTAAAATCGGTTCTGCACGGAACTGATCGCGGCGATGTACCAAGGTAACGGTTGAACAAATGTTGGATAGGTAAAGAGCTTCCTCTACGGCGGTATTACCACCACCTACAACGATGACTTCTTGGTTGCGATAAAAGAAACCGTCACACGTAGCGCAGGCAGAAACACCTTGGCCTAAATAGCTTTGTTCACTTTCCAGGCCTAGGTATTTAGCGGAGGCGCCAGTTGATATAATCAGGCTGTCGCAGCTATACTCATTGCCCATGTTAGAGTAGAGCTTAAATGGACGCTCAGAGAGATCGACTCTATCGATTTGGTCGAATACAATCTTGGTATTAAAGCGCTCAGCGTGTTTGAGAAAACGGCTCATCAGTTCAGGACCAGTAACACCTTCCCAGTCAGCAGGCCAGTTGTCAACCTCAGTAGTGGTCATTAACTGACCACCTTGGGCATGACCAGTAATGAGCATCGGCTCGAGGTTTGCTCTTGCAGCGTAGACTGCGGCGGTGTATCCTGCAGGGCCGGAACCCAAAATAATTACTTTTGCGTGATTATCGTTATTCATCTTTAATATCGTTAAAATGGTTTTTTAAAAAAATTGGTATAAACCAATTATAATGTATGGCTATGGCTAAAACTTCTAAATCCCCTACTATAGGTCGCGGTAAGCGTAATGTCCGCATGCGATCCCCAGAGCAAATGCTGATGAACTCGCGCTTTGTGATGATGTTGCGAGAAGCACGTTGGGTGCTTTATTTGATCGCAGGTTTATCTTTGGCAGTGATGCTATTTACTTGGCATGCGACTGATCCGGGCTGGGTCAGTACGTCCGGATCCGGTGAGATTCAAAATGCTTTTGGTGCCTTTGGCGCTTATTTTTCAAGCATTTTACTGTATTTATTCGGTTTTTCGGCTTGGTGGTTCGTGCTGCTTTGTTTGCAGCGTCTATACGTAGGCTATAAGACGCTGATGAGTCGATTCGCTAAGAATTTAGACCCTGAGGTGGTGTTGCCAAGCCTTAAGTGGAAGGTGCCTGTAGGCTTTATCATGTTATTACTAGGCTCAATTGGCCTGGAGAGCACTCAGCTGCAGAACGTAGGTCAACAGCTGCCTGGTCAAGCAGGTGGGGTATTAGGTCAGCTGTTTTCAGGATTGTTAGAGCGTTATATAGGCGTGGCGCCGACCATGTTCTTGATGGCGGGGATGGTCTTTTTAGGGTTTAGTCTATTTTTTAATTTCTCTTGGCTAACTATTACTGAGCGAATTGGTAGCGCTATTGCCGGTGTGTTTGTTAGTTTTGATAAGTTCCGATCGGAGCGCGCCGATCGCCGTATTGGTGAAACGGCTCAAGAGGAAATGGCTGAGCAAATTACTGCCCATAAGGAGCAATTGCCACCTTCTGATCGTCCTTTAAAAATTGAACCGGCGATTAAGGCTTTTCCGGTTTCTGAAAAAGCGGTTGCTGCAAAGCAAGTAAAATTATTTGAAGCTGAGCCAAAGGTAGTCCGTAAGGGGGGGACAAAAATTGTTCTTTCTGGTGATATACCGGGCTTGGAATTATTAGACCCGGCAGCAGAATATGTAGAGCCTGTGGGTGAAGATACGATTGAGTACAACTCCCGTCTTATTGAAAAGAAGCTCAGTGACTTTAATGTGCAAGTTGAGGTGGTTGCAGCGCAGGCTGGCCCTGTTATTACGCGCTACGAAATTGAGCCTGCGTCAGGGGTCAAAGGCATTCAAATTGTTAATTTAAGCAAGGACTTAGCTCGTGCCTTGAGTTTGATCCGTTTACGAGTGGTCGAAAATATCCCGGGTAAAAACTTGATGGGTATTGAGTTGCCTAATCCGCGTCGTCAAGTTGTGCGTTTGTCAGAGATTATTGGTTCACAAGCTTATGAGAAAAGTAATTCGCTGTTAACGGTTGCTTTGGGTAAGGATATTGCCGGTAATCCGGTCGTTGCAGACTTGGCGAAAATGCCACATTTACTGGTGGCAGGTACGACAGGTTCGGGTAAGTCGGTTGGTATTAATGCCATGATTTTGTCTTTACTTTATAAGGCAGACCCTTCCCAGGTGCGTTTGATTTTAATTGACCCTAAAATGCTTGAAATGAGTGTTTATGAGGGGATAGGCCACTTACTGGCACCGGTAGTAACAGATATGCGTCATGCCGCTAATGCACTAAATTGGTGTGTTGGCGAGATGGAAAAGCGCTATAAGCTGATGAGTAAAATGGGCGTGCGTAATATCGCTGGTTTCAATAGCAAAATCAAAGAAGCTGAGGCCCGCGGTGAGACTATCGATAATCCATTTAGTCTGACACCTGATTCGCCTGAGCCATTAAAAACGCTGCCAATGATTGTGGTGGTGATTGATGAGTTAGCCGATCTCATGATGGTGCAAGGTAAAAAAATTGAGGAGTTAATTGCCCGTTTAGCTCAAAAAGCGCGAGCGGCAGGTATTCACTTAATTCTTGCTACGCAACGACCGAGTGTGGATGTAATTACCGGTTTAATTAAAGCCAATATCCCAACCCGTATTGCTTTCCAGGTTTCTTCCAAGATCGACTCACGTACGATTTTAGATCAAATGGGGGCGGAGTCTTTATTAGGTATGGGTGACATGTTGTATATGCCGCCGGGTTCCGGTTTCCCGCAGCGAGTCCATGGTGCTTTTGTTTCTGATGATGAGGTGCATCGTGTGGTGGATTATCTTAAAGAGCAGGGTGAACCGGATTATGTTGATGGTGTATTGGAAGGTGGTTCGCCGGGTGAAACTGGTGATGGTCTAGGTAGTGTGACAGGTTTTGCCGATGCTGAGGCAGATCCTTTATATGATCAAGCGGTAGATATTGTGTTAAAAACACGCCGTGCTTCTATTTCATCGGTACAACGTCAATTACGTATTGGCTATAACCGTGCAGCGCGTTTATTGGAGCAAATGGAGCATGCAGGAATCGTTTCGCCGATGGGCTCTAATAACAGTCGTGAAATTATCGCACCTGCTAATACCGGAGTGGATGAAGAGGATGTCGAGGTTTAGGCACTAGGCTTGTGCTCTTTTGCTCTTGTTTGAAATATGCTTTACGCTTAGTTACTAATGGTTCAAGTCTAAGCTAAATAGAACTGCTACAAAGTGGATATGTCCAACCATCAATTATCATGGATTTTAAAATGAATAAATTCAAAAAATTAAGCTTGTCACTAGCGATGGTCCTGTCTCTTGGCAGCACTGCAGCGATGGCACAATTCACCGTAAGTCCTGATGCTTTTCAGGGCGGTATAGGCGAAGTTATCGATCTGGGCGATATTCAATTTACTAAAATCCCCGATGTCAAAAACACGACTCAAAACGATGCCAAGCAGCAGTTGCGCGATTTCGTTAAAAATATCAAATCAGCAACAGGTCAATTCGCTCAACAAAGCGGTGGTGGAGCACAAGGCCAGGGTACTCAATCCGGTACCTTTAGTTTTGAACGCCCAGGCAAGTTTGTCTGGAATATTGTCAAGCCTTATGAGCAAAAAGTAATCTCTGATGGTCAAAAAGTCTATCAGTACGATCCGGATTTAGCGCAGGTGACTATTCGCAATGTTCAAGATTCGGTAGGCGCGTCGCCGGCTTCCATCCTTTTTGGTAATAATGAATTGGATGATACTTTTAGTGTTGAGGTATTGCCTGAGCAAGAGGGTATGGTTTGGTTAAGAGCGACTCCTAAAGTAGCGGACCAAGGTATGAGCT
>JAAZFX010000253.1 GCA_012511555.1 Alcaligenaceae bacterium | reverse complement strand
GGTAGAGGCAAGTTATCAGGAATATATGTTTGTTTAGACATGAATTTCTACCGTTTATAAAAGATGATTTTATCGAACGTCCAGTGTACCTTAAATAAATTTGTGTTCGGAAAACTGGAGTAAACCAAACACAAATTAGTTTGTGTTCGACCAGCAGGACATAAAGTAATTTGTGTCCGGTTTTTCCTTATAAGCCGTTCATAAAAAAAATAGTGTTCAGTGCCCCGGACACAAATATGTCTGGTGATTTCATGAGTTTTTGCTAAATAATAAAAGTAAAGGATTAGTTAACATAACCACTCGCCTAGCAGAAATGCTGACCCTTGAGAAGAAATACTGCTTGTCAAGGCTCCGATTCGGCTGAGTTGCTGCTGCAGCTAATCAAGTTGCATATGTTCTTGCTTAGTGAGTGTCAATATCGTTCCAGTAGTAAAGCGGCTGCCGCTTTAACCAAGGAATTTAGCCTAACCGGTGTTTGTAAAGTCACCCGTACATTTATGAAAAAATTACACAACGGAGCCAGTAATTGTAGGTTCTAATTTGCTGAGTTGCTGCTGCAGCCAGCCAAATCGTACATGTTCTTGCTCAAAGCGCAGATTAGTTACCGTTTCCTTATTTGGTGGGCAAAATGTATTGTCGCGCAATGCCTGATAAAGTTTTTGCTCGTTGTCGCTTAGCAGTGGTAATGCGCTGGTGCAGCGTTTATCTGCCGGTTCCTGCCCCCACATGTCTTGGTGGTGTAGCAGGGTAGTGGCATCCATTAATAGAGATTGGGTATGTGGTAAGTGGTTACGCAGGCGGTTAAGAATGGCAAAGCCGTGAGTGTCAATATCGCCCCAGTAGTAAAGCGGTTGTCGGCTTAGCCAAGGAATCTGGCCTAATACATCTAGGGCATAGCCTTGACCAAATAGCAGGATTGAGTCTGCTTGCTCGGGAAAGGCCAAAGCGTTGATTTCGTTTTCAGTCACAAACACCTGTTTTACCAGTAGGTACAAGCTGGCAAGCTGTTCTACAGGCAGTTCCAGGTCGGTTAGTCCAGCAATCGCTAGCTTACTGTCAAGTATACGTAAACGCACCCGTAACGGTTTGTCGAGCAGGCCGTAGCGCTTGCTGAAGGCATTAGCGCCGCGCCATTGCTCATCTATGTGCTCGGCAGGTAGAACCATATCTAGCAGTTGCCCCAATAAACCACGGTGTTGTTCAATAAACTTGGTATCTACGCCAGCAATGTCTAGTTGACGCAAGTACAAACCGCTGTGTGGATGATGACAAAACCATTGCAATACTGCCAGCACTTTATGCCAGTTGCCAGCTTTCTCCAGTGCCAATAAACTATATTTTTCCAACCAAGGAAGTAGTTCAGGGAAGGCACTTAGGGTATCTTCCTGCAGTTTATCAAATTGCTGTGCGGCACCACGCAGACCAAGTAGTGCAAGGGCATCGTCTACCTGCTCGACCCAGACATTGTCAGGAATCTGGTTACGCCCTAGCTGGCGATGGTTGATTTCTTTCCATGTAAGCCGGTAACGTTTGTCAAGTTGTTGCAACTGATTAATCCAGTATCTGACTTGCTCAAAGTGTTGACCCAAGTCTTGGCTGTTTGGTTTTTTTAGTCGTAGTTGTAAGGGAAATAGCGACGTAGCATTTGGCAAGCGGGTGCGTAGTAGCTCACCCTTGTCCCAAAGACGCTGCAACTGGGCACGTAATTCAGACGGTGTAGTCCAGTTCGGTTGAGTCATCATGTCTTGGTCCTGCTAGTATTTTGTGCCTGGTACTCTTCAATGCTAAGGCAACGCAACATGGATTCACGCCCTTGATCGTTATGTACAAAGCCGACACTGCTAACATAAGGCTCAATAATATGAATTTTTTGTAACGGGGTGACGATCAGCAATTGCAAGTTGAGTTTGCGAAACAGCTCCAAGCCGTAACGAGCTGATTCATCAGAGCCGCGTCCAAATGCTTCGTCAATCACCACAAAACGGAAGGAGCGTGAGCGGATCACACCCCATTCAAGCCCGAAGCGATAGGCTAAGCTAGCTGCCAGGACGGTATACGCAAGTTTTTCTTTTTGCCCACCCGATTTACCACCTGAATCACTATAATGTTCGTGCTCGCTATTGTCTTCGCGCCAGCGTTCAGACGCAGAAAAGCTAAACCAGTTACGCACATCGCAGACTTTATGGGTCCATCGCTTGTCGGCTTCGCTGTTGCCATCGCGACCACGAAAGCGTTCAATGATTTCACGTACCTGTAAAAACTTGCTTTCTGCATATTGCTCGTCTTGATGACCGGAAAGACTGCCTTCGGTGCAGGCTTTAAGGTCGTTACGGAAGGCGTTGATTTCTCCATCGCCGCTTGATTGGGCTTCCAACTGGATGAGTCGACCGGGGTTATAATCGATTTCCTGTAACGAGCGGTTTATTTCATCTATACGCTCACGGATATCCTGCTCTTCACGACGCAAATGAGTCTGGAAATTGGCGATTTCGTTAATGATGTTTTCATTGAGCATGTCTTTAAAACGTTGCTCAAATTGCGGCAAACCATCTTTTTCCAGATTGGCGAGCATTGTGCGGTACTCTTCTGCAGCATCGACATTGGCGTCAACTTCTTGGGTGTCCATTGGGTAGGCAGTGCGATATTCAGTCATGTCTTGGATAATGTTCTGAGTAAGGCGTTCCAAGCGCTTGTCGCTGGCATTGATTTTGTTTTGCAACCAGGCGCGCATTTCTTGCTCGCGATTGGCGCAAGATTCAACGGTTAGAGTATGTTCGCCAAGTGCCTGTTCACGCAGCGCGGGTAGAACGGTGAAATGTGCCTGTTGTTCTGGTGTCGCGGCGTGGTGCTGGGTCCGGGCATCGTCAGCAGCATGCTGAGCATCCTCTTGCTTTTGCTCAGTTCTAGCCAGTTCGCGGTTCTTCTCGTCTAGGGCATCGCGTAGATTGCGTAGTTTGCTTTCTAGTTGATGCAGCTGCTCTTGCAGGATACGCAGGGTATCGGACTCAGTCTCTAGTTGCTTGCATTCCTGTTCCAGATGTTGTATCTGTCCTTGCAGGGATTGCCAGTCGAGTTCCTGGAAGTTGTCAAATACCGACAATTGCGCAAGTAGTCTCAGATGTTCGTCAAGATCTCGTTGACGTTGCTGCAATCCAGCGATCTGCATAGCGTATTGTTGGATTTGTAGTTGCAGCTCGTTAGCTTGTTTTTCTAGTGCAGCAATTTTTTGCTCGTTACTCCAACCCAGGATATATTGAGTGCGGTCGTTCAGTCGGCGGCGGTCGTCCTTTTCATGACGTTCTTGACTGGACTTGACTTGTCCGGCAGAGGTAACGGCTCTGTCTTCGCGACGGAATTGTTCTAGTGAGATGCAGCAGGCATAGTCAAAACGTCGCGCCAATTCGGCCTCTAACCAGTCGTAGAATGGGGTGTCTGGTTTTATCTGCAGCTTTTTTACCAGTGAATTGGGGTGTGTATTTATTGCAGACTGATTGCGACGCTCCCGGATCCGAAAATAAACTAGGCGACCGGCCAAATGTGTCTGTTCAACCCATTGGGCGACCTGGTTGTAGAGCGCATCGGGTACCAGTAGTGACAAGCCGAAATTATGTAGCAGGCGCTCGGCGATGCCCTCCCAATCGCTTTCATTGTCGCGTACTTTGAGCAATTCGCCAACGAAGGGTAACTCGCTTTCTTGCAGTTCCAGTTCGGCGCATAGGCGAGTACGGATATCCAGCATGCGTGCCGGCAGGTTGGAACGCCGTTGGCGCAGGGAGCTTAGTTCGGAGTCAAGTTGTTCATGCTGCTGGCGCAGATTACGCAATTCGACAGCGGTTTCGGTTTGCTCATTTTGTGCGGCATCACGCTGTGAGTTGTAGTTGTCGTTGAGGTCGGGTAATGCATGGTGATTGGCCAGAAACGGCTCGGCGCTACTGGCCAAGGGGAGCTCTAGCTTCTGCGCTAATTTGTTATAGCGCTCGCTTGCACGCTGACGGCGTTGTTGCTCGTTTTGCGCACGGGCTATCTCTTCTTTGATGGCAGCTAGTCGGTCGCCGCCGTTTTGAGCAATGGCGCGGGTCAGTTCGTCGCGTTGTGATTGACCGTGTTGCTGTTGCTCTTGCAGATTGCGCTGTTGTTCTTCTTGGCGGCTTAGATCATGCGCCAGATTGTCCAGTCGTTTACTTAGCAGTTCGGCCTTAAGGCCGGCAAACCAAGGCGCTAAAGCGTCTCGGCAGGCAACCTGAGTTTGCCGTTCGACTGACACTAACTGGTGACGTTCGACATTTTGCACTAGTGGTTGTAGTAAGGAAATTTGTTGTTTTGCCTTAAGTACGGCTTCATGAGCGCGGTTAAGGTCATCGAAATGCTGAATCAGAGCCTGAATACGTTCATCTACAGGAAACTCTTCGAGCATATGCTCGCGCACGAAGTCGGTAAGGTTTCCTACTGACTTCATGGATACCGTCTGACTGAACAGCTCGAGCGCCTGATCGTTGTTGATTCCAAAACGGCGACGAAAAGCGGAGCTATAGGTGGTAAAACTGGTATTTAGGGTGACTTCAGGCATTTCGCGTAGGCGTTTGCGCAAACTGTTGAGATCATTACCGAAGTGGGCAAAGTGCTCGGTAATGCTTAAGTGCCTGTCGGCGACAATGTAAAAGCGCTCTGGTTGACCGCGACTTTCGGTGATGTAAAACACTTGGGCCAGGGTTACGTGTTGGTCGTAGCCTTCGTTGTAGAAGCGACCCAAAATAACCGAATAACTATTGTGATCGCGCAGCGCAACCGGTTTTGCATTAAGCCCGGAATCACTGCGTTCTGACTTGTAGTAGCCTAGCACATAGGAGCGTAGGGTCCGTTCTTTGGCTTCGGCACCCGCAGCCTTGTTATAGGCGATTTTTTGTACAGGCACTAGCAGGGTAGTGATTGCATCAACTAGGGTTGACTTGCCTGAGCCGATATCACCAGTTAACAGCGCATTGTCTCCATTGGTCGGGAAGCGCCACACTTGTTGGTTAAAAGTGCCCCAGTTATATACTTCAATGTCGTGCAGGCGAAATCCCGCGCGTTCATTATTGTTGGCAAAGTCGAGCATGGGGGCTATGTCGAGATCATTCATTGCTACTCTCCTTCATCTTCGTTTAAAGCAGCATATTCTGCTAGGCGTTGATCAAACTCATTTAACCATTGTGCATCTACAAAGGCTTTAAGGATACGCAAGACTTCATAGAGCGGCTCCTGCTGACCCCGTAATTTACGCAGAAATCCTAGCTCAACTACCTTGGCGATATGGTTGTCGATACGGTCAACAAGACGGGCTTCGTTGCTACTGTCGGGCAGGAACAGGCGTAGCAGTTCGATTAGTTGAGTGCGCGAAAGAATCAGGCGAGTTTCGCCGCTGCTGGCATCAAATTCAGCTAGTCGTTTGCGTAGCAGTGCTAATAATAGGCTTACCGGGTAGCTTAATTGACGACGGACAATTAACTTGGGGATGGTGTTTTTTTCGTCATCACCCTCGTCTTGAAATTGGCGTAGATAGGCATAGCCTTCAGCTTCGTCAAAAATGAGCTCCAAACCCAGTAACTGGATATAATCGCGTATAGCGGCTTGTTGCTCTATCAGCTTTTGCCAGCTCGGCTGGTTGTCTTCACGGTAGAGTACACCCTTGAAAAGGCTGATGAGTAGTGGCGACAAGTCAGTAGAAAGAAGGGCGGTCATGGGCAATTCATTGGCTAAAAATAATCAGAGGTACGCTGGCACGGCGTTGTATACCTTGACTATCGTACCAGCTAATTAATTGTGTTTGGTCTTCATCAAACGAGCAGTGGCTGTTAGCAGTCGCTAACTCTAGCCATGCAATCAGTTCGGCTAAGCCTTGCTGGAGCGGATAGTGCTCAAGCAAATCGCCCAAGTTGATGTGTGCTTGATGGCGTAGAGCACGGCGCAGACTTTCTTCTAGGCGAGACTTGTCAACATAAATCTGGTTGAAGAGTGCATCGGCATTGTTGTCGGTGGTTCCTTCAACCAGTAGCTGTGTATTTATGCGTGGCTTTAGTGGTGGGCTATATAAGGGGCGATCTAGCGGCAGGTTTAGCTTTACCTGTACATCGTCCAGACTGATGATGTCTCCATCTGGTGGCTGTTGGCGCAAATTTAATGCCTTACCTTCAATATTGCGCAGCAAATTCATGATGCGCTTGTTTTCCAGCCAAGCCTGGTCATCAAGGTAACGGCGCAACTGTTCGGACAGGCGAGCTACCGTACGCTGTGCCGCTTCGCCGGCTTTTAGCCATTCGTAATGAATACGTAGCAGGCGACGATCGGGTTCCAAACTTTGTACCGCTGGCATGTCGAAGACGGTTTGTAATAGCCTCGATAGCTCTTCTTGCCGTGACGGTGACATCAGAAATTCCCAGAAAGCGCGAAAACTACGCCCTTGATCTGAGTCTGCAATGGCATCACGCTCGCCGAAGAACTCCTCTAGTAGCGCGCCTTTTCCACCTTCCCATGTTGCAATGCCTTCGCGTACTTCACGATCCAGATTACGAAAGTTTTGTTCAATTTCACGGAAGTCGGAAAGTAGGCTGTCGGCGCTGTTGCTAACCTCAAGAAAGCGTTCGCGTACTCGAGTCGCATCCATTAGATCAACCTGACCAGTCTTGATTCTGGCAATTTCAG
>JAAZFX010000084.1 GCA_012511555.1 Alcaligenaceae bacterium | reverse complement strand
TGAAAATCAACTAAACCCGGCGTATCACGAATTGCATTGGTAATGCTATCAAGCGTGACTTTATCAACTGAGCGATCGGCTAAATCCATCAAAGAATTCCAAGCCATTTTCACCCCCATATAAGCAATCATTGCCCCGACGATCATTGAAGCCACTAAATCAGCATAACTAAGCCCAAAAAAGTGCGCTGCCAAACCGACCGCTACGACTAAAGAAGAAATGGCATCCGAGCGCGCATGAAGTGCGTTAGCCATAATAATGGTTGAGTCTACACGCTTAGCTACCTTGGCCATATATCGATACAGCAACTCCTTGGCTAAAATGGCAATTAAGGCAATGAAAAAAGCCAGACCTGCATTGACCTCCATTGTGGCAGGATTTTGAATACGTCCCACGCTGGTTGTGATAATCTCCAAACCAACCACAATTAAAAGCACTGCAATGATTAAAACAGCAATCGTCTCAAAACGAAAATGCCCATATGGATGACCTGCATCGGCTTTTTCTTTAGCAAAACGATTAGCAATCAACACCACGAAATCTGACAACAAATCAGACAAGGTATGAACCGCATCTGCAATCAAAGAATAAGACTGTGTGATAAGACCAAAAACAATTTGCAAAGCTGCCAACAAACCATTGATCAAAATGCTGATAAAAGATGTTGAATTAGCGGCCTTACTACGCTCACCCTTATCTACCCTAATTTTTGTCGACATAAAATTTAGACCTTGAATTAAATTAATTAAAATTTTAAATTAATTATAAACAATTAATAAGAAGGCTTAAAAAACCTTAATCAGTATCAAACTCATTTCTATCTGTCATTAATTGTCACAAACTTAGTCGATAATATTAAAAATTAGTACAAGATTTTCTTTAAGATTAAGTTAAAATGATACACAGTAGCAATTAATTCATCGCTACTTTTTTAAAATTTATAAATCTTAAATATTCTCCTTAAAAATAACAATCAAGCTACACAGACAGCAAGGTAAATCAGACTACATAGTTATCCGCTATGTTTCTAAGGAGTTGAGACATTGAAAAAGATAAAGCCCTGTCTGCGCGATTGCACCGCAGATACCCTACTATTAACACTTTATGCGCGCTCTATTGAATCGCAAAAGTACAGCCCGATTATTCATGACGAATTTGCCGCACAACTTGTCGAGCAAATCGACTACGATTTTTCCATCTTCGATAATATTCCGGCGACCTCCGCCAGTATTGCGCTGCGATCCATACACTTTGATGAAGTCACCAGCGACTTTATTAACTCCCACGACAACCCAATTGTCGTTATTGTTGGCTGCGGACTGGACACACGCAAGCAGAGATTAGGAGAAGCTTCAGATAAAGCCATTTTTTATCAAATGGACATACCATGTGTCATTGAGCTCCGGGAGCAACTGCTGTCTCCTTGCACAAATGAACACCACATCACAGGATGTCTACTTGATAGCGATTGGAAAGATGAGTTATTACAAAACCATCCAAAGGGTGAGTTTATCTTTTTGATTGAGGGTGTTTTGATGTACTTTATAGAGGCGGATAACCGTCTATTTATGGAGCAACTTGCTGAGCGATTTAGTGGTGCTGAGCTTCACTTTGATATGTTTAATTATTGGATGAGCCAAAACACCTTTCTCCATGAAGGGGTTAACAGGACTGACGCTACCTTCAAGTTTGGACTAGATGACGAAAAGCAAATTGAAGATTGGCACTCTAAGCTACAGCACGAACAGACTTGGCTACTCAGTGATTACCCCGACTGGTATCGTATGGGCCTACCCTTTGTGAGCTTATATCTAATAAATTATACGGTACGTACCGCCGCTAAATTTCTTAAATTTACAATCAAATAACCAGGACAAGAATTTATTACTATGAAGCCTGTATTACTAAGTTTACTTAACACTACTGAGCATGACATTAAATCCCTCAGTCCCTACTATGAAGTTATCACCATCAAAAACCAGGACGAAGGCTTGGCTTTACCTCAAGAAACACTAAACCGAGTTGAGGCTTTATTTGGATCGGCCACTCGTAATGTCAGTATAGAGTTTCTTGACGCCCTGCCAAATCTAAAAGTGATTAGCAGCTTTGGCGTCGGTTTTGATCCCTATGATGAAGCCTATATCACCAGTCGCAAAATTCGCCTTGGCTATACCCCTGATGTACTAAATGACTGCGTTGCCGACCTAGCCTTTGCACTCCTACTAGATTGTGCGCGTCAGGTCAGCGCCTCTGACCGTTATGTCCGCGCGGGTCGATGGGTCACTGAGGGCATCTTTCCTTTAGGTGTGCAAGTAAGCGGTAAACGCTTGGGCATTGTTGGTTTAGGCCGAATTGGCATTGAGATTGCCGAACGCGCCAAGGGTTTCCGCATGGAGATTCTATACCATAACCGTAACCCGCGCACGGACGTACCTTATCGCTACGTTGATTCTCTTATCGAGCTCGCCAAACAATCTGACTTCCTCGTTGTGGCTACCCCTGGCGGTCCTGACAACGCTAAATTAATCAATCAAGAAGTATTGGAAGCACTGGGTCCCGAAGGCTATTTAATTAATATTGCCCGTGGTGTGGTGGTAGATGAAGAGGCTCTTGTTAGCGCTTTACAGAGCAGAAGCATTGCCGGTGCCGGATTGGATGTCTTTGTCAACGAGCCCCATGTGCCTGAGGCCTTATTTGAACTGGACAATGTCACACTTTGCCCGCATATTGCCAGTGCTACCATCGAAACTCGCGGTGCTATGCGTGATTTAGCCATTGAAAACTTTGTTCATTTTGCTCAAAATGGCGAGGTTAAGGTGGCGGTACCTTGGGCTAATTACTCAGAAAAATAGCCTCTATCTAAAAAGGTCACAACTTATTGATTAAGCTGTGACCTTTTAACATGAAATTATCGATGTTTTTTCAAACGCTTTGGTTTTTTAAACCGAACCTCACTAACAATCACCCCCAACACGATCAAAGCTGCTCCAACAAATGCCAAAGCCGGCAAACGCTCACCGTACAATCTACCAATCACCCCGCCCCAAACAGGTTCACCGGCATAAATCAAGGTGGCCCGAGTAGCAGAAACATGCTTTTGGGCCCAATTCATTGTGGTCTGTATCACCGCACTCGCCAACCCCATCAAGAGCACAATACCGGCAAGATACCAGGAGAACTCAGGCACTGACTCACCTACTCCACCGGATACTGCAAAGGCAATTATAGAAGTCACGATTAACTGAATAATTGTTACACGCAACAAATTCAATTTACCTGCATAGCGACTGATGAGGATAATTTCTGCAGCGATCGCTAAAGCTCCCAAGGCGGTATATAGCTCACCCTTACCAATGGCTGAACCGGCAATCCCGTCAGGACCGGCTAATAAGGCAAGCCCAGCAAAAGCCAAGACTATCCCTAAAAAATTCATGTGCGTTGGACGGCGCTTTAAAAAGAGCCATTGCAATAAAGGAACTAAGGGCACATAGAGCGCTGTGATAAAGGCTGACTTGCTACTTGGAATGGTCTGTAAACCAACCGTTTGCAAGCTATAACCAAGAAAAATGCAAACACCAATTAAGCCACCGGCTTTTAATTCCTGTCGTGTGACTCCCTTAAGGACACGCCAAGAACACAAGCCAATGGCTAAGGCTGCACAGGCAAAGCGTAAACCGACAAAAAAGAAAGGTTCACTCGCCTCTAGTGCTAACTGGACAATAAGAAAAGTCCCACCCCAGAAAACCGTAATAAGCATCAAGGCCCATTCAGGTTTTCCGAAAGGTCGGTAATCAGTTTTAGGATGACTCATAAATTGACAGTATTAAGGGAATTAAGCAGCATACCCTAAAACTTAGGCCACTTTCTTTTTTGCACCTAAAGCAACCAACAATAAGCCCACCACAAAACCAATCAGCGCAGGTACAATCCAGGCTAACCCCATGCCATACCATGGCAAATAATTTGTTAACAGCGCTTTAGTGCCCTGCGACAAGCCAAAACTTGCTTCCCAGGCATCCAATAGACCAACCACAAAGGTCGTCGCCATGGTGCAGAGATAGACTACATGACGTCCCTTGAATAAGGAATTTGCAAAAACAAGCAAGATAAGGACAACAGTCAATGGATATAAGAGCATCAGCACTGGTACAGAAAAACTAATAATACCGCTTAAGCCCTTATTGGCGAGTCCGCAAGAAATAACAGTAAAAATAATCGCAAAACTGTTGTAAGAAACCTTTGGAATTAAACGAGCGAAATACTCAGCACAAGCTGCAATTAACCCAACAGCTGTGGTTAAGCACGCCAGGAAAATAATGACCATCAGGAGTAAATTACCGAGCGTGCCCCAATAATGATTGGCTATTTGCGATAAAACGAGAGCACCATTGTCTAACCAACCGGTCACTTCCACACTACTGGCACCCATATAAGCCACTAGACCATAGACTAAAGCCAGACACAATGCCGCCAAGAAACCAGCACCCATCGTCATGCGCATGAGCTGCTGATTATTACTAATACCCGCAGCTTGCAGCGAAGCAATCACAATAATGGCAAAGACTAGGGAAGCTAAGGCATCCATGGTTTGATAGCCGGCTAAAAAACCTTCAGCAAAGGGATGAGTTAGAAAATTAGCTTGCGGTTCAGTCAGACCACCCATCGGATCTAATATGGTTTTTAAACCTAAGATAGCAATACCGAGTAAAAGCGCAGGCGTTAATATCTTGCCGATGCGATCAATCAATTTGCCCGGATTCATCGCTAAAAAATAAGCCAGTGCAAAAAATACAATACTAAATAGTAATAACACCAATGATTCAGAAACCCCAGCGCCTAAAAAAGGCTTGACCCCTACCTCAAAGGCCACGGTACCGGTACGTGGCAAGGCAAATAAAGGACCAATTGAGAGGTACAAAGCGACCGCAAAAAACACTCCAAATAAAGGCGTAACACGTGAGGCCAAGTGTTGCACATCACGGGCGCCGGTATAGGCCATGGCTAAGATACCAAGCAATGGCAAGCCGGCCCCGGTAAAAATAAATCCAAGCACTGCTTGAATATAATTCTCACCCGCTTGCTGACCCATATGAGCAGGGAAAATCAGGTTACCCGCACCAAAGAATAAGGCAAAAAGCATCAAACCAGTTGCTACAAATAATGTCAATGGAGATTGTTTTTTTTCTGACATAAGAAACCTACTAAATTAATACCACTTATAGATAGCAAATAAGATGGTTACTGCTATGCTTAAGCCAATGATAATTTTCATCATCAAATCACCATTGACACCCAACCAATTAAAAAAAGCCCCAATGGTATGTCGCCAATAATAATCGACAGTGCTACTAAAGAAACGCAACACCCAAAAAGCAATTAAAAAGATAAAAATAAAGCGGATAATAACAGCCATCGCTGGACCACCAAATAAAAACGACCTTAATGATTGTATCACTAAGGCCGTCACGAGATTTTTAGAATAGTCAGCTGATATCGCGTTATTTTAAAAATCTCAATGCTCGTTAAAGCGAAAAGTGAAGATTAATTACTCACTCTGATTTTCGCGCGAAGCACGCTTACGCTCATGCTCCAATAAATGACGCTTACGTAGACGAATCATCTTCGGAGTCACCTCAACTAATTCATCATCATCGATAAAGTTGACAGCGTACTCTAAAGTCAATTGAATCGGTGGCACTAAACGAATCGCCTCATCCGTACCTGATGCACGAACGTTCGTCAGTTGCTTGGTACGAACCGGATTAACCACCAGGTCGTTATCACGGCTATGAATACCAACAATCATACCTTCATAGAGGGCATCACCCGGCGACACAAACATGCGACCACGGTCTTGCAAGTTCCAAAGTGCAAAAGCGACTGCATCACCCTGGTTTTGACTGATTAATACACCATTACGACGCTCACCAATATTACCCTCTTTGACAGGCGCATAGGAATCAAAAATATGGCTCAGCAAACCGGTACCGTGAGTTAAGGACAAGAAATCAGTAGAGAAACCAATCAAGCCACGTGCTGGAATACGATACTCAAGACGAGTACGGCCACGCCCATCAGACTCCATATTTAATAACTCACCCTTACGGCGACCCATCTCTTCCATGATGGTGCCTTGGTCATTGTCATCCAAGTCAATTGTTACCAATTCCATCGGTTCGCAACGCACACCGTCAATTTGACGATATACTACGCGTGGACGAGAAACTGCAACCTCATAACCCTCACGGCGCATATTTTCCAATAAAATCGTTAAATGCAACTCACCACGACCGGCCACCTCGAACACTGTTTCATCGTCAGTATCTTTAACGCGTAACGCCACATTTGACTTAGTTTCACGGTATAAACGATCACGAATTTGACGGCTAGTGACGAACTTGCCCTCACGACCGGCTAATGGCGATGAGTTCACCATGAAGTTCATGGTTAATGTCGGCTCATCAATTTTAAGCATTGGTAAAGCTTCTTGAGCTTCAACATCACAGATAGTACAACCAATTCCAATCTCATCAATACCGTTAATCAGTACAATATCGCCAGCCTCTGCTTTATCGACCTGGACACGCTCTAAACCCTGGAACTTGAGCACTTGGTTAACACCAGCACTAATAGGCTTGCTATCTGGACCAAACTTGACAACCACACGTTGACCTGGCTTGATGGTACCGCGGTTAACGCGACCAATACCGATAATACCGACGTAACTGTTATAGTCTAAAGAAGTGATTTGCAATTGCAACGGCTCATCAGCTTTCTCATCACGAACCGGCACATGTTCCAAAATAGTTTCAAATAGTGGCGCTAAAGTACCCTCACGAACATCAGAATCTAAACCGGCATAACCAGATAAACCTGAGGCGTAAACAATCGGGAAGTCCAACTGCTCATCGGTTGCCCCTAGTTTGTCAAAAAGGTCAAAAGTCACATCAATCACATGATCAGGACGCGCACCCGGGCGGTCAATCTTGTTGATCACAACAATCGGTTTTAAACCCAAGGCTAAGGCTTTTTGTGTCACAAAACGTGTTTGTGGCATAGGACCTTCAACTGCATCAACTAATAACAAAACACCGTCAACCATTGACAGAACGCGCTCTACCTCGCCACCGAAGTCGGCGTGTCCCGGTGTGTCAATAATATTAATGTGCGTACCTTCGTACTCAACCGCACAGTTTTTGGACAAGATCGTAATACCACGTTCTTTCTCGATATCCCCAGAGTCCATCACACGATCATCTACCGCCTCATGTGCCTCAAAAGTGCCTGATTGGCGTAACAACTGGTCAACCATCGTTGTTTTACCGTGGTCAACGTGAGCAATAATTGCAATATTACGAAGCGCTCGGCTCATAAAGTTTCCTATTTTAAAAGTTTCTCGGGCACCCATCTGGCGGGTACTTGCTCTAAGGGAATTAAATATTCTTGTAAACTGGCAGGATTTTCTTCCGCCAACTTTTGTAGTTGCTCTAAGCTGACAGCATCATCAAGTGAAAAGTCACCCACACTTAAACGGCGCAGTGCTGTCAAGTGGGCATAACAACCCAGAGCACGACCAATATCTTGAGCTAGTGTGCGGATATAGGTGCCCTTAGAGCACGCAACATCTATCACCACCTCATCAGCGCCTAAGCTTACTAACTCAATACTGTAAATCGTCACTTGGCGCGGTTCACGTTCTAGCACTATGCCCGCTCGGGCGTATTCGTAGAGAGGCTTACCATCACGCTTCAGGGCAGAATGCATGGGCGGGATTTGAGAAATCTCACCGGAAAATTGCTGTAAAGTCGCTAATACTCTCTCACGACTCAGATCGATACCGTCAAGCTCCGTGCGTTGCACGACCTCTCCAGTCAAATCACCGGAATCGGTTTCAGCACCCAGACTTAAAGTCGCTCGGTAGCTTTTATCAGCTTCTAACATTAACGTAGAGATTTTAGTTGCTCTACCAAAGCAACACACTAACAAGCCAGTGGCAAATGGATCCAAGGTTCCTGTGTGACCGGCCTTATTAGCGTTAAAAGCGCGCTTAGCGCGCTGCAATGCATGATTACTGGATAAATCTAGCGGTTTGTCCAATAACAAGACCCCGGTGATATCTTCACCACGACGTCTTCTTGACATGGACTACCCCTTGATTTTAGTATCGTCGAATGCGTCTGAATCGTCTTCACTTGTTGGCGACTCAACACCCATGGCCTGATCAATCAAGCGGCTCATCTCAATGCTGCGTAGTAGATGATCATCATGGAAAAAACGCAAGGTCGGTACCGTATGGATATGCAGCATTTTAAACAATAAAGAGTGCAAATACCCTGCTTTGTCGTTAAGCGCTTGCTCAGCCACCTCGGGCTCCTGCCCGATCACGGTGAAATACACCTTGGCATGAGCATAGTCAGCACTTAACTCAACAGCAGATAAAGTAATCAGACCCACCGTGCTTGCACTCAATTCACGTTGAATCAAAATAGCTAAATCCTTTTGGATTTGCTCAGCCAGTCGCGTATTGCGACTGCCTGATTGCTTCGTCTTAGACTTATGTCGACTCATCACTATCTCTAATTAAAGTGTACGGGCGACTTCTTTGATCTCAAAGACTTCAAACTGATCACCGACTTCGATATCATTACTACCGCGTAAGGTAATACCACAATCAAAGCCTGAACGAACCTCTTTGGCATCGTCTTTGAAGCGCTTCAGTGAATCTAAAGCACCGGTCCAAATCACCACGTTATTACGTAATTGACGTACAGATGAATCGCGGCGTACGACACCTTCGGTGACCATACAACCAGCGACCGTACCGATACGAGAAATCGTGTAAACCTCACGAACCTCGACCATACCGATGATGTCTTCACGCTTTTCAGGTGCCAACATGCCGGACATCGCTGCTTTAACATCATCTATCGCATCATAAATGACGTTATAGAAATGCATATCAATGCCGTTAGATTCAGCAACGCGGCGAGCCTGAACATCTGCACGCACGTTAAAGCCAATAATCACCGCATTAGAAGCAATTGCCAAGTTAACATCACTCTCAGATACACCACCCACACCGGCATAAACAACATCAACACGAACCTCTTCTGTAGAGAGCTTAATGAGTGATTGAACCAATGCTTCCTGTGAACCCTGAACGTCTGTCTTGACAATTAAAGCTAAGGTTTGTAATCCCTCTCCAATATTGTCAAACATGGACTCAAGCTTCGCTGCTTGTTGACGCGCTAACTTCACATCACGGAACTTGCCTTGACGGAATAAAGCAATTTCACGTGCCTTACGCTCATCAAGTACAACGACGACCTCATCGCCGGCGTTAGGTACATCAGATAAACCCTGAATCTCGACAGGGCAAGAAGGGCCTGCCTCGTCTACCGGTTTGTTATTTTCATCCACCATGGCACGAACGCGACCATAGCTTGAACCTGCAAGCACCACGTCGCCACGACGTAAAGTACCGGCCTGAACTAAAACGGTTGCTACCGGGCCACGACCGCGATCCAACTGCGCCTCAATAACGATACCCTTGGCCGGGATTTCAACCTGAGCAGTCAGCTCAAGAATTTCAGCTTGTAAAAGTACGTTTTCTAATAAATCATCAATACCCTGACCGGTTTTAGCCGATACCGGCACGAATGGTACATCACCACCGTACTCCTCAGGGATCACACCCTCAGCAACCAACTCCTGCTTCACACGCTCGGGATTAGCTTCAGGCTTATCAATCTTGTTAATAGCAACAACCATCGGTACCTCAGCAGCTTTAGCATGGCTAATCGCTTCACGCGTCTGTGGCATCACGCCGTCATCGGCTGCGACCACTAAAATAACCACGTCTGTCGCATGAGCACCACGCGCACGCATTGCCGTAAAGGCCTCGTGACCGGGAGTATCCAGGAAAGCCATGACGCCACCATGCTCTGTACGAACTCGATACGCACCAATGTGCTGAGTAATACCACCCGCTTCACCTGTTGCCGTTTTAGAACGGCGGATATAGTCAAGTAAACTGGTCTTACCATGGTCAACGTGACCCATAACTGTCACTACCGGTGGACGAGTGACAAATGGCTCATCACTGAAATCGTAACCCTCTTCGAGGAAAGTCTCCGGATCATCTAACTTGGCAACCACGGCTTTGTGACCTAATTCCTCAACCACAATCATGGCAGTTTCCTGATCCAGCACCTGGTTAATCGTCACCATCTGACCCAGCATCATCAAATGCTTAATCACTTCAGTGGCTTTGACAGACATCTTATGTGCCAAGTCAGCAACTGTGATGGTTTCAGGTACAGCGATTTCGCGAGCGATAAACTCCGGCTCAGGACGAGCCTGCTGTTGTTGGCGACCTCGACCACGGCCACGACCCTTGGTGCTACGACCACCCGCTGCGCGCCAGCCATCCTCTTGTGCAGCTGCTGCTACACCACGACGTGGCTCTTCAGTTGCGGCAGCACCACGGCGACCGCGAGCACCATCAGTAAAGCTGCTCTCAGTACGATCACCTGCACGACGTGGCGTAGCGGCTTTAGCGTCTTTTTTAACACCTTTTTTGGCATCTGCAGGAGCTTCAGCCGGCGTTTCAACTGCCTTAATAACCTTGCGGGGTTTGCTCAACATCGCAGTAATGGCTTGAGCCTCTTGCTCTGCTTTGAGACGAGCGGCATTACGAGCAGCTTCAGCTTCACGTTTAGCTGCTATCTTTTTAGCAGCTTCTTGAGCAGCCGCTTTTTTGTCTTCGGCTGACTCTTGTTTTGCTGCAGGTTTATTTACCTGAGCTTGTTTAGGCGCTTGCTTTTGTGCTGATTTCGGAGCGGACTGCGTCACTTTTTGTGCTTCAGCTTGCTTGGCTTTTTCTGCTTCAGCGGCCTTGCGCTCAGCTTCGGCAGCAGCTTCAGCTTTGGCCTTAGCCTCAGCTTCTTGACGGGCCCTTTCTTCAGCTTGCTTAGCTTCGGCGGCGGCTTTAGCAGCCTGCTCTTCAGCAGCCTTTTGCTTCGCTGCGTTATTTTCAGCAGCGACCTGCTCGGCAGCTTCTTGTGCAGTCACAGTAGGAATACTGCGACGCTTACGCACCTCAACCTGAACACGGCTACCATCAGCCTGACGGATCTCGGAGGTCTGGCGACGAGTTAGAGTAATTTTCTTTGCTGCTGAACCGGTACCGTGACTGGATTGCAGTTTCTCCAACAATTTCTTCTTGGCCGCAGGTGTCACAACATCATCCACAGAATTCAACTCCACTCCAGCAGAGCGCAACTGCTCCAATAAAGTATCGGCAGGCATATTTAAATCTTCGGCGAATTGTGCAACAGTATTTTTAGTCATTCGGCTCTCTTTTTTCAACAACAATAAATTTCAATTAATTAATCAACCCGGTTTACGGCTTGACGGCAAAACAAAGAAAAGACACTATTCGGTCTCAATCTCGCTTTGCTCTTCTTCAAACCAGTGGGCACGGGCTTGGCTAATCAACTCAGCAGCTACCTCTTGGTCCAAACCGGTATATTCCACTAACTCGTCGGTCGCCAAGTCAGCTAAATCATCGCGAGTTTTAACATCATTATCAAACAGATCGGCAATCATGGCCGGTGTTAATAAGTCAAACTGGCGCAAGTCTGAAGCTTCTTCGAGCTTCTCTTCTGTTTCAATCGCCTGGACTAGCAGTGCATTACGAGCACGAGCACGAAGCTCATTAACTAGCTCTTCGTCAAAACCATCGATAGAAATCAACTCTTCGATTGGGACATAGGCGATTTCTTCAACGCTGCTAAAGCCCTCATCAATCAAGATGTCGGCAACCTCAGCATCAATATCCAACTGCTCAATAAAGAGCTGTGAAATGCGCTGATTTTCAATCGCTTGACGCTCCTGGCTTTGATCAGGTGTCAGGATGTTAATTTGCCAACCAGTCAATTCAGAGGCTAGGCGGACGTTTTGACCGCGTGTACCAATTGCTTTGGCTAGATTGTCTTCGTCAACTACAACGTCCATTGAGTGCTTGTCCTCATCAACGAGGATGGACTCAACCACCGCTGGAGCTAATGCGCTGATCACAAACTGTGCCGGCTCATCGTCCCATAAAACGATATCGATCATCTCATCGCCAATCTCTTTACGCACTTCCATAACACGCGAACCACGCATACCGACACAAGCACCAACCGGGTCTAAACGCTTATCGTAAGAAACAACAGCAATCTTGGAGCGTAATCCGGGCTCACGTGATACTGCCTTAATTTCTAATAAGCCCTGCTCAATCTCAGGCACTTCATTTTCAAACAAAGCACGTACAAATTCAGGAGCAGTACGAGAAACTGTCACAGGCTGATTGCGTGAATCACGGTCAACACCAGTGATATAAGCACGCACACGGTCACCATTGCGAATATTTTCGCGAGGTAGTAACTCAGTACGTGGTAAGCGAGCCTCAACACGACCACTCTCTAAAATGAAATCGCCACGGTCCATACGCTTAACCGTACCGGAAAATATCTCATCGCCCTGCTGTAAAAACTCATCAAGAATCTGCTCACGCTCAGCGTCGCGGATACGCTGCATAATCGCCTGACGCGCAACCTGCGCACCAATACGACCAACGTCAGCCGAAGGGATAGGCTCAATAATATACTCACCAACCTCAATACCCGCCTGGATATCCTGAGCATCCGAGTAGATTTCTTGTCGGTCCGGCTCCTGCAGGCCCGCTTCATCGGGCACGACCAACCAACGGCGGAAACCAGAGAACTCACCTGTTGTGCGGTCAATCTCGACCACTACATCGGCACCCTCAATGTCTAACTGACGTCGTAGCGCAGAAGCTAAAGCAGCTTCTAACGACTCATAAACAATATTGACATCAAGTGATTTTTCACGTGCCAGTGAATCCACTAGGATTAGAATTTCACGACTCATTTCTTCTTACCTTTTCTGAAATCTAGTACAGGGTCCAACTTGGCTTTTTCTACTTCTGTGTAACCAAAAACCAAAGTTCGAGTATTTTTTTTGTCTTCAACAAGTAAACTAAATATAGGATTTAACTCGCCATCTGCTTGAGCCGCCAGCTCCGCAGGAACTTCCTCAGGCTCAGCCCCCAGAATACCGGTAAATACCTTGTGGCTATCGCGTGCAACACGAAAACGAATCTGCACACGCTCGCCAATAAAACGCTTAAAATCTGCTACCGATCGCAATGGACGGTCTACGCCCGGAGAACCAACCTCCAGACGGTTATAGTCGACATTTTCGACCTCAAAGATACGTGATAAAAGACGTGACACCTGCTCACAGTCGTCAATCGTCACACCGCCCTCTTTGTCAATGGTGATGCGGAGCAAGCCCAATGGCGCACGCTCAACATCTACTAATTCTAAATCCAGAGCAAGACCATCAATTGCTTGCTCGGTTAAGGTATATAAATCGCTCATACAATAGAAACAAAAAATGGGCATAAAGCCCATCATAAACAATAAGCCACCGCCATCACCCGAGCTAGAAAGCACTAAAAGTGATGTAGTAAGGTAGGCTAAGTCCACTGACAGCCACCCCGCCATTAAATCAAAAAAGTTGATTTACCGTGGTTAACAAGAGATTATAACAAAATAATCAATCACTTGCTAGCTTGTTCAACAAAACAACATAAGTCCCTAAGGACTTAACTGGCTTAATAATTACTCATCGAAACTCGATGGCTGACGACGTCGCTTATGCTCAATCTTCACATCATGATTACGTCGTGATTTATAAGCATAATCTAGCGCATCATCATTTAAAATTGGCGTATGAGAGCGTTCGGACATTCGACCCGGACCTGCGCGACGACCCGCGCCCCGAACAGCCTTTTGTGGTGCCGTCACCGTACGCGACTGGCGACGTGCTGAAGCAGCATCTGAACCTGTTACAGTCAAACCACGACGCTGCTGATAGCCACCACTTGGTGTAGCCGCGTTCGCTGCCGGGCCACGACCTCCGCGAGAACCCCGCTCACGCGCTTCAAACCCCGGCGGCATCGCATTAGCATTGGACACCGGTTGACGAGACTGCTGATTAGCACGACCCTGGCGACCTTGCTGACCTTGAGCTTGACGCGCACCTCTTCTGCCCTCTTGAAACCTTTCCTCGACTTGAGGCAGTGGCATACCCATTTCGGCCATTAAACCTAAAACTACATCAGCATCCAATTCCTGCCAACGACCACGCTTCAAATGTGACGGTAAAGTCACATCACCAAAACGTGTACGAATCAGTCGAGATACCGTTAAATCAAAGCTTTCAAACATACGACGTACCTCGCGGTTACGCCCTTCAAATAACGTTACTTGATACCATCGGTTACTACCCTCACCACCAATAAACTCAACGGTATTAAAACGTGCCGGTCCGTCCTCAAGCTCGATGCCCTTCATCATTTGCGCGCGTTGATTATCATCTAGCTCACCCAAAATACGAACCGCATACTCTCGCTCAAAACCGTAGCGCGGGTGCATCATACGATTCGCAAAATCACCGGAGGTAGTAAAAATCAACAGACCCTCAGTATTTAAATCCAAACGCCCCACTGACAACCACTTGCCAGTTTTAATAGTCGGTAGACGTGAGAAAACAGTAGGACGACCTTCAGGATCATCGTGCGTGACGATTTCACCAGCAGGCTTATGATAAAGAATGACACGCGGCGGACGATCTACGCGTGGACGCCTAACTATACGACCATTTACCTTAACCAAATCCTCTTGACCTACACGCTGACCCACATGTGCCGGTTCGCCATTCACACTAACACGTCCCGCAACAATCAACTCTTCCATATCACGTCGTGAGCCAACACCGGCATCGGCCAATACTTTATGTAGTTTAGGACGAATTTGATCATTATTTAGATACTTGGCTACTCGCTGGTCACCATCAACACCCATATTAAAACGAGCTAGATCAAATTCTGCTTCCTGCATCAAAGCCACATCCAACTCCTCTTCGTATTGGAATTGAACAGCTTGGCGACGATTATTTTGTCCGCGACGACCTTGATGATTGCTCTGGCTATGCTGACGTGGTCCACGTTGTTGATTATTAGCGCCTTGCGAGCGAGGTCCACCACGGCCTGCAGTCTTATGAGAAGGACGACCGCCACGATGAGAAGTACGTTCTTCTTGTGAGTGAGCAGCTACGTCTGTAGCTTCTGTAGCATCAGCGCTCTGCGGCTTGCCACGACTACGTTGCGAATGTTGCGTAGAAGCCGGACGACGACCTTTGTTATGGTGGCGAGCAACCTGCTCACCCTGCCCACCATGTGGACGACCACGGCGCGGATGATTTGTTCTGGATTCAGACTTGTCTGATTGCTGAGGCGCGTCAGAAGCTCTGGCAGCTGCCTGCTGATTGGATTGATTGCTTTGGCCTTCTGTGCCTGCACCATCAGCGCGACGACGGCGAAATGGCGTTCTTAATTTACGACCGCGACGATTGTCCGTGGCGTCGGCATTGGCTGTTTTTGTTACTTGATTATCCATTATGGTATGTATACCTGCTTATTAATCCTGTAAGGATTTCCTTTCTAATTGTTCAGTCGCCTCAGAAATATCGACAAGACCTTCTTCCTCTTCACCCTCAGCAGATACCCCAGCACCAGGCTGTTGCTCTGAAACTTCAGGCTCATCAAGGACAATGGCTATTTCTTGCTGTAAAGAAGCATAAGCCTCATCATCAGCCAGTAAGGCATCATGAAAAGACTCCAGCGGCGGTAAATCAGCCCGTGACTGTAATCCCAAGTCACTCCAAAACTGATCGGTAATTCCTAATAATGACGGACGACCAGGGCCATCTCTATAGCCCACCACCTCAATCCAACCTCTATCTTCCAAGGTTTTAATAATTTGCGAAGACACCGTAACACCACGGATATCTTCAATATCTCCACGAGTCACCGGATAACACCAAGCAATGATTGCCAGAGTTTCCATCACAGCGCGCGAATAGCGCGGCGGTTTCTCGGGATTAATTAATTCAAAGTACTTTTGCATGACTTGACGGCTCTGAAAACGCCACCCCTCTGCCACTTCGACTAATTCCAGGCCCCTATCCTGCCAACGGTTTTGCAAATCCTCTATAGCCTGCAGGACCAAGCGACGATCAACTTCTTCATGCTCAGCAAATAACTTGGTGATTTGATTAATACTCATCGGCTCGTCAGCGCATAATAATACCGCCTCGACGACTCGGCCAACTTCAGGTAGATCCATTAATTACTATATAGGGGACAAAATATCTAGTCTAAAAGTACCGCTGCTACTTGGATTCGTTCTTTTTAAAATTCCCAAGCTAGCGATTGATGACACATTTTAGCAACATAACGCAGAGTAAAGCAATTTAAAAAGGCGTTTAGGATAATAAATACAACGTTGGAAGGCCAGAAGTTGATTGATATCAATGTTTTAAGCATGGAGCTTTTCAAGAAAGCTTTCACTTCTACGCAAATAATTTTGAAGTTTGTTGTCAGATACTATTAAGCTTTGGGACAACAATCTGGTTTGCTTTTGTCCTAATTGATAAATCTCTAAATCAAAATCTCTAATTTCGATCTGAATATCTAAATCTCTTAGAAAATGAAACACCTCTTCGGCATATTGCTTGTCTCTACTTTTACAAATAGTGATATGAGGATTAAAGCCGTATTAGTTTCTTGGAAAATCTCTTTTCCAAGAAACTAATTCCAAGTCTTTAATAGATACTTTGAAGTAAACAAAATACTCGACACCATTTGCAAACATATCAACGCCGTCTATTTGTGCAGTATGTATGTTATTAACAAAGCTATTAAGTCTATCAACGATGACAGGACTTGGCTTGCTTCTATAAGGACTTCTCAAGGTAATATGAGGTGCGGAGCTGCTTTTTTTATTGCTAAACAACTCCTGCAGCTTCCGAATAAAACTGGAGACATCCGAATCAGCAATGTTTAATAAAATCACTTTATACATCAGATCACCAAATATTTTTTATACTTCCTATCGGCAGTATTGTCTTTTCTGTTACTTAATTCTTTATGAGCGTCAAATATTTCTTTGTACATATAATCTTCCTAATTTGGACTTTTAACTGACTCTTGATTATCACACTGCAAAAGAAAAATAGTACTCACGTGGTTGTTTTTATCTACGCTCCTTGTAACTACTTAAACCCTTCCGGATTCTTACTCTGCCAATTCCAGCTATGCTGCATCATCTCTTCTAAGCTGTACTCCGTCTTCCAGCCCAAGTCTTCAAATGCCTTTTGTGGATTAGACCAACACTCAGCAATATCACCTGCGCGACGTTCAACCAACTCATAAGGGATTGTTATCCCTGTGGCTTCTTCAAAGGCTTTAATAATCTGCAGTACAGAATAACCCTGTCCCGTACCCAGATTCCAGACATGACAGCCTTGACTACGCTGCAAATAGTTCAATGCGGCCAAATGCCCCTTGGCCAAGTCAACGACATGAATATAATCACGCACGCCGGTACCATCTACCGTTGGGTAGTCTGAACCAAAGATCGATAGTTTCTCCAATTTACCGATGGCGACTTGAGTCACGTAGGGTAATAAGTTATTAGGAATGCCGCTTGGATTTTCACCGATTAAGCCACTCTCATGTGCACCGATAGGATTAAAGTAGCGTAACAGGGCAACTGA
>JAAZFX010000083.1 GCA_012511555.1 Alcaligenaceae bacterium | reverse complement strand
GCTTCGGTCGCTTCGCCGACATCGGCACGCTCAGCAACAAAGCGTAAGCGGTCAAAGTTCATATTGGCGCCGCTATTAATCGCCACATAGGTGCAGTTTTGTGTTTTGTGTTGCTGTATGTACTTTTTAGTGCCGGCCAAGGCCAGGGCGCCGGATGGTTCCAAGATATTACGCGTATCCTGGAAGACATCTTTAATAGCTGCGCAAACCTCATCGGTGGAGACAGTGATGAAATCATCCACATGAAGTTTGGTCAGCTTGAAGGTCTCTTCACCCACCTGTTTGACCGCCGTACCATCCGAAAATAAACCCACCTCGGGCAAGTTGACCCGGCGATTGCGCTGCACGCTTTTAAACATGGCACAGGAATCCTCTGTCTGCACACCGATAACCTTGATTTGCGGTTTAAGCGCTTTGACATAGGCGGCAACTCCGGCAATTAAACCGCCACCACCAATAGGAACAAAAATAGCGTCAATGTCATTGGGGTGCTGTTGGAGGATTTCCATAGCCACTGTACCCTGACCGGCAATAACATCTGGATCGTCAAAGGGGTGGACAAAAGTCAGTCCCTCTTTTTTTTGTAACTCGATAGAGTGGGCATAGGCATCAGAGTAACTGTCACCGTGCAAAACTACCTCACCACCAAAACGCTTTACGGCGTTGACCTTAACCGCTGGTGTGGAAACCGGCATCACGATAACTGCTCTGCAGCCTAGTTTGCGTGCAGAGAAAGCTACGCCTTGGGCATGATTGCCCGCAGAAGCTGCGATGACACCACGTTCTAAAGCTTCTTTTGGCAGGTTGGCCATTTTGTTGTAGGCGCCGCGTATCTTAAAGCTGAACACTGATTGTGTATCCTCACGCTTTAACAAAATTGTGTTGTTTAAGCGGGTTGAGAGAATAGTTGCTTTTTCTAAAGGTGTTTTGTCAGCTACGTCATAGACTTTGGACGTTAGAATGCGTTTAAGATAGTTGTCGACAGCCATTTTCTGCTTTTGTAGGGATTGGTAGAGTTGAAAATCGTTAAAGTTAAATTAACTGTTCAGATTATCACATCTTTAGGGAAAATAATACTAAAGGTACTGCCTTTGTCCAGTGCGCTCTCTATTTTAAGTTGGGCATTATGGCGATGAACAATGTGTTTAGTGATAGCTAAACCTAAACCGGTGCCGCCCGACGCACGTGAACGACTTTTATCAACTCGGTAGAAACGTTCGGTAAGTCTTGGAATGTCTTGTGTGGCAATACCTAAGCCGGTGTCTTGTACACTAAATACAGCGTCACCGTTGGGGTTAAGCATGCAGCGCACATTGATTGTTCCACCAGTGGGTGTGTAGCGAACCGCATTGGTCATGAGGTTGGTAATAGCAGAGAGTAATTCTGTTTGATTGCCAAAAACTTTAAGCTTGGAGTCGATATCATAATCAAATTGATGGCGTTCATTAGAAAGTGTCTCAGCTTGTCTCGCAGCTACCTTGATGAGAGAGTCCAGATTGAGAGCTTCGCCACCACTTAGTTGGCTTGATTCCAAGGTTGAGAGGGTCAACAAATCAGAGACAATGGCTTGCATACGGTGGGCCTGCTCGCGCATCAATACGCCATATTGTTCAAGTTGTTCCTCACTAAGAGCATCGGCAGGTAGTTCGTTGATTGTTTCTAAAAAGCCGATTAACACCGTAAGTGGTGTGCGTAGTTCGTGTGATACATTGGCAACGAAGTCTTGTTGCGCTGTACGGAGTTTTTCTAAGTGGGTGATATCTTGGCAAAGTAATAAAAAGCCACGACTTGAATGGCGGGTCAGTTCAAAACGCAGAGTGACATTTTTGTTGTTTTGAGAAGACTCCAGTATGAGCGGCTCATTCCATTCGCCACTTTTAGCGTATTGGTAGAATTCGGGATCACGGACAATATTAAATAGGTTAAAGCCTATATCTCTGCTCACGTCAATACCAAGGATTTTAACGGCTAATTTATTGGCCCATTCAATATGAAATTCGGGGGACAAGGTAATAGCGGCGGAGGGTAGTGCTTGTGCCGCTGATAAAATGGTATTGCTGGTATTTTCCAGGTTTTCAATGTAGCGAGTTTGTTGACGGGTATGACGATATATCGGATGCACAATATCCTCATATATTCCGAGATTAGGGGGCGGTGGCTCGGTAGGGGTGTCAGACCATCTTACTGTTTCATTGAACCTTTTAAGATCCAATAAAATAAAAAATAAAATACAGGAAGCATAAGGATAAATCACCCAGCTTATCCCTAAGTGTACTTGACAGACGATACAGGCTATTGTGACTAGAGCAAATAGGATAAGCCGTGATTTGAAACGCATCAATGCTCCTGGAGCGAGGATAAAGTTAGCTAATTTTACCTTAAAATTACTTTGCTTTCGCGGTAAATCGATAGCCACTACCTCGAACTGTTTCAACCATTACGTCGTGTTGGGTCGCTTCCAAGGCTTTGCGCAGACGACGGATATGCACGTCTACTGTGCGTTCTTCTAAAAATACATGGTCACCCCATACTTGATCCAGTAGTTGGTTACGAGTATAAACCCGCTCCGGATGAGTCATAAAGAAGTGTAACAAGCGGAATTCGGTGGGGCCTAAAGCAATATCAGTTTCATTGCCGCTGACACGATGTGATACCGGATCTAAACGTAAGCCGTTAATATCAATTTCATCGTCAGTCAGTTGTGGTGCACGACGACGTAGAACAGCTTTAATGCGAGCCATGAGCTCTTTGGGAGAAAAAGGCTTGGTAATATAGTCATCAGCGCCACTTTCCAGACCCTCGACTTTATCGGTTTCTTCGCCTTTTGCCGTTAGCATGATGATAGGCACTTCTTTAGTGCGCTCATCGCTTCTTAGTTGACGCGCCATTTGTAGGCCCGAAAGACCGGGCAGCATCCAGTCAAGTAAAATAAGATCCGGGAGCTCTGCATCAATCAAGATTCTCGCCTGCTCAGCATCATCCGCACGCAAAACCTTGTGACCTGCAAAGCTTAAATTGACTGCAATCAATTCTTGAATTGCCGGTTCATCTTCAACTACTAGAATAGTACTCGCCATAATGAAGTAAAATGTTAAATTAGTTAATCGTTATTATTGATAAAAGATATAGTTTTATCAATTTATTTAGTCTGCATCTGAGCATCAGGTTGAACCTTATGTGGCCGAGAGGCAGCAGCTTGAGGGCATTGATAGCACAAGATCCAATCATAACGATTGAATATGACATGTTTGTGACAGTACGGAAAGATTACCATGGAAACACAAAAAAAATCCCCAGAAAGTTCATTAAATCAAGAGCTTGCTGAGGATTCTACAAAGCAAATAAAATCAACTACAGAAACGCATTTTGGTTATAGTACCGTCAGCGAAAATGAAAAAGAAGGTCGAGTAGCTGAAGTTTTCCACTCAGTGGCAAGTAAGTACGACATTATGAATGACCTGATGTCAGGTGGTTTACATCGTGTCTGGAAGCAATTCACGATCGGCAAAGCACGATTACGCGAAGGCATGAAGGTATTGGATATTGCCAGCGGGACAGGTGATTTAGCGCTTGCTTTTGCTAAGCGTGTAGGTCAAAGCGGTGAGGTTTGGCACACCGATATTAATAGCTCTATGCTCGCTGTTGGCAGAGACCGTCTGTTGGATAAGGGTTATTTATTACCTTCTGTTGTCTGTAATGCTGAGTATTTGCCTTTTGAGGATAATTACTTTGATTTAGTTACCGTCGCTTTTGGACTGCGTAATATGACTCACAAAGACCAGGCATTAGCTGAAATGTATCGGGTCTTGAAACCAGGCGGTCGTCTGTTGGTATTAGAGTTTTCCAAGGTTTACAAGCCGCTTGCACCGATTTATGATTTATATTCTTTTAATGTGCTACCCGTTTTAGGTAAGTACGTGGCCAATGACGCTGAAAGCTACAATTATCTTGCTGAGTCTATTCGCATGCACCCGGATCAAGAAACTTTAGCTGACATGATGAGAAATGTTGGTTTTGATCGCGTAACTTACAACAATCTTACAGCAGGCGTGGTAGCCTTACATGAGGGATTAAAACTTTAGCGGTTTTGTTCTGTCTAACAGTAGGATTATAAATTTTTAAAGGTCAATTTACATGCGTAAACATTTTTCTCGCCTTATAACCGCTTTGACTATTGTCATTTCGACTTTTGTTACGCTCGGTTTTACTATTGATGATGCTGAGGCTCGTCGTATGGGTGGTGGTTCCAGCTTCGGTCGTCAGTCTTCCAATATTATGCAGAAGCGTGCCCCGGCCCAACAGCCTAGAGCCAATCAGCAAAATGCAGCCCCTAATGCCAATCAGGCAACAGCCAATCGCGGCGCAGCGGCTGGTGCTACGGCTCAGCGTTCAGGGATGTCTCGCTTCTTGGGACCGCTAGCAGGTATTGCTGCCGGACTAGGTATTATGGCTTTGCTATCCCATTTAGGCTTGAGTGGTGCATTTTTAGAATTTATGGCTAGTGCTGTTCTGATTGCTCTTGTGATTTTTGCCGTTATGTTTATCGTACGTCGTTTACGTGGTACGCAAGCTAAACCGGCTACTCAGGGTGCATTTGGAGGTCAAGCCAGCAAAGCACAAGACTTCTTTACTCAGCGTCAGAGCCAAGAGCCTGCGCAGACAAGTCAATCCCGTCCATCAGGTATATTTAATCGCAATCATGACGCACAGCAGCAGTCTTTTTCTTCAGCTTCTAGTGCATCACAGACTGCAGCGGCACAACCTTTAGATCCATCGTGGTTTGTACCAGAGGGTTTTGATACGATGACTTTCTTGACTGTTGCCAAGCAGCAGTTTGTAAGTATCCAGGGTCTTTGGAATAAGGGCGATGTTGAGCAACTTAAAGACTACTTAACTGATGATCTGGTCAGTGAATTAACCCCGCAGATTCTCGATCAGGCAAGCCAAGGCGATCAAGCGACCGAGGTGGTCTTGTTAAATGCCGAGTTACTCGGTATGGAGCAAGTTGCCGGTGGTCATTTAGCAAGCGTGCGTTTTTCCGGCATGCTGCGTGAAGAAGCTGGTCAAGAAGCTTTCCGTTTTGAAGAGGTTTGGAATCTCTATAAAACGGCAGATAGTGGTTGGTTGTTAGCAGGAATTCAACAGATTCCTGAAGGCTATCAGTCCTAATTTCACTCTTTACTGTCAAAAACCATTTTAAAGGCTTCTTTTTTAAGAAGCCTTTTCCATTTTAATGGCCTAATAAGCTAAACTATCTTTTTTGTAATCCTACTGGGATTTTTATGCTGTCTTCCCTTTTTCATCCAAAGTTAATTTTTGTTCGTCTGTTAAATTCTCTTCTTAAGCAAGAACCTTGGGCCAGAGAGCGTACGCAGCAGTATTCTGGCAAAACTGTCAGTTTTAAATTGCCGATGACTTCATTGGCCTTAGTCTTTGCTCGTGATGGCTCTGTCAATTTGAGTGAGCCAGGTGTGGTCCCTAATGTGACAGTTACTTTAGCGTCTGAGCAGGTGCCGGCAATTGTCAAGGAATTGAGTAATGGCGGTATTGGTGCTGATGGTTTAGATGTCAAGCGTTTTATGTCTTATGTCCATATCGAAGGTGAAGCGGGTCTGGCTAATTTAGTTTCTGATTTAGCGAGAGATTTGCGTTGGGATAGACATTATTATTTGGCCAATCTTTTTGGTCCGGTCATTACTGCTCATTTGCTGAGAACCGAGCGCTTTGTAGTGGAAAGGAGTCGAGAAGGGGCTGATAACGTGTTGCGTGCAGGTGCAGATATATTAAGTCACGAACAAGAGGTACTAATTGCAAAAGTACATTTTAATGACTTAAATCGGACCCTTGATGATTTAGACAAGCGTATGGCAGCTTTAGAAAAAGGGATTGGCTCTTGGGCTAAACGTGTTCCTGTGGGGACTAAGAATGTTTAGATTCAGAGTTTTTATTATCCTCTTTGCCATGTATAAATACGGTCTGGAGGAGTTGCTGATTGATGCTATTCCTCAGAGACCTTTTTTGCGTCGTATTTTAAGTGTTTTTGGTCGCAAGAGTAAGCGTACACAAGAACCACGCGGAGTGCGCCTCAGAAAGGCTTTAGAAAGTTTAGGGCCGATTTATGTGAAGTTTGGTCAGGTACTATCGACTCGCCCCGATCTTGTGCCTCTAGATATTGCTCAAGAGCTTGTCTATTTGCAAGATCGGGTACCACCATTTTCCTCTGATGAGGCTGTGGCTATTGTTGAAAAAAGTCTACGTAAATCACTGACTGAACTCTATGCTGAGTTTGAGCATGAACCGGTGGCTTCAGCCTCTGTTGCACAAGTACACCGAGCGGTGACTCATGAGGGTAAAAAGGTTGCCGTTAAAATTCTCCGCCCTAATATTCTCAAGACTATCGAGAGTGATTTAGCCCTCATGCGCTCAGTTGCTTCTGTAGTGCACTGGCTCTTACCTGATGGTAGACGCTTGCGTCCCAAGGAAGTGGTGGCTGAATTTGATAAGTATTTACATGATGAGCTGGATCTGCAGATTGAGGCCGCGAATTGCAGCCAGTTAAGACGCAATTTTGAATTAGAGGGTCGCGAGAATTTACTCAAGGTGCCGGAGGTTTATTGGTCATTAAGTACAAGTCGAGTATTTACGATGGAGTGGGTAGATGGTATACCCATCAATCAGATGGATAAGATGCTTGAGCGAGGCATGGATATTCAGAAGTTGGCGCGTGAGGGGGTAGAGATTTTCTTTACTCAGGTCTTTGATGACGGGTTTTTCCATGCTGATATGCATCCGGGCAATGTGCTGGTTACTCAAGATATCGATCCTAGAGGGCGTTATGCAGCTTTGGATTTCGGTATTGTCGGTACTTTATCCGAGTTTGATAAGAATTATTTAGCGCAAAACTTTTTAGCCTTTTTTAGGCGAGATTATCGCCGGGTGGCTCAACTGCATATCGAATCCGGCTGGGTGCCGCCAGAGACTCGTGAAGAGGAGCTGGAAGCGGCTGTGAGAGCGGTGTGTGAGCCTTATTTTGATTTGCCGTTGTCTGAGATTTCTTTAGGTGCAGTATTAATGCGCTTATTTCAAACCTCTCGCCGTTTTAATGTTGAAATTCAACCGCAATTGGTATTGCTCCAAAAAACCTTATTAAATGTCGAAGGAATGGGTCGACAATTAGATCCGGACCTGGACTTATGGAAGACGGCAAAGCCCTTTTTAGAGCGCTGGATGCATCAGCGAGTGGGTCCTAAGGGCATACTTGATAAACTCAAAAAAGAGTCCGTGCATTGGGCACAGTTGTTACCGGAAATACCTCGTTTAGTTCATAGTTCTCTTCACCAACAAAGTAATTTAGCGTTGATTACCAAGGAGCTTAAAGAGCTTAGACGTTCTCAAAAGAATAACCGTTTTTTATTTTATGTAATGGCTATTTCTCAGTTGATTATTGCTGCATTGGCAGTGATTTATTGGAGGTAGATGGTTGTTATGAATATTCGCTTTGAAGATAAAATCCTGAGCGTCGAAGACTGTTTGGCTTTGTTGGAAAGTGGTGCGATTAAAAGACCATTGGTTTTTACTAATGGTGTTTTTGATATTTT
>JAAZFX010000011.1 GCA_012511555.1 Alcaligenaceae bacterium | reverse complement strand
TGCATCATGTCGTTGTATGCGTTCTTGGGCCGCATGGCCACGGCGATCTAAAGCATCTAGTAAGCGTAAACCACGTACAGCCAATAGGCGTAATACTGAGTCATCAACGGTTAGTTCACGATAGCCCTGCAGCATGCCGAGTAAGCGATTACCGACTTTTTCTACACCTTGCCAAAGTCCACCGACTAGACCACCCACCAGGGTGCCTGCTCCAAGACTTAAACCACCCGTAATGATATCGACCGTAGCGCCTGCCATTGCACCGGCAGCGAAGCCTTTGCTCACTCTAATACCCATGTCTTTAAGGGCTTCAGTGCTGAATAAATCACTTTCCCAGCGCTCACCATTAATAGGCAAAAGGTCCTCTTCGTAATCTTCCTCATGAAAACGGTACAGGCCAAGTAAGTCACGAATGAATTGATGCTCGCGTTGGCGAACTTGCTCTTGCATGTCTTGCCAGATACGGATGCCTTCTTGTTCACTATCAGAAGTGCTTTGACGTCTAAAGGCACTGATATCAACTAATAACTCAGCGAGTAGCTCTTGGCCTTGCTGCCGACGGCGTTGACGTCTTTTATTAGCGCCCTCAGCTAATTCATTTAAGCTTTGGCGATGCTCATCCAGTACTAGAGCCAGCTTTTGATAGAGCTGCTGTTCACCGTCAATGGCAGGGGCGACGGTGTCAAATTCGATAATCAAATGCAACGCCAAACGGGAGAGGGTATTTTTCCAATCCTCGCTGTAATTGTCCGGATGATGTAAAAAGTTTAAAACCGGAATCAGGGGGCGACCGCAGCGCGCTAATATCGTTAATTCATCACGGTGCTTCGAGCGTACCGGCTCCCTTACATCAACTACGTACAAACCGGCGTCACAAGCGAGAAGTTGACGCAACACACGCGCTTCATGCTCAAAGCGTTGCTGACTCTCGGGACTATCTAAAAAGCGCTCAATAATGGCCGGACCATCAAGGCGGCTAGCGCTTTGTTGCTGTAATTGATCTAAATAATCCAATAAAGCAATACTGTCCTCAATGCCCGGGGTATCAAACCATTGCAACTTTAGATGCTCAAGACGCAGCATCGCACCTTCGACATGGCGCGTAGTTGCGTGGGCGTTAGCCACCTCACCAAAATCGGCATCATGTAAAAGTGTGCGTAAAAGCGATGTTTTACCGGTATTGGTGTGACCGACAACGGCTAACTTCAGGTAATCATCTTTGAGCGAAAAGCGCGGCTTGATCTGTTCCATAGTTTTTGTGCTTTAGATATCAAGCATATTATATGCTGCTTCTCTATCCATAAAAATAGCTTCTCGCTCAACACCGGAATCAGCGAGTGATTTTAACCATAGCATACTTTGATCTCGTTCTGGGTTATGACGATTAATCAGCAAAACGAAGTGCTTTTGACCGAAGTTGGCAATGGTTTGCATGAGGTTTAAATGGCTGCGATCAGGAGTCTGCTCGGCATCATAAATAAAGAGTATTTGTTGCAGAGGCTCCGGGCGCTGACCAAGTTCACTGAGAAGTTGGTGACGTTGCTCGCGGCTTTCTATATTGCCGCCATCAATAAGACGCCCATTATCTAGGCTTTCAAGAATCGGCCAACGCTCGTGGGGGTCGAGTTCAATACCTACAATCAGTGTGCCATTGCCGGACAAATCAAGAGAGGCTTTTTGTAAAGCAGCTGTCTTTATTTGAGGTGCCGGAGAATCTACACCGGTACTCACGGCGATTGGTTCTAAGCGGGCCAGTAAGGGTGCGTAAGCAGCTGAATCTGTATCTAGTCGGCAATGACTTAAGCGAAAACGACTAATAGCTAAGCAAATAATCAAAGCGTCTAGACGCAATAATATACCAAAAACCACGATTTGACCGACTAACCAACTCGACCAGAGGGCATGTAGTGCTAGATTATCAGCCGCACCTGCATCTAAAAGTTGATTTACTTCAGGCATTGGAAAACCCAGCCAAGAGGGTATGAGTCCTAATATACAAGCAATGTTTTCTAAGCTTTCTGCCGAGAGAATGGTGGTTTCCCAGACAAAGGTATAACGACGAGTCGATAACAAGAAAAATACGGTAACTAGCGCTGACACTAAGGCCGTCAGCCAGAACGCATGGCTCACACAGGATAAAAGCCAAGAGGTAGCGCGTTGCTGGCGTGTTAAGCTGAAGAGGGCAT
>JAAZFX010000082.1 GCA_012511555.1 Alcaligenaceae bacterium | reverse complement strand
TCCTTGAGAAGGCTCACACCGTCCGTATCCGGCATCCAAATATCAAGTAATACCAAATCTGGACGATAACGTAACCGCGCAGCTCTAGCCTCGGAAGCATTTTCAGCTAACTCAACTGTGTGCCCCTCATCGTAAAGAATATCAGACAGTAGCTCACGAATACCTATTTCATCATCGACCACCAGAATTTTGGCCATATAGAATTACCTCAATATATGTTGCTTAACAAAGAAGCTAGACCCTAGGGTCTATATTCCCTATAAGTTCATGTTTGTTGTAAAAATGTCATTATCTAATTATAACCACGCTTTGTTACTTTTTTCCGGATGGAGCTAATCGAGTCAACAAAATTGATACTCTGGCCCCGCCACTTTTACGATTTGCGATCTCAATCTTACCGTTATGCTCTTCAATAATCTTGCGTACGATGGCTAAACCTAGACCTGTACCTGTTTTTTTAGTTGTTACATAGGGTTCAAAAACGCTTTGTAACACATGTTCCGGAAACCCTATACCTCTATCCTCAATAATGATACGGAGCATATTTTGTTTTTGTTTGGTATCTTGCTCTGATTCAAGGAATTTAGTGCTAATCCGAATACCTGCTTCGTCACCTTGTAAATCCAAGCCCTCCATTGAATCACGGGCATTGCCCAATAAATTATTCATGACCTGACGCAACTGTGTTTGATCGGCTTCCGCTAATGGCAAATCAGGATCTAAGCTTAACTCAATTTGGCGCGCCAGGGGTTCTTCTTTATTTTTATGCTCAGGGTCCCAACCGTATAACACCGCAATATCAACAATCAATGCATTGATGTCAACAGGAGCAAATGTCGCCGGTGGCGTCCGTGCATAATCACGAAAATCATCCACCATATTTTTTAAAGAAGTTACCTGATTGATAATCGTATTGGTCGAACGTAGCAGCATCGCTGAGTCTTTTTCATCCAGCTTATCCTCTAACTTCATGGCTAAGCGTTCAGCCGATAATTGTATCGGCGTCAAGGGATTCTTAATCTCGTGCGCTAGTCGGCGCGCTACCTCACCCCAGGCCACAGTGCGACTTGCCGACATAACCTCGGATATATCATCAAAGACAACTAAATAACCGGTAGAGTGATTATCAACCATAAGACGAGTACCCCGCATCAATAGGGTACAAATACGATGTTGCTCAAGGCTTTCTGTGGATTCATTCGCAGCATGAAAATTTAATTCGATTTGCTCTTGCCAATAAGCCTTTTCGGATTCTACCGCAGCGTGCTTAGCAAAGGCATTGCGAATCGCCTTGGTAAACTCCCCCAAGCCTTTAATAAACTCCAGCGGCCGTCCCGGTGCCGCTCGCAAGTCAACACGTAAAATATCACTCGCACCGCGGTTAACAGAGCTCACATTAAAGCGGGTATCAAATACAATCACCCCACTACTCAAACTAGCCATCACGTTTTCTAAATAAACATTCGATTTTTCCAGCTGCTGCCTGTTGCTTTCAACCTGACGACGTGCCTCATCCAACTGGAAAGTCATGACGTTGAAAGACCGTGTTAACTGCGTAATCTCATCACGCACATTAGGTTCAGGCAAGGGTCTATAATCGCCCACCGCCACAGCTTGAGTCCCTTCTGCCAAAGTAAGCAATGGCCGCACCACGCGCCGGGCAAGACTGAGCGCAGCCGCCAATGAGGCTAAAACCGTCATCACCAGCGCCAAGGTCAGAGTAATGGTAAATAAACGTCTTAAACTAATCCGTGATAAAGACAGTTCTTCATAATCGCGAATCCCTTGCTGTACCTCATTCATATTAACGGCAATATTTTCGGGCACTGAACGTGTCACCTGCAACCAATACGTCTCTGATGATGTAGGGGTTGGGAGCAAACTATCATAGCGAAGCTGATTGGCAATCACTGGTACGATCACGCGAATTCTAAATGAAGGCTGTGCAGGATTTGAGTCCGGCATAATTTCAGCTTGCGCATAGCTATTAGATAACCGTAGCTGATTCATAATGCTGGAAGACGGTAACTCTGGCAATAACCCGCCAAATCCGGCACCCGCAAAAGCAATCACTCGATTACCGCAAGCCCCGGAAAACAGCAAGTCTTCGGTAATTACAGTATAAGAGTCACGTTGTTGAGCAAGCACTATCGGTATATCAGAATCATTAAAATTTCTTAGTTCCAGAGCCATTTGACGAGCCCTGGTTGACAGGTCCTGCACATAACTATTTAATGAAGCACGGCCCAAGGACAGTCCCGACTCCAAAGCACTATCTACTTTGACGTTAAACCAGGACTCCACCGACTTGGCCATAAATTGTACTGAAATGACATAAATTAACAGTCCCGGCAACACCGCCATAATTGCAAAAACAAAAGCAAAACGACTGGTTAATCTAGCGCCAAATTGGCGACGACGTATTTGCTGTATTAAGCGAACGATTAAAATCGTTACCCACAGTACTAATATCAGTGTCAGTACGCCATTTAACATCAACAACAAATCAAATTGCTGAGTCAGTCCCGACACGTTGTCGGTCGCTCGGAATAGCATTAGCAACAAGGTGATTAAACCAATAACCCCTAACGCTAGACCCAGTTTAAAAAACCAGCCTATTAACCGTTGTATTCTAACGTTGATGTTTGAAAAATTAACTTTTGCCATTCTGATGATAGTGACCAAGCACTACGAAAATTAAATAAATTAAATTGAAAAGCACCCGGCAATTGTGTCGTATCAAGGTGCAGTCTAAGCTCAGCGGTGTACTGCTTTCCCGCCTCCAGAGGCTGCGCCAAATGCATTCTCATCGTATTATTATTACTAATGTGCTCTAGTGAGTCCTCAAGTGAAATTTCTTGACTGACACGTCCACCGTCATCCACACTCCACTGCCTTAAAAGAGGCTGATAATTAATTAACCATTGTTGAGACTGATAAGTCAGTTCTTTTTTCAAAAAATATAATTTTGACTCACTAATTCTTACTTCATAGACAAAATACAAAGGTACACCGCGCATCGCAGCGCTAACTAAATCAGGATCCAATTGCACCTTCAAATCAGCACCTACCCTCAACTGAGCGCTCCCGCCGTCGTCGGCAACTTGATACTCCAATAGCTCAATATCCTTTACAGTTGCCGTGGACTGCCCGCTTTGTCCTTCAAAAACGGACTCTTGACTACAAGCCACCATCAATACAGCAAGCCCTAACAGACAGAGTAATCGCTTCATGTGATTGAAAAATGACTGCCCACTGCTCATAAACTAATCAGCCTTTTTAAATAAGGCATAGAAAAAACCATCATGCTTAATCATGCCTTTATCATCAGCCAAAGGCAGCATCTGCCCTAAAGCCGGCAGCCTTTGAGCCCCTGCCAAGTGCTCTGCCAAATAACTAGCCTGCTGCTCGCCCTCTGCGGGGAAAATTGAACAGGTAATATAGAGCAAATAACCACCCGGCTTTAAAGTCTCCCAAAGCGCCTGAACTATCTCACGCTGCAAGTCCGAGGTATTTGTGACATCTTCCGGGCGACGCAGCCACTTAATATCAGGGTGACGACGCACGATCCCGGCGGCCGTACAAGGCACATCGGCCATAATGACATCGTAAGGTTGACCTTCATACCAAGCGCTAATATCTGCGGCATCAGCCGCTAAGCTACGGATTTGATAAGCGTCATTATCTGGATAATGAGCTTTTGTCAGCTGCAAACGCTCCAAATTTTCATGTACTCTCTTCAAGGGTCGCTCATCAATATCCACGATGGTCATATCCAGATCGTAGTGATCCAACATTTGAGAAGTTTTACCACCCGGGGCAGCGCAGGCATCTAAGACGCGCAGGCCATTTTGCAGTGGTAACATCTTAATTGCCTGTTGTGCAGCTAAATCCTGCACTGAAAAGTGACCCTCAGTAAAGCCGGGAATTTGCGGCACTGCTACAGTTTGCGTTAACATCAACGCGTCTTCATCGAGCTGTACTGATTCAATAGCAGCGTCGCTTAAAGCCCGCTTAAAGTCCGCCATCGTGGTTTGGCGACGATTAACCCGTAAACAAAGCGCGGCTGACTGATTAGCCGCTTTTAGTAAGTCAGGATATTGCTCAGGATAAGCGTTACGCAATGCATCGATCCACCATTGTGGAAAGTTATATCGCACCTCTTCTTGCTGCCAAACTTTGCTTAATAGCTCTTTAGTTTCTCGTTGATAACGTCTGAGGCACGCATTGATCAAGCCTCTAAAAGCGGCTGTTTTTTTGTTGAGCGTGGTTGCCTTAACCGCTTCATTTACTAAAGTAAAAGCATCATAGCTCGGCATATCAGTCGGTACCTCAGTAGCACCCTCCTGATCCAACGCTAAAAAGTCCTCAGCACTTAATAAAACCAACGATAAGACAAGTAAGGACTTGAACAAGGGGTTAGGTGCCTTTTTGCTCAGCAATTGCTCACTAAGCGCAAGACCCCGACTCCAATGACGCAGTCCAAAAAAGCTTAAGGCCTGCACACCCCCCCTATGATTATCATTAACCATAGGTAATAGACTGCTCAGGGACTGCCCTGCCATTACTTGCTGTATCACTTTCGCGCTTTCTGCAAGAAGCTCAGATAAAGGAATTTTTGACATAGATTTACTGATAAGAATTTCAGCCTCTAGTTTACCTTCTAAAATGCTAAAATTAACTGTTATATTCTTCAAAAACAATTCTTAATTCAATAGATTAGCATTATTATGAGCTCTCCTAAAGTCGGCTTTGTCAGTCTAGGCTGTCCAAAAGCATTGGTAGACTCTGAACGTATACTCACGCAGTTACGTTTAGAGGGTTATGAAATCTCCCCCAACTACGAAGGAGCAGATGTTGTCGTAGTTAATACCTGTGGCTTCATCGACAGCGCTAAGGCCGAGTCTTTAGATGCGATTGGCGAGGCCCTCGCAGAAAATGGTCGTGTCGTAGTGACTGGCTGTATGGGGGTTGAGGAAGCGGCGATTCGTGAGGTTCACCCTAGCGTATTGTCAGTCAGCGGTCCTCAACAGTACGAAGAAGTGGTTCGCGCCGTTCACGAAGCGGCGCCTCCTGCCATCGATCACGACCCATTTGTAGACCTAGTGCCACCACAAGGCATTCGCCTCACCCCACGCCACTATGCTTACTTAAAAATCTCCGAGGGCTGTAATCACTCCTGTGCTTTCTGTATCATCCCGTCGATGCGTGGTCGCTTAGAGAGTCGCCCGATCGATGAGGTTATGGATGAAGCGCAGCGCTTGGTCAATGCCGGTGTCAAGGAAATCTTAGTGATTTCTCAAGACACCAGTGCCTATGGCGTGGATATCAAATATCGCACCGGTTTTTGGCAAGGCCGCCCAATCAAAACGCAAATGAAGGCGCTTTGTGAGGCCTTAAGTGAGCTTGGCGTTTGGGTGCGCTTACACTACGTCTACCCTTATCCTAATGTAGACGATGTGATTCCTCTCATGGCTGAGGGCAAAATCCTGCCCTATTTAGATATTCCTTTCCAACATGCCAGCCCCAAGATTTTGCGTGCGATGAAGCGTCCAGCCTTTGAGGATCGTACCTTAGCGCGTATTCACAAGTGGCGTGAGCAATGCCCTGATATCACGATTCGCTCTACCTTTATCGTGGGCTTCCCGGGTGAAACCGAAGAGGACTTCCAATATTTATTAGACTGGCTAACTGAAGCACAGCTAGACCGTGTGGGCTGTTTTAAATACTCACCAGTTGATGGTGCGCCGGCTAATGAACTAGATGATCCGGTACCCGAAGAAATCAAGCAAGAGCGTTGGGAGCGTTTTATGGCACACCAACAAGGAATTTCTGCCGCGAAATTGCAAAAGAAAATCGGTCGTACCATTGAAGTCCTCATTGATGATTTAAATGAGCATGGTATTGCCATTGGCCGCTCTGCAGCCGATGCGCCGGAAATTGACGGGGTCGTTTATGTTGATAGCCCCTATGAGTTAAAAGCAGGTGAGATTGTGACCTGTGTGGTTACTGACGCGGATGCTTATGACTTATTTGCTGATA
>JAAZFX010000081.1 GCA_012511555.1 Alcaligenaceae bacterium | reverse complement strand
TCTGGATTCATGACTGTAAAGCCCGACTGCAAGGTGTAGCGCATGCCCTGGCGAGCTTTTTTCATTGCTCTGTCACTCACCGACAACTCTGCCCATTCCGGCTTTTCAACACAACCGGCCGATGGGCCGTAAACCTCTGTTAGACCATACACGTGCGTAATATTGAAGCCCATCTCCTCCATGCGAGCTAATACAGCTTCTGGAGGTGCGGCACCGGCAATCATCGCATTGACCTCATGCTCAATTCCCTGCTTCATTTCTGCAGGCGCATTGGCTAAAGCAGCATGCACCACAGGGGCCGCACAATAATAATCAACACGCTCTTGACGTATCAAATCAAAACAAATCTTGGGCTCAAACTTACGTAAACAGACGTTAACCCCGCCACGCGCTGCGATAGTCCAGGCAAAACACCAGCCATTACAGTGAAATAAAGGCAAGGTCCATAAATACACTGGACGCTTAGGCATATCAAATTCTAAAATCTGCGAAATAGCATTTAAAGCAGCGCCGCGGTGATGATAGACCACGCCTTTAGGATTACCGGTGGTGCCTGAGGTGTAGTTCAGTGCAATCGCATCCCACTCATCATCTGGAAGCACCCAGTTATCAAGATCCTCAGCGCTTGCTAAAAAAGCCTCATAATCCACGTCTGCAAATGGCTCGACTCCCTGAGGACCTAATTCGTCATTAACTTGAACGATAATTAACTCTGGTATCGCCTCTTTAATTCTGGGAATAAAAGGGGCAAATTCACTATCAGCCAGAAGAAACTCAGCTTCCCCATGCTGCAGACAGTAAATCAAGCCTTCTACCTCTAGACGGACATTTAGCGCTAATAATACACCGCCGGACATAGGCACACCAAAGCCGGCCTCAACCATGGCCGGGGTATTGTATAAAAGCGTCGCCACTGTGGTGCCACGCTCAACACCATTTTGTCTTAGAGCAGCGGCCATTTGGCGACAACGATTGTAAGTTTCAGTCCAACTTTGGCGGATACCACCATGAACAATAGATAGCTCCTCACCAAACACCTCATGAGCACGAACTAAAAAATCAATAGGGGTGATTGGCACATAATTGGCAGCATTTTTGCCAAGGCCAGTATCATAATCAGCCATTTTGTCTCCTTGTTTGCATATTAATTTTATAAAATTTTAACAGTGCTAAAAATTATGGCATTGATCTAAGTTTAAATCTAAGCAGATAATCTGCAAATTAGACTAAAGTTATAGAGCATGCGATTACTTAAGCTCGTGGATGGTGTTTTGCATGCAGCGTCTTTAAACGTTCACGTGCCACGTGAGTATAAATTTGCGTCGTTGAAATATCAGCATGACCTAAAAGCATCTGTACCACCCGTAGATCAGCACCATGATTCAGTAAATGCGTAGCAAAGGCATGGCGCAGCACATGCGGCGATAATGGCACCTGAATATCTTGTTGTTTGGCATATTTTTTGACTAATTGCCAAAAAGCCTGCCGACTCATCACACTACCCAAACGCGTAATAAAGACAGCATCATCTAGACGTCCCTTGAGTAGTTCAGGCCTACCCTCTTGTAAGTATCGCTGCAAACTATAAACCGCCTCCTCGCCCAACGGCACAATACGGTCTTTGCCACCCTTACCCTCGACTACTCGCACGAAACCTTCATTTAAGGCCAAATGAAAAGTCTTCAAGCTGATCAATTCACTAACGCGTAAACCGGTAGCATATAGTGTCTCTAACATTGCCTTATCCCTAAGTCCTCCCGGAGTAGTCAAGTCCGGCGCAGCCAATAGCAATTCAACCTGCGCCTCGCTCAAGGTTTTTGGAAAACGCGCCGCTTGCTTTGCCGGCTTAATGTGAAGACAAGGATCTTCCTCTATCTGACGACTTTGAATAGCCCATCCATAAAAACGTCTAAGTGT
>JAAZFX010000080.1 GCA_012511555.1 Alcaligenaceae bacterium | reverse complement strand
TTAATAGTAACAACACTTTTAATATTATCAAAGCTTAAAGCATTTAATATTAATTAATTGTAACTATTAACTTTACTTTTGTAATGTAATTTGTCTAGCGGCTTTAGATATGCAGACAAAAACAAAAGGTAACACGCCAAAACTAGCCAGTAGCGCCGCGGCGGCGGCCTGAGTTCCAGCCAAATCACCATCATTAAAACCCGCCGCAGCAACAATCATGCCTCCCAAGGCCGTACCGAGAGAAACCGCGTATAACTGCACAGTGGTAATGGCGCTAGTTGTTTGGTTTTCTTGGCCCTTATCTGCTGCAATCAAGACACGGGACAAAATATGGGGCCATGACATCCCTACACCCATGCCTATACCTAATAAAGGAATAATCATCAGCCAAGCAGCATGATGCACTAAACTTAAATCCTGCCAAGGCATTAATAAGGCAAGAAGCAATAAGCAAGTGCCTGATAACATGGGACTAAAAACCATCAACTTGCTAACCGTCTGAGGTGATCTGCCGGCGGTTGATAAGGAGCCGATGGTCCAGCCCGCAGACATCATCGCTGCCATATAACCGGCAATTAGTGGACGCAAGCCATGAATATTTTCCAGGAAATAAGGAATAAACACCTCGGTAGTAACACCCATACTTAACAGTACCACCCCTGAAAAAAGCGCGCCGACTGGATGCTTTAAAGAATATATGCCAGTCGGCAATAAGGGATTACTACTTTTTAAGTCGCTTTTGGCAATGCCATACAAAATTAGCGCTACCCCCACCAAGGACGCAATGCGTAACGCCCAAGAATCACCTAAACTACCAAGTGATAAAACGATCACTGAAAAACTCAACAACAGAATTTTTAATAAAGGTACTTTAGTTTTTTGAACTGATTCATTACTTTCGGCTCGCTTTGGCACTTGCGTGAATACTAAAAAAGCCACGATTAAAGCGACCGGTACGGTAGACCAAAGCGCCATTCGCCAAGCACCATGTTCAGCAAAAAGACCGCCTACGGCAGGACCCGTTAGCGTTGACACGCCCCACATTGTTGAGATAAGAGCCATCGCTCGTGACCACAGGTGAGGCTTGAACACTAAACGCACAGACGCGTAGCTTAATCCCAGCATTACTCCCCCACCTAGGCCCTGAATAGCTCGACCTAAAAGCAGAAAAGGCATTGAAGGTGCCATCGCCGACGCCATAGACCCCACAATAAAAACAAAAATACCAAGTAAATAAGCTGAGCGCAAACCAAGTTGCTCAATCAGACGCACTGATAAGGTCGAACCGATAATAGAAGCAGCGACAAAGATCGAGGTAATCCAAGCGTAGTAATTGATTCCACCGATATCCCTGACGACAGAGGGCATAATCGTGGTGACAATATAAACATTAATCGCATGTACTGCCACACCACCACAAAGGGCAATAGCACGCAGACCGTTTTTGCCACTGAGAAGCTCACCCCAGCCACCTGTATTTGCGGGAGTGAAAGAATTTTTTGACATTTTATATAACCGAAGAAGTGTTTTTGAGAATCGCGTTTGCAATTATCATCTAAGCACTGCAGTTTAACAAATTCCTCAGAGGGGCTAAGCCAAGTCCTACAAAGAATCTATTGATAACAACTTTAAGTGCTATGCTGTTGAAATAATAGCGAATTAAAAAGGAGACTCTTATGACTACCACTACACCGCCTATAGTAGAAATAAATCGTCAAAACAATGTCTTAACACTCAGCTTGAACCGACCTAATCAATTTAATGCTTTGTCCGAAGCAATGTTAGAAGCCTTAATTAAAGAGTTTAGCTTACTGCAAGATGATACTGAATTACGATGTGTAGTGATTGAGGCCAAAGGGCGTGCTTTTTGTGCCGGCCATGACTTAAAAGAAATGCGTAGCCGCCCCAGCCTAGATTATTATTGCGAACTTTTTAGCACTTGCGGTCAATTGATGCAAGCGATCCGTTTGCTCCCTGTACCGGTGATAGCCAAAGTTCATGGTTTAGCGACCGCAGCCGGATGCCAACTGGTTTCTGCCTGCGATTTAGCAATCGCCTCAACTGAAGCAAAGTTTGCCGTATCAGGTATCAATGTCGGTCTTTTCTGTTCTACCCCAGCGGTGGCACTAAGCCGCAATATACTACCTAAGCGAGCCTTTGAAATGCTCTTTACAGCTCGTTTTATCAATGCTCAAACAGCCCAAGAATATGGTTTATTAAATGATGTCGCTCCAGCCGAAGAGCTTAACACTCGGGTACAACAGCTAGTTGATGATATTTTATCGAAAAGCAATGCTGCAGTACGCTATGGCAAGCGCATGTTCTATCAACAACTTGAGATGTCTTTAGCTGAAGCTTACGACTATGCCGCAGAAATCATGGCACAAAATATGATGGAAGATGATGTAGCTGAAGGAATCGACGCTTTTATTGAAAAGCGTCAAGCGGTTTGGAAATCTTAGTCTCCAAGTAATCACGGAC
>JAAZFX010000079.1 GCA_012511555.1 Alcaligenaceae bacterium | reverse complement strand
TTTTGTGGACAATCGGTATTTACCGCCCGCCCATTTAATTACCGGCTTGGCAATCATTTTTAACTTAAATTATGAGAACTAAAGAAACCATCATAACTTATCGTAATTTTGATTGTAAAAATTTTATGCTATCCAGAACAGATTTATAAGCGACGGTACCGTGAGACTCGTCCGGGTAAATGGCAAACTCTGCCTCTACGCCCTCGGCTTTTAATTGTTGAAATAGATTCTGAGCATGCCCCATCATATCCCTGCTGCTGCGACGAATGTCATCTTGAGCAACTGCTCCCTCAAGCTCACCTACCGTAATTCGCACATGCTTACCCTGAGTTTGTTGCCAGTCGCCGACAAAATCAAGGATGCGCTTATCATGCCACCAACTTGAAGGACTCGATAAGACAAAAAAATTAAATTGAGAGTCTTTGAGCAATAAGTCATACAGACCATAAAGAGCGCCGAAAGAATGCCCATAAATCGCCAACTGCGAGCGATCTAAACTATAGTGAGTGGCTAAATAATCAATCAACTCTTGATTCAGGAACTGATAAAAACGATCCCCCTGTCCAAACCTCGATTGCTCCTCTGCAGTCGCATCATCTCTTAATGGTGGTGTGTAATCTAAAGAGTGCTGCTTAAGATCAAGTAAGTTATCCGCAGAATAACCTACGCCAACGACTAAAAGTGACAGTGAATCGTCTTTGACCGGACTTTGCGATAGGGCCTTGGCAAAGGTCGCCACGCTAGTAAAATACGCATCGCCATCTAAGATAAACAACACTGGGTAGCCATTTTCAGGCTCAGGACCAAAAAGCGCGGTTTGAATTCTATAGTTTCTCTCGGTTGCCTGTGATTTAACCATATTTTCTTTTGCAAAGCGTAATTCAACGGCTTCAGGCTCACTCCGCACATCCAAAAGCGACGCCGTTTGGGCTGCTGATAAAGGAGCAAAAGCAATTAGAATTGAAAAAATTATTTTTCTCATCGACCTGAACAACCTTAATAATAATGACTTAGAAACGATAACTGATATTTGCTTTAGCGGTTCGCTCTTTACCCGGAATATTAAAGGTATTGAAAGAACCAACACGCGTATAGTATTTGCGATTCGCCAAGTTATCTACGTTCAATTGCACTTTTAAACGATCTGTCACTTGATAACTCACCATCGCGTCAATGGTAGCATGGCCAGGTCCTCTCACCCCGTTAGACGACTCGATTGAAGTCATGGCATTGATACCGGCACCCACTACAAGCTCAGGTGTTACATCATAAGTTGACCATAAGTTGAAAGTATGGCGTGGCATCAATAAGAAAATCCCGTCATCACGAACTGTAGAGCCTACCTCAATATCGCTGTCTAAATAGCTATAACCAGCATGCATACGCCATCTATCGGTAATTTGACCACTCACTTCAAACTCCACCCCTTGCATCACACGTTTACCAAGGGCAGAAAATTGCGCACTATTTCCGGGAATACTGGCAGCGGCATTTTCATCGCGCATACGGTACAGAGAGAATCGAACATTTAAAGCGTCATTGTAAAAAGCGCCTTTATAGCCTAGTTCAACCTGGCTGCCATGACGTAGTTTTAATAGCTTATTATCAACACCCAAAGATTCTTGCGGACGATATAAAGCAGAGTAGCTGGCATAGAGACTATTTTGTTCATCAAGATCAAGTACTACGCCACCGTAACCGGTGAATTTCGTATCGCTTCTACTGTCATTATCAACACCGCTACCGGACTCTATCTCATAGCGACCAAGACGACCACCAATAATCACCGTAAAATAATCGGTCGGCCGCATCACGAATTTAGTATATAACCCGGCTTCTTTCAGCGTCGTCTCAGACGGAGTAAAAGTAAAACCGGCAAGACCTGCTTTAGCTGAGCCCATTAAGTCCACATATGAAATGCTGTCGAAATCAGTGTAATGCACGGTACCAAGTGAACGAGCACGCGCTTGATCATAATCCGTATTGGCGTAGTTATAATCTGCACCAACAATCCACTCATTGACAGTCGAACCAAGCCTGAATGGACGACTATAGCTGGCATCCACGGTATAGCTTTCTTGATTAATCAAGGTACCAA
>JAAZFX010000078.1 GCA_012511555.1 Alcaligenaceae bacterium | reverse complement strand
TCTCAAGAGGATTGGGTTTTATTTAATCGTAGTGGCTTAACGCATTTAGTTTCTATTAGCGGCAGTCATATTACGATGCTGAGTTCTTTAGCAAGTTTGCTGTGCTTTGTGCTGTGGAGACGCTTTAATTTTGCTCACAAGTCCTTATCAGAGCGTATAGCAGCGCAACGTCTGGCAGCATTAGTGGGTATTTTAGTAGCTTGGCTTTATTGTAGTATTGCCGGCTGGGGCGTGCCCGCACAGCGTAGCTTTTTGATGTTGCTTATTTTCTTTGCGAATTATGCTTTTGCTTTGCAATGGTCTATACACATGGTGCTGGCAGTTGCCGCTGTGGTTGTTTTGTTAATAGACCCGTGGGCCGTTTTAAGTATCGGCTTTTGGCTCTCGTTTGGAGCCATGCTAGCCTTGATTTTAGTATTAAAAAGTGTTTTAAAAGCTGAAGGCTTTAAACAGAAATTGTTTTATGCTATCCGTGCGTGGGCAAAAATGCAATTGGCCGTGTTTTTGTGCTTGGCGCCGTTGTTAGCTTTACTCTTTAATCAAATTTCATTGATTTCACCGATTGCCAATGCTTATGCGATTTTCTTGATTGGAACAATCATCACACCGGCGAGTTTATTATTAGCCATTACGAGTCAATTTGAAATATTAAACTTAGTTAGCGAGTATCTGGCAACCTTGACTCACTGGCTGTTATTTCTAAGCTTGGAGTTAACTGATAAATTGGCTGCTTGGCCCTATGCCTTATTGGATGTAGCGAGTCTATCATTAGGGACAGTAGTGTTGGCTCTATTTGCTATTTTTACCTTGTTTATCGCCAGGTTTTCGTGCTGGACTTCCTTGTCTTTATTATGGTTGCTACCGATTTTTATGGGAGTTAGTAGTAAACAGCTAATTAATGCAGGAGAGTGGCAGGCTTATGCACTGGATATTGGTCAAGGTAGTGCCATTTTAATCAAGACCCGCGAGCACCATGTATTATTTGATGTTGGCCCGCGCACTTCCTATGATTATGAGGCCAGTAATAAGATCATTATTCCGGTACTTAGAGGTCTTGGTATCAAGCACCTGGATCATGTCGTTGTTTCACACAGTGATTTGGATCATGTCGGTGGTTTTTCTGAGTTGATTAGTCAAGTCTCTGTAGGGCATGTTTATGCTTCTTTTAAACTAGACCAGTGGTTAGCGATGGAAGAGACTATTTTTGCCAAGGACTATAGCCCGAAAAATGCTGAATTACGGGCAGAAGCTTGTTTGGCAGGTCAGGACTTTGAGCTGGATGGTGTGACATTCAGCTTTATCTGGCCACGGGAGCACGAGATTTTACCTCTTGACTTAAAGAGTAGCAACGCACAAAGCTGTGTTTTGTTGGTTCAGGGCAGGCATCATAATCTACTTCTCACAGGAGATATTGACCGCTCAGTGGAAAAAAAGCTAATACAAAGTGGCGCTGTGTCAACGATCGATGCTGTCGTCGTGCCACACCATGGTTCTAAGACATCTTCGTCAGTTGATTTCGTAAAGCATATTAAGGCTCAAGTGGCGATTGCTCAAGCCGGTCATTACAATCGTTATAGACATCCAGATCCTGTTGTGTCCAAGCGTTGGATGACTATGAGCAGTGGTTTTTATAGTACGGTAAATGACGGTGCGGTGATGCTTCGTTCAACCGCTTTAGGTTTAGAGACTCAGACTGAGCGCGCCAAGAAAAAACGCTATTGGCACTAAAATAGTATAATGGTGGGTGAGCTTTTTAGCTTAACCTACAAAGCAAAATATAGGACAAGTCGTTGAAAAATAATAATTTTATTCCAGTTGATTTGCATTGCCACTCTAATATTTCTGATGGTGTTTTAACTCCCATAGAAGTCGCCAGGCGCGCTCATAGTAATGGTGTGCGCTTATGGAGCCTGACTGACCACGATGAGACAGGAGGTCAAGCAGCGGCTAAAAAAACCGCTGATGACTTGGGTATGGATTATATTACCGGCATTGAAATTTCAGTGACATGGCAGGAGCGTACCTTACACATGGTAGGGCTTAATTTTGATCCCGCCAATAAGGCACTCAATGAGGGTTTATCCAGTATTCGTGCCCATCGCGATAGTCGTTCTTATAAAATTGCCGAAAGGTTTGATGCATTAGGCATACCCGGTACCTATGAAGGCGCTTTAGGTTTTGCGGACAATCCCGAATTAATCAGTCGCTCACATTTTGCCCGTTATTTGGTGGCTGCTGGTCACTGCAAAACGATGCAGGAGGTCTTTGACCGTTATTTAAGTGATCAGGGTCCGGCAAACGTAGCGATGGAGTGGGCCTCTTTGCCAGAAGCGATGGAGTGGGTTAGGGGTGCAGGAGGGGTGTCAGTGATTGCTCATCCGGGTCGATATAAATATAGCCGTAGCCAGTTTGTTGAATTATGGCGAACTTTTAAGTTACTGGGCGGAGAGGGCGTTGAGGTAGTGACCGGCTCACATAATCCTGATCAGTATTATCAATATGCTGATGTATGCCGACAGTATGGTTTTTTTGCCAGTGTAGGCTCTGATTTCCATGGCCCCAAAGAGAGTCGACTGGATTTGGGGCACTTGCCGCCATTGCCTTCAGGAACCAGAGCTATTTGGCATCATTTAGGCTATACAGAGTATTAATTAGTGCCAAGCATTATAAAAAGAAATTTGGAGAGACTTTAATGAGCAAGGCTTTTGTAAAAGAAGATAGTAATTTTGACGATGATGATTTAGAGAGCGGTGGTTTAGCTATTCCTCCCGGCTCAAAAAATTACATTACGCGTATTGGCTATGACATGATGCGTGCTGAACTATCGGAATTAGTCAATAAAGAGCGACCGGAGATGGTCAGTACTGTTTCATGGGCGGCTTCTAATGGGGACCGCTCTGAAAATGGTGATTATATCTATGGGAAAAAGCGTTTGCGTGAAATTGATAGACGCATTCGCTTCCTGACTAAGCGCTTGGAGAGTATTGAGGTGGTTGATACGCATCTGCAAACCAATCGTCATCAGGTGTTTTTTGGTGCCACTGTCGAATATATCAATCAAGATGACGAGGAGTTTAAAGTCACTATTGTCGGCATTGATGAGGCAGAGCCATTAGTCGGTAAAATTAGTTGGATCTCTCCGGTTGCTCGCGCTCTGATGAAATCAAAGGAGGGCGATGTGGTTTATGTTAATACGCCTAGTGGTCAGCAGGAATTAGAGATTCTCGCAGTAAGTTATCCTGAGCACTAAAAACTCTTAATCTATTCATAGGAGGACGACCTCCCGCATTCAAGCGATAACTACTGGGACGACCTAGCCATTTTTATATTTGGAGAGGTCTATGCCTTGGTTATATCTTCTAATCGCTGGCGTCTTTGAGATTGTGTGGGCTTTTAGCATGAAGCAATCTCATGGCTTCAGTCGTTTCATCCCGTCAGTAATCACTATTAGCGCAATGATCATAAGCTTTTGGTTATTAGCGATTGCTATGCGTACTATCCCGCTGGGTACAGCCTATACAATTTGGACTGGTATTGGTGCCGTAGGTGCTTTTTTAATTGGTATTACATTATTAGGTGAACCTGTTAACTTTCTGAGAATTCTTGCTGCACTGTTAATTGTCTCAGGGTTAATATTGATGAAAATGTCTAGCAGCTAAGAGTATATTGAGCACTTAGTACTAATTATTAGTAGCGAGTTGATATTGAATATTAATCAGATTATTGATTTGCATAAAGGAATGTAATGATTAAATTAGCCAAGACTCTCTCGTTTTGCATGGCTTTGACTTTATCAACTCACGTGATGGCATTTGAATTAAAGCATAGTGCAGGTACTATCAAGCTCGATAAAGCACCAGAGATAATTGCCACTTACGACCCAGCAGTACTCGATAGCTTAGACTACTTGGGCATTAAAGTTGCTGTCATGCCTGATATTCAAGATCGTCCGGCTTTTGCAAAATATGCGGGTGGCAAGGCTGGGGGTACTTTGTTTGAGCCTGATTATAATGTTCTTAATGCGGTCAAGCCTGATCTTATTTTCGTAGCTCGTCGCACCGCTTCTAAGCAAGAAGAGCTATCTAAAGTGGCGCCGGTTGCTTATTATTCTTTTAATAACTTCCAGTACTTAGAAGACTTTAAAATTAATAATTTGAATCTTGCCAAGGCCTTTGGCAAAGAGGGAGAAGCTCAAGCCAAGTTAGATGAGATCGATGCTGATATTAAAAAACTGCATGAAATCAATAAAGATAAGACGGGCGTTTTTGTGACGGTTTTAAGGAATGGGGGTATTGTCCCTCATGTCGAGGGTGATCTTTTTGGTTTTAGCTATGACTTGTTTGGCTTAACGCCTGTTCTGGAAGGTCGTGACCCTGATGCGAAACCTCAACTGCGGCCGAAACGAGATGGTCCGGAAACTAAAGCATTAGCAGAGACTCGCGCTAAACAAGTGACTGAGATTGCCAAGGCCAATCCAGACTGGTTAATTGTGTTTGATCGCCAGCAATTGACTAGTAGTAAACTAACTGCTGATAAGAAGCTTAAAGAGCACCCGGAATTAGGTCAAATCGATGCGGTTAAAAATAATAAGATTTTTTATATTGACCCTGCTGAATGGTATTTAATTACAGGTGGCTTAAATAAT
>JAAZFX010000077.1 GCA_012511555.1 Alcaligenaceae bacterium | reverse complement strand
TATTTAAATAGTGTGAGAATCATCAATGTTGCCCTACCTTCAATTGAAAGCAGTTTAAATGAGAGTATGGCCGATCTTCATTGGACTCTTGCTGGCTATACCCTGAGTTTTGGGGTGTTGTTAGTCGGTGGAGGTCGTGCTGGTGACCTCTTTGGTCGTGGTGCTTTATTTATATTTGGCGCTTTTTTATTTACTATTTCCTCTATTGCTTCAGGCCTCGCAACCGACCCCGCATTTTTAAATGCTGCCCGTATCGTACAAGGTATCGGTTCAGGCTTCTTAACCCCTCAAGGGGTAGGTATGATTCAGCAGTATTTTCATGGTAAAGAGCGTGGTTGGGCTTTTGGTCTATTTGGCACCACGGTAGGTTTATCAGTAGCCCTTGGACCAGTACTTGGTGGTTTATTAATTAAAATTTTCGGTGCTGATTTAGGTTGGCGACTAACCTTTTTAATCAATGTCCCTGCGGGTATTTTAACCATGACCTTGGCTTGGCTCTGGTTTCCAAGACCTCTTTTCGCCGCTGAAAAACTCAAGCAGCCAGGTTGGTTTAAAGCGCTTGACCCGATTGGCGCGATCATTCTTGGCATTGCGGTTTTAGCCATTTTATTTCCCTTTGTTGAATCCTATCGTTCAACTATGCTGTGGGTTTTATTACCTGTAGGCTTTATGTTGATCTGGGTTTTTACTCGTTGGGAACGTCGCTATGAGAAAAAAGGCCTTAGCCCAATGGTCAACCTGGATCTTTTCTCTATCGCGAGCTATCGTAATGGCAACCTGTCAATGTGCCTATATTTCCTGGGCATGACCAGTATTTGGGTCTTAGTCCCTATTTACTTACAACAGGTCCTGGATTTTAGTGCCTTTGCGTCCGGCTTCATGGCAGTACCCTCCTCGCTCATGGTCAGTTTTACTGCGGTTCGAGCAGGTAAAGCGGTTGGTACTTATGGTATCAGGGTCGTTATCGTAGGGCTTTTGATTTCATTAATCGGTCTTCTCCTCGCCGTTTTAGCCTTTTATGTCAATGTTCGCTACGATGTCAGTATTTGGTGGCTCGCCGTTGCACTGGCTATCTTTGGTGTAGGCCAAGGTGCAACCATTAGCCCTATACAGACCCTAACCCTTAGTGAGGTACCTTTAAACTACGCCGGTAGTGCCGGTGCTGTTTTGCAAACAGGCCAACGTATTGGCACCTCTGTTGGTATTGCAGTAATCACTGCTATCGTTTTTACTCTTCAGCCAATCTACTCATGGATGACCGCTATGGTTGTGGGTTTTGGAGCCATCATTGCAATTGTTGGGCTTGCCCTATTAGTAGCGATTATAGATTGGAAAAAATTACGCTAAGCCCTTAAAACGAAAAGTCCCGAGCTACGACACATGCAACTCGGGACTTTTAATAGTAGACGCTTAAATGACGCGCTTACAACCTATAGACTTTCAACCAAGCTATTGGCAGCAAGTTCGCCATCGTAGACTACGCGCTGGCCGGGGAAATTACTAAGATACTTTTTAAGCTCTTCATGCACAGGATGTGGTTGATACTTATCTAAGCTCTCCACATCTTTGAAGATACTAGAGATAGCATAAACAAAACCACCTGCACGATCCGAAAAATTCTTTTTCAGATCAAATAAAATCACACCCTCACAATGCTGTCTAATCTGCTCGCAATGGTACTCGACAGTTTCTTCAAAATCTACGGATACCGGCTCTTCAAACTTAAATAACACCATATGAATAATCATAAAACCCTCTAAAAAACATTTATCTTAAGCTTGTTGGCTATCAGATTTAGCGTTAGGTTTCCAAGTCTGAAAATAACGTTCAAAGACACCAACCAAGGCATCTAATAATAACGCACAAACAGTCAAGGTAATAATCCCCGCATAGACTGTATTGACGTCAAATGAGCCCTCAGCCTGCAGAATTAAATAACCAACCCCACTCGCTGAACCTAAATACTCACCTACCACCGCCCCCACAAAGGCTAAACCTACTGAGGCATGTAAGCTCGAAAATACCCAGCTAGTCGCTGACGGTAGATACACGTGACGTAATAACTGCTTACGATTCGCACCCAACATACGCGCATTATCCAAAAGTGTCGGACTTACTTCCTTAATACCCTGATAAACATTAAAAAACACAATAAAAAACACTAAGGTAAAAGCAAGCGCAACTTTGGACCAGATCCCCAAACCAAACCACATCGCGAAAATTGGCGCTAAAATCACCCGCGGCATGGAGTTTAGAGCAGTTAGATATGGGTCAAAAATCAAACTAGCGGTTCTGGATAAACCCATCCATAAACCCATCAACATACCGGCTACCGTGCCTAGTACAAAAGCCAATATCGTCTCACTCAAGGTCACCCCCAAGTGTCGATAAATATTGCCATCTGTGATGAACCACTTCCAAATAACCTGAAACACACCTAGCGGTTCACCAAAGAAAAAGGCTAATTGATCGTCTCTTGAGATAACATGCCAAATTAAAAATAGGATGACTAGAATCCCTATTTGCCAAACACGGTAGTTTTTACTACTCGGTATAACTAACTTTCTCATGACTCATCCTGTCCTACTAAAGCTTCTGCTTTTGTTGTTGATAACCCTTAAGGACCTCTTCACGCAAGACATCCCAAATCGCGCTGTGTAACTCTACAAAGCGAGGATGATTACGCATTTCTGCCACATCACGTGGGCGGTCTAAATCGATAACAAACTCACCAATAATTTTAGTCGCCGGACCCGCTGCTAAAATCACCACGCGATCGCTCATCGCAATCGCTTCATCTAAGTCATGAGTAATAAATAGTAAGGCCTTACGCTGACTCATCCAAATTTCTAAGACCTCATTCTCCATTTGCTGTCTAGTCTGTATGTCTAGAGCAGAAAATGGCTCATCCATAAGGATAATATCGGGGTTACGGATTAGGGTTTGAGCCAACATGGCACGCTTACGCATACCACCTGACATTTGATGAGGATATTTGTCCTTGTGCTGCTCTAGACCCACTCTGGCGAGCCAATCTATTGCCCGTTCTTCCGCTTCTTGCTTAGTCACACCGGCGAACTCCAAGCCGGCGGTGACATTAGCCAGTGCTGTACGCCAGGGAAACAATGCTTCTCCCTGGAACATATAGCCGGCACGGCTATTAATCCCTTGAAGAGGCTTGCCATATACCTTGACGTCGCCTGTGGTGGGTTTAAGCAAGCCTGCCCCCACGTTGAGCAGGGTGGACTTGCCGCAGCCCGTAGGACCAACAACAGAGACAAACTCACCCTCTTGAATATGCAGGGTGGCATCTCTGACCGCAGTGTAGGACGAACCACCCTTATCACTGGGAGGGAAGGTACATGCAATATTATTTAGCTCTAAAACTGCTTGAGACATCTTTTTATCCCTACCCTTTAAGATGTCTGCTTAACAAAGCGGTCAGTCCAAACTTTAGTTAAATCAATATTTTCAGCTTTTAACTCATCAATATATGCATCAAGTGCATTTAAAGCGGTTTGCGGCCCCTTAGCATCAATTACGCCACTTGGTGAAAGCGCTTCTCGGCTTGCCTCTAAGGCGCGGCGATAGACCTCCGGATTACCTAAGAGATATTGCTCCGGAACGGTGTCCATAATGTCTTCGATACTCGCTTCCTGGATCCACTTATCTGCCTTGATAATGGCATTAGCTAAGGCTTGGCAAGTATTAGGATTGTCATCGATAAATTTTTGAGAAGCATATAAGCAGCTTGATGGCATTGGACCACCAAAAATTGCCTCAGAGTCTTCTAGTTTTCTGGTATCAACAATCACCTCGAGCAATCCCTCATGCTCTAGTGTGGAAATAACCGGATCTACATTGCTGACAGCATCAACTTGACCGGAACGGATCGCATTAACTGCACCTGTACCTGCACCGATACCTATAATCGACACATCACTGGCCTTTAATCCGTGCTGGGCCAGAAAGAAATTAACCAACATATTGGTCGACGAACCTGGTGCAGTAACACCGATTTTTTTGCCCTTAAGATCAGCCGGTTCTTTGTAGTCAGGCATATTCTTTTTAGACACTGCCAAAGTGATCATGGGTGCACGGCCCTGCATCACAAAGGCGCTGTAATTTTGACGACGGTTTTGTAAACTAATCGTATGTTCAAAAGCCCCTGAACACACATCAGCACTACCACCTACTACTGCCTGCAAAGCTTTGGAGCCACCAGCAAAATCAACAATCTTGACATCAACGCCCTCTTCTTTGAAGAAGCCTTTAAAGTCCGCTATGGATAAAGGTAAGTAATAAACTAATGCTTGACCACCCACTGCGATGGTGACCGATTTTTTCTCAATACCTGCTACTTGGGCATGTGCTAAACCCGGAGCAACACCCATCATTCCAGCCGCACCGGCTACTTTTAAAATATCACGACGACTTAAGCTCATAATGTCTCCAGAAACGTATATAACCAAAAATTAATTTGACAGTTTATATTTACTACAATAAGTAACTATGTCTGTTATTGAGGAAATTTTCAATAGGTTCTTGTACTGAATTTAAGTTTAGTTAACGCTATTTGATGCGTTGCTCATTTTGTTTACGTATATAGTCAATCAGATAATCTAAATACACTTGGACTCGTTGTGGAATAAACTGGCGACTTGGTAAACCTGCATAGACAACTAATTGGCCCGTTATCCAGGGATCTAATACCCGAAGCATCTCACCACTATTAAGATAGGGGCGAGCTAAATTCACCGCTAAAGAAGAAATGCCACAACCATCTAAGGTCGCTCTCAGTAAGGTATCAGTATGGTTTGCCACTAGAATCGGATCAACTTCTACCCTAGCGATGGCTTTAGGATCACCTTCCTGCCATAAGTTCCATCCCCTAAAAGGATCACTATCTCGGCGTATATGTATACAATCATGTTCAGTCAAATCTTGTGCTGTTTGCGGCATCCCTCGGCGCTCTATATAACTGCTTGCGGCAACTAATATAGCGTCCGACTGGATAATTTTTCTAGCTACTATGGCTAAATCAGTGCCAACCGTCGAGCTAAAAAGCGTTATATCATAATCTTCGATAGGCAGAGTTTGCTGACTCCTGACAATTACTTCTATTTTAATGCCCGGATATAACTGTCTAAAACCGAAAATAGAAGGGGCTATCATGCTGCTCGCTAATGCTGAATCTGCTGAGATTCTCAACACTCCCGATAACTGTTCACTATGCTCACTAACCAATTCACGGGCTTGCTCAACATCATCCAAAATTTTGCGGACTCTCTCCAAATACAATTCACCAGCTTCAGATAAGGCCACACGTCGAGTAGTTCGATGAAACAGTCTAACCCCTAACTCTTTTTCTAACTCAGCAATCAATCGAGTGACCACAGGTGGCGACATATCCAAGGTGCGAGCGGCGGCGGCAAAGCCATTTTCATCAGCAACTTGCTGAAAAACCCTCATTGCTAATAACTTATCCATAGACACCTCTTCTGTTATATCTTCATTGTTTCATTAATAGAAATAGTGTATGTCATATTAAACCATTTATTTAACTTCGTCCTTTACTTAAAATAAACTTATTGAAATTAACACTGTTTAGAGTGGCGTTTATTAAGTAACACACTTTTGAGTAATAGGTAGTTGAGTATCTTAGTTACTTGATAAGCACCAATCTATCCCTTAAATTAAGCAAATTTTACTCTCAACCACTCAAAAGGACTTAATATGAAAAAACTGCTCATCACATCTTTATTTTCTGCCGTTGTAGCTGGTCAAGCTTTTGCTGCCCCACAAACTTACCAAATTGATTCAAACCATACCTTCCCTAGCTTTTCTTATACCCACATGGGCTTATCAACACAACAATTACGTTTAGACAACACAACGGGTACGGTAGTTTATGACAAAGAAGCTAAAACTGCCGAGATTGATGTCACGCTTGATATGGCAGCCGTTAATACCGGCTCTGCTGATTTTAATAAACATATCAATGCTGCAGACTTATTTGATACCGAGAAATTTCCTACCGCCACCTTCAAATCAACCAAAGTAACTTTCGAAGGTGATGCCCCTAAAACTATTGAAGGCGATTTAACTATCAAAGGCATTACTAAGCCGGTTGTTCTAGAGGTTACACACTTCGCCAATATGGAACACCCTATGGTTAAAAAGGATGCGATTGGTGCTAATGCCACTACAGAAATTCTGCGCAGTGATTTTGATTTGGGTTTAAATGTGCCTGCTGTTGGTGATGAAGTTACTATCACTGTTTCGATTGAAGCAATAGCTCAATAGCCTCGCACAGAGTTTCTCCTGAAATTGTTAAATGAAAAGCCATCACTTAGTGATGGCTTTTCTATGCCTACCTATCTCATCACTCTCAAATTAACAATAAAACAAATATTTGATATGCATCAAATAAACACACCATCACGATCAACATATAGTGTTTTTTGAATATAAAATCATTGAATTACACTATATATTGATTTCAAAAAATCCTATATAACCCCTCCATTCTTATCGTTATTTTAGGTGTTAGATATGCTTAAAACTCCAGAGTTGGTGTGCCCAGCAGGTAACTTACCCGCCTTGAAAGCGGCCATTGATAACGGCGCAGATGCCGTATACATGGGATTAAAAGATGCCACCAATGCCAGAAACTTCCCCGGTTTAAACTTTGATATGAATTCTGCCAAAAAAGGTATTGAATATGCCCACAAGCACGGCCGCCAAGTGTTAATGGCTATCAACACCTTTTCCCAATCAGGACAAATGGGACAATGGCAAAAAGCAGTGGATACGGCCGCAGAGTTGGGGGTCAATGCCATGATTGTGGCTGATCCGGCATTAATGGCCTACGCTACTAAGCAGCACCCGGAATTAAGACTACATATGTCAGTACAAAGCTCTGCTACCAATTATGAAGCCATTAACCTGATGAAAGAGCTATTTAATATTCAACGTGTAGTTCTGCCGCGCGTCCTGACAATTAATCAGGTAAAGCACGTCATTAAAAATACCGATGTAGAAGTTGAAATTTTCGGCTTTGGCAGTCTCTGTGTGATGGTGGAGGGTCGCTGTATTTTATCCAGCTATGCTACCGGCGAGTCACCAAATATGCAGGGAGTCTGTTCACCCGCCAAGGCAGTACGCTGGGAACAACTACCCGACAAGATGAATGTTCGCCTAAATAATGTCCTTATCGATCAATACAATCCTGATGAACCTGCCGGTTACCCCACCCTCTGTAAAGGACGCTTTGAGGTTAATGATGAAACCTACTATGCACTTGAAGAGCCAACCAGTCTGAATGTCTTGGAGATGCTCCCTGAATTAATTGAAATCGGCGTCAGTGCCATTAAAGTTGAGGGTCGTCAGCGCAGCCCAATGTATACCGCCCAAGTCACCAAAACCCTCCGTGAAGCAATTGATTCTGCAGCACGTCAAGCCAAATCCTACCAAATCAATCCTGCTTGGGATCAGACGCTATCAAAAGTATCAGAAGGTCACCAGTCAACTCTCGGCGCATATAGCCGTCCATGGAAATAGGGGGTATTAAGTCATGAGTAACATCAAATTATCTTTAGGTCCTATCCAATTTTATTGGAGTAAAGAAACGCTCCTGGAGTATTACCTGGAAATGGCTAAAATGCCTATCGATACCATTTATATTGGGGAAGTAGTCTGTTCGCGACGTCATGAAATGCGTTTTGAAGATTGGTGTGATCTTGCCGACATTCTTGCTGAGAGTGGTAAAGAGATTATTTTTTCATCACTTGTTTTATTAGAAAGTGAATCAGATTTGCGCCGTCTAAGACGCTTTGCCAGTCAAGGCAAATTCTTCCTGGAAGCTAATGATATGGCCGCAGTAAAGTTAGCACGTGAAAATGAGATACCCTTTGTAGCTGGCGCTACTTTAAATATTTATAGCGATGCCACGTTAGATATTTTTCATGGCTTAGGTACTTATCGTTGGCTTGCTCCCTGTGAGCTGAGTCGTGACAAGCTAAAAGCTATCGCGACTCATGCAAAAAACAATGACATTGAAACTGAGTTATTCGCTTGGGGCAAAATACCCTTAGCCTATTCTTCTCGCTGCTTCACAGCCAGACATTACAATCTCAACAAAGATAGCTGTGAGTATCGCTGCCTTGATCATGAGCATGGGATGCCAATGCTAACTCGGGAAGGCCAACCTTTCTTAACAATTAATGGCATTCAGACCATGTCCCATGGCTGTCAGAGCTTATTGGTGCACCATGAAGATATGGCCAAATTAGGCGTTAATATGCTGCGCTTATCCCCTCAACTTACTGATATGCCGAGAATCATTGACATACATCGTCAAGTACTTGATGGCCTGCTTAGCAGTCAAGATGCCCTTAGCGAGCTAAAAACTCTGTCTTATGGCGAATTAGTGGATGGTTATTGGCATGGACAACCAGGCATTGAAGTCATTAAAGAAGAATTTTTTGAAGGAGCTAATGCATGACGTTACCAAACATCATCCTACCCTCTTGGCTTGGCAAAATAGTGGGTAAATTACCCTCTAAACCACCACGGTTTATTTTAGTCAATAC
>JAAZFX010000076.1 GCA_012511555.1 Alcaligenaceae bacterium | reverse complement strand
TGGCGGCAGGACTCTGCTCAACTTCATAAGCGCGCGCTAAATGCTGAAGATAATCCTGCGGATGATAATAACTAATGAACTGTACAGCATCTGCAATCGACTGAACTAAATCAGCTTCTTTAATAACCACTGACATGCTTAAATTCCTTTAATCCCTTAATAAAAAATCAACAATCAAATAAAGAGACTAAGCTGTAAAACCCAGTCTCTTTATCGTAAAAAACTTAACGACCTTTCCACACCGGATCACGCTTTTCAGCAAAGGCCGTTGCACCTTCTTTAGCATCTTCAGAGCTGAAAATATGCTGCATACGAGGTTGTTGCAAAGCAAACATATCTTGATTACTCCATGTACGTGCTTCATTAACCACTTGCTTAATCACTTGCAACGCCAATGGACCGTTAGCAGCGATTTTTTCAGCCATTGCCAGGGCAGCATCTAGTGCCTCGCCCGGCTCAACCAACTGATTAATTAAGCCTAATTCATAAGCACGCTGCGACGTTAACATATCACCCGTTAGTAAAATTTCCATTGCCACCGCATAAGGTACACGATGCGGCAAACGCAACATACCGCCTGAACCCGGTACTAAGCCACGCTTAGCTTCAGGTAAACCGAATTTAGAACTATTGGACGCAATAATTAAATCGCAGGCCAAGCACAATTCAAAGCCACCGGCCAAGGCATAACCTTCAACCGCAGCAATTAAAGGCTTTTTAGGCAAAGCTTCGCACAAACCGCCTAGGCCACGACCCGGCACCACCGCACGACGCTGCGTCTTGGCAAACTCCTTAAGATCCATACCGGCACAAAAATGCTCGCCTTGACCACGTAGAATACCTAATGACACCTCATCATCATTTTCCAATTGATCAATGGCATCTGCCAAAGCAAAGGAAGTTTCATAGGTCAAGGCATTACGTGCTTGCGGACGATTAATCGTAATGATTAGTACGCGGCCTTTTTTCTCGGTCAAAACTAAGGCTTCTGACATTTATATCTCCTTAAGTATTTATTATTTATTCAGTTATATGATCCCTGATTTTACTGCTAATTGGATTTATCAAACCTAATCACCACTAACTACGAACAAATTGCTAATGATTCTCTTTTGCAAAGGTGAAATTATGCTCTACGTCACTAATCCATGTATTATCAGCTCAAATATCCTAAAATTATGGGTTAATTAAATTTTTGGTAAATGTCTTAGCATGCTTAGCTTTCAGCAAATTATTCTGACCTTAGAAAAATATTGGGGCGCTCAGGGATGTACCCTACTTCAACCCTTTGATATGGAAGTGGGTGCCGGTACCTCACATACTGCGACCTTTTTAAGAGCAATTGGTCCGGAGCCTTGGTACGCTGCCTATGTACAGCCTTCCAGACGCCCTAACGATGGTCGTTATGGTGAGAACCCAAACCGTCTTCAACACTATTATCAATATCAGGTTGCCCTAAAACCGGCACCCAGCAATATTATTGATCTCTACCTAAACTCTCTACGAGCTTTAGGTATCAATCCTGAGGAACATGACATTCGTTTTGTCGAAGATGACTGGGAAAATCCAACCCTTGGTGCTTGGGGCTTAGGTTGGGAGGTTTGGCTAAATGGCATGGAAGTTACCCAATTTACCTATTTCCAACAAGTGGGCGGCTTAGACTGCTCTGCCACTACAGGTGAGATTACCTATGGCTTAGAGCGCTTGGCGATGTACTTACAAAACGTAGAAAGCGTTTATGACCTGGTATGGAATACGGACTTACAGGGCAACCCTGTCTACTACCGTGACGTCTTCCACCAAAACGAGGTTGAACAATCCAAATACAACTTTGAGATTGCCAATGTTGAGACACTTTTCCGTCACTTCAGTGATCACGAAGCCAATGCTCAGCAACTGGTTGAACTAAACCTAGCCTTACCGGCTTATGAGCAAGTTCTAAAATCCGCTCACATTTTCAACCTTTTAGATGCTCGCGGTGCTATCAGCGTGACTGAGCGTGCTACTTATATCGCACGCATTCGCAATTTATCGCGCGGCGTTGCCCAGTGTTACTACGATTCCAGAGAGCAATTAGGCTTCCCAATGCTAAGACAAGCAGCGACTGAGGAGGCTAAGTAATATGACTAATCAAGCCTTATTAATTGAGCTTCTAACTGAGGAGCTCCCACCAAAAGCCTTACAACGCTTAGGTGACGCATTTGCCAATTCTATTGAAGCAGATTTAAATAAACTATCTCTTTTACCAACCGGCTACAAAAGTCGTAGCTTTGCGACACCACGCCGTTTAGCGATTCTGATTGATCAAGTATTAGAGCAAGCACCCGAGCAGGACTTTGTTGAAAAGCTGATGCCTGCTAAAGTTGGCTTAGATGCCGATGGCAACGCCACTGCCGCCTTGACTAAGCGTTTAGAAGCCAAGGGCTTAGGCCATTTAACTGCTGCTGACTTGACTAAAGAGTCTGACGGCAAGCAAGACTTTTTAGTAGCTCGAGGCAAGGCGCCGGGTGCTAGTTTAGAAAGTAGTATTCAAGACATTATTGAACATAGTATTAGCCAACTGCCTATCCCAAAGGTCATGCGCTATCAGCTGCAAGACGGTCAAAGCAGTGTACGTTTTGTGCGTCCTGCACACCGTCTAGTCACCTTATACGGTGATAAGGTATTGGCCGCTGAGGTACTAGGCCTAAGTTCTGACCGCATCACTGAAGGTCACCGCTTTATGGGTTCCAGCACTCTCAGCCTCAACCATGCCGAAGAATATGAACAACGTTTAATCAACGAAGGCATGGTGATTGCTG
>JAAZFX010000075.1 GCA_012511555.1 Alcaligenaceae bacterium | reverse complement strand
TTTCTGAGCCATTATTGCCGCTACTTGAGCAATATGGCCAAACACCACTGCCACCTTATATTACCCACACTCCCGATAGCGAGGATGATAAGCGCTATCAGACGGTGTATGCCAAGACGCCTGGCGCGGTAGCTGCGCCGACTGCCGGTCTACACTTTGATGATGCGCTTTTAGAGCAGCTCAGCCAAAAAGGCATCAATACTGCTTTTGTGACCTTACATGTAGGCGCCGGGACCTTTCAGCCAGTGCGTGTTGATGAGATTAAAGACCATATCATGCACGCCGAGTGGTATGAAGTACCTTCAGAAGTCGTTGAAGCAATACAAGCTGCTCGTGCCGCAGGAGGTCGAATCATCGCTGTTGGCACAACCAGCGTACGGGCATTAGAGTCGGCAGCACAATTTGGTGGCACGATTGAGGCATTGCGTTGTCCTATTGCTCATCAGGGTGATACGCGCTTATTTATCACGCCAGGTTATCAGTTCAAAGTAGTAGATGCGCTAATTACTAACTTCCACTTACCGCAATCCACGCTCCTTATGCTAGTTGCGGCGCTAATGGGCCTGGACAATATGAAAAAAACCTATGATCACGCCATTCGACAAAAGTATCGCTTTTTCAGTTATGGCGATTCCATGTTCATCGATTTGTAAAACACACTATTTATACTTAAAATAAAATGTCAGCTTTAGAATTTAAACTACTTAACACCCAGGGCAAGGCCAGACGAGCCAGTATCAAGCTCAACCATGGCACGGTGCAAACACCCATGTTTATGCCGGTCGGCACCTATGGTTCAGTAAAAGCCATGCTGCCACATGAGCTTGATGAAATTGGCTCCCAAGTTATCCTTGGCAATACCTTCCATCTATGGTTACGTCCGGGTACTGAGATTATTAATAAATTCGGCGGTCTCCATGATTTTATGCAATGGAAAAAGCCAATTTTGACAGACTCCGGCGGCTTCCAAGTCTTTAGTCTTAGCAATCTCAGAAGCAAGCTCACCGAGGAAGGTGTACGTTTTTCCTCCCCTATTACCGGTGAAAAGTTATTTTTAGACCCGGAAGAGTCGATGCGTATTCAAACGGCACTTAACTCCGACATTGCCATGGTTTTAGATGAATGTACGCCTTACGAGATTGACGGTCGCCCTGCCACTCACGAAGAGGCGGCAAAATCCATGCGTTTATCTTTGCGCTGGGCCAAGCGATCTAAAACGGCATTTACCGAATTAGAAAATCCAAATGCGCTATTTGGTATTGTTCAAGGCGGTATGTTTGAGGATTTACGCGAGGAGTCTTTAGCAGGTTTAGTGGATATTGGCTTCCTAGGTTATGCCATTGGCGGATTATCAGTTGGTGAACCCAAAGAAGACATGGTGCGCATCCTCCAAAGCATTGCTCATAAACTCCCTGAAAACGCTCCTCGCTACTTAATGGGCGTGGGCACACCGGAAGACTTAGTTTACGCTGTGTCTCAAGGCGTTGATATGTTTGACTGTGTGATGCCAACGCGCAACGCCCGTAACGGTTGGCTATTTACTCGCTTCGGTGATATTAAAATTCGTAATGCCCGTTATAAAGATGATACTAAGCCTTTAGACCCGAGTTGTACTTGCCATACTTGTCGCAATTTTAGTCGTGCTTACTTAAATCATTTGCATCGCTCCAATGAAATTACCGGCGCTCGTTTAAATACCTTGCACAATTTGCATTACTATCTAAACCTGATGAAAGAAATGCGTGACGCACTTGAAGTGAATCAATTTGATCAATGGCAAGAGCAATTCCATAAAGATCGCGCAAAAGGTATTGAATAAAGCCAGAAAAGGCTACAATAATCGATTAAAATTTTATTTCTTTACAACACTTAAAAAAACCTCTCACTTAAAGAGATTTGGAGATTTTTATGAACTTCTTAGATTTACTAGGCGTATCTTTAGCTCAAGAAAGCGGCGGCGCCGGCCTTATGGGTTTCTTACCCATTGTTTTAATGTTTGTGGTGCTGTATTTCCTTATGATTCGCCCGCAGATGAAGCGTCAAAAAGATCATAAAAACATGGTAGAAAACCTCTCTGTAGGTAGCGAAGTTGTGACAGCAGGTGGTATTGTAGGCCGTATTTCTCGTATTTCAGATGCTGGTTACCTCACCTTGGAGGTTGCTGACTTAGCAGCTAAGCCTGTAGAGATCATGATTCAGCGTCAAGCAGTGACTGCTGTTTTACCTAAAGACACCATCAAAAGTCTTTAATTCCCAATTTTTATTTGCTCCCCGAGCTTTACACAGATTAAAGCTCGGTAACTTTGTTCCTCACAAAAAACTCTAAAGACATTCGGCATGAATCGTTACCCTTTATGGAAATATCTCGTTGTCCTAGTGGCGTTAATACTGGGCATACTGTATACCTTACCCAACTTCTTCGGCGAGTCTCCAGCAGTTCAAATTACCAGTACAAACGTTACACGCAAGATAGATGAAAACGCCTTAAAACAGGTAGAAGACTTACTTCAACGCGAGCAAATTCCTTATACCGGCGCTTATTATTCAGTCAATAATTCTATCGGTAATATCCGCATACGTTTTGCCTCGC
>JAAZFX010000074.1 GCA_012511555.1 Alcaligenaceae bacterium | reverse complement strand
CGGGTCATTTTGTCGTTTTTGTCACCAACGTTTTGTACATAACCCAGTAAGTCGCCCTTGGTATTTTGGGTAACCGGTGTGCCCATGAAATGACCCATCATGTAGTACATATTGGCCATATCAGCTTCAGAATACTTGTCAGCATCTAAGCCACGAACAACTACAAAACCATAGCCGTTTTCTAGCTCATCAGAGATGCGATCGAACTCCGCTTGCACCTCAGGGGTAGCAATTTGCAAGTCGTCACGGCTGAAGTTAGGAGCATTTAAACTCCTGGCGGCTAATTGCTCCAGTCCTTGTTCTAAGGCTGCTAACGCTTGTGGCGATAAAGTGTAAATCCAGTCCGTATGATCACGGATGTCTACACCGCGCCAGGCACATTTGTCTTGAATTGGTTCTAATAAAATACTACTCATGATGTCCTTTAACATTTGTTTTTAGTTGAATCATTTTAATGAATTAACATAAAAGAATGTTAATTTAACAAACGCTTAATAAGAATGCTCCGGGACAAAGAAAGAGAGATGAGGTTTACCCAAGGCAGAAAGCGTTGAGTAAACCTGAGAGAGGGTAATTTAGACAGTGGCTAGCGCTTGCTCTAAATCCGCAATGATGTCATCAATATGCTCAATACCGATAGAGAGGCGAACCATATCATGGCTAACGCCGGCAGATGCAAGCTCTTCGTCATTGAGTTGGCGATGAGTGGTGGTTGCAGGGTGGCAAGCCAAGCTGCGAGTGTCACCAATATTGACTAAGCGTAGAATCAATTGTAACGCATCGATGAAGCGTCCTCCACCCTCACGACCACCCTTTACGCCAAAGGATAAAATTGCAGCAGGCTTACCCTTGACATATTTCTTGGCCAGTTCATGTTCCGGGTGGTCTGGTAGACCCGCATAATTTACCCATGCCACTTTTTCGTGTTTGCTGAGGTATTCAGCGACTTTTAGTGCATTTTCAGTGTGACGCTCCATGCGCAGACTAAGTGTTTCCAAGCCTTGTAATAACAAGAAAGTGCTCATGGGGCTAAGTGCAGCGCCCGTATTACGCAAAGGCACGACACGAGCGCGCGTAATATACGCTGCAGCACCGACATCTTTGACGTAATTAATACCGTGGTAGCTAGGATCCGGGCTATTGAGTAAAGGGAAGCGCTCTGGATAATCACCCCATGGGAACTTGCCGCTATCAACGATAATACCGCCTAAGCTACTGCCATGGCCGCCAATGTATTTGGTCAGTGAGTGCACCACAATATCTGCACCAAATTCAAAAGACTTTTGCAGAACCGGTGTAGCGACTGTGTTGTCCACGACCACTGGGATACCCAATTCATGAGCAATATTAGAAATAGCTTCGAGGTCTACAATATTGCCTAATGGATTACCGATGGACTCAACAAAAACCAGCTTAGTTTTAGCGTCAACTAAACCGCGAATAGCTTCGGGGTTTTTGTAATCAAAGAAACGCACCTCAATGCCCTGTCTTGGGAGGGTGTGTGCGAATAGGTTGTAAGTGCCACCATAGAGTGCAGACACAGAAATAATGTTGTCGCCAGCTTCGGCAATGGTTTGAATAGCATAGGTGATGGCTGCCATGCCGGAGGCGAGGGCGACCGCACCGACACCGCCCTCAAGGGCAGTTACGCGCTCTTCGATCACTGCATTGGTGGGATTGGTGATGCGAGTGTAGATATTGCCGGCAACCTTAAGGTCAAATAAATCGGCACCGTGCTGGGTACTATCAAAGGCATAGGAAGTGGTTTGATAAATAGGTACAGCAACTGATTTAGTTGTTTCTTCGGGCTTATAGCCAGTATGAACTGCAATGGTTTCGTCTTTATAGCTCATGTCGTTCCTCTTCTTCTGAGTTTGAAATTCTTATGCTTAATGCAGTCCATAGTAGCACGTTGTAATGTTTAATTTGTTATAAGCAAAGATGAATTAACTCACCTTTTTTGCTTTGCGTCGATGACGTACTATTTCAATAATCCCGGGTAGAATAGATAAAAGAATAATGACAATAAGAACCAAGCTTAAGTTATCTCTGACGATCGGAATATTGGCAAAGAAATAACCTAGATAAGAAAAGATCGGTACCCAAAGCAAAGCGCCAATCACGTTATAACGCGAGAATTGAGAGTAGTTCATATTACTCATACCCGCGACAAAGGGAGCAAAGGTACGAACAATGGGTACAAAACGCGCCAAAATAATGGTCTTTCCACCATGTTTCGTATAAAAGGCATGCGTTTTTTCTAAATAGGAGCGCCTGAATATTTTAGAGTCGGGATTGGCGAACAAGCGGTATCCAAAGTATTTACCAATAAAAAAGTTAGTCGCATCACCGAGAATAGCTGCGACAGTTAGTAGTGCTACCATCAGGTGCACATTCATTTCGCCAATTGCAGCTAAACCACCGGCGGCAAAGAGAAGCGAGTCACCAGGCAAGAGTGGGGTCACCACGAGGCCGGTTTCGCAGAAAATGATTAAAAATAAGATGACATAAATCCACAGACCATAGTCAGCCGCTAAAACTTGTAGATGTTGGTCAATGTTTAAAATAAAATCGATAATGGCGCCGAGCATATTAGTAAGTTTCTTCCTGATTGGGATGATGATTAGCCTAAGTGAAAGCTCTAAAAGGAAGAGGGTATTTTAAGCGATATAGTGGAGTTGAGTGCCCTGCATTCTAGAAATTGCAGAATGTATCCAAGGGTTGTGTTCTGCAATTTCTAGCGTGCTGAAGGGCTTATAAGTGCTTCTAGCTGCTTAGGCTTGAGTGATCAGTTTGGTTACCAAATAACCATCAAAGGTCTCTTGGCCCCCCTCGCTACCCATGCCGCTATCCTTGACCCCGCCAAAAGGCGCTTCAGGTAAAACGGAACCAAGACTGTTGATATGGACCATACCGGCCTCAATGCCATTGGAGACTTTGACAGAGTGTTGTAGATTATTAGTAAAGAGATAAGAAGTAAGGCCATAGGGTAGGCTATTAGCCTTGGCAATAACTTCATCCACATCATTAAAGCTGATGATCGGTGCTAGTGGGCCAAAAGGCTCATCATTCATGATTTTACAGTCAGCGTTGAGATTGGTCAGTACCGTGGGCGTATAGAAAAAGCCTTTTTGATCCAAGGCCTGCCCACCAATTTCAATAGAAGCGCCATGCTTGCGAGCATCTTCGACAAAATCACTGACGGTTTGTAGGCGGCGTGCGTGGGCCAATGGACCCATGTCAACGCTGGCATCTAAGCCATTACCGATTTTTACGGTTGATAAATTAGCGATAAACTCTGCTAAAAACTGGTCGTAAACTCGCTCATGCACATAAAAGCGCGTAGGCGATACACAGGTTTGTCCCGCATTGCGTATTTTTGAACGCGCGAGTGACTTGGCGGTTTTGGCAATATCCACATCATCAAAAACAATGACCGGTGAGTGACCGCCTAACTCCATGGTGACCGGCTTCATCTCCGCGCCGGCTAAAGCTGCTAATTGCTTACCGACAGGCACAGAGCCGGTAAAAGATACTTTACGCACAATAGGTGAGCGAATTAAGTAATCAGAAATAAAAGGAGGGTCACCCCACACGATATTCAAGACGCCTCTTGGTAAACCGGCATCTTCAAATAGTCGAGCGATCGCCATCACAGCACTCGGCGAGTCTTCAGGACCTTTAAGAATGATCGTGCAACCAGCACCAACTGCTGCGCTGATTTTACGTATTGCTTGGTTAAAAGGAAAATTCCATGGCGTGAAGGCGGCACAGACACCAATCGGCTCCCGCACCACATATTGGCGGAAGTTCTCGCGGCGTGAAGGAATAATGCGACCATAAATGCGTCGGCACTCCTCGGCGTGCCAGTCACAATGATCTGCACAGCTGATGATTTCACCAATTGCCTGGGCCAGCGGCTTGCCCTGGTCGAGGGTCAGATTGTGAGCGATTTCTTCGGCACGCTCGCGGGCTAGTTGTGCAGCTCTACGCAAAACAGCCGAGCGCTCCATGGGTGAACTGTGCTTCCAGGTCTTAAAGGACTCAGCAGCTGAAGCTAAGGCGTAATCGAGGTCTTCTTTCGTTGCGTAAGGTAACTGCCCGAGCACTTCTTCTGTTGCCGGATTAATTACATCCTGTGTTTTTCGCTCGTTAGCCCCAATAAATTCGCCATTAATATAAAGGCTTAATGTCGGGTATGTCTGTGTCATGACAGTCCTTAATAAATATTTAGCTATAACAATTAAATATTAACCTTTTGTAAGGGTCTTGTTCAAGATGGAGCCTCTATGGTCGGGTTGAGGCATGAATGGCCCGGTTTTTGAGTGTTTAAATAAAACTCAAAACACATTAAATCGCCCATCTTCTGTTAACTTCGTCTAAATGTTGTTTAATTTATCTTGTTGTGGGTCGTTGTAGATGATAGCTTAGTCAGGTTCAGTTTTTAGTGTTTAATAAGCCATGTCATTAATCGATGAATTTGATCGCCAACATCTTTGGCACCCCTATGCCTCCATGACTAAGCCTCTGCCGAGTTATAAAGTGACTGCGGCAGATGGTGTCTATTTGCAATTGTCCGATGGTAAGCGCCTGGTTGATGGTATGTCGTCGTGGTGGTGTGCTATCCACGGCTACAATCATCCGGTTCTGAATCAAGCAGCGATTGAACAAATCAATAATATGTCGCATGTCATGTTTGGTGGCCTGACTCATCAGCCTGCAATAGATTTAGGTCGTGCCTTG
>JAAZFX010000010.1 GCA_012511555.1 Alcaligenaceae bacterium | reverse complement strand
TAATTCGACTTTCTAAGGCCACGCACCGAATTTTACTGCAGAATATTAGTTTTGCTCTTATCATCAAACTGTTTTTTCTCATCATCACCCTCATCGGATTGGGTACGATGTGGATGGCCGTTTTTGCGGATATGGGTGCCAGCCTTATCGTCGTATTTAATAGTTTGCGGCTATTGCGTAGTCCACGTTAATATGATGCAATTATGGCTTTAAAATTTATTTTATATGCCCTTAAAATCTCGCCTTTTAGCAACTTTATGACTAAGCAAAGCACCATAGAAAATAACAAATCATATCGCCAGCAAGGCTTTATCTATGCCATGTTGGGGGCTATTCTATTTTCTTCAAAATCCATCGTCATTAAGTTTATTTATGAATATGGCGTCGATGCTACAACCACCCTTGGCTTCAGACTATTAATGGCCATGCCACTGTTTGCCGCCGTTGCTCTTTTTCAAATGTATAAAGTACGTCGCGGCGAGCTTAAGCCCTTGTCTGTAAAAAATAGCCTAAAGCTCATCGTACTTGGTTTTTTTGGTTATTATCTTGCCAGTTTGCTCGATTTTGCCAGTTTAAAGTACATCAGCGTCAGCTTGGAGCGGCTCATTTTGCTCCTCACTCCAACCTTCGTCCTGATGTTTTCAGTCTTGTTCTTTAAGAAAAAAGTCTCACAGCGACAACTCATCTCACTACTAATATCTTATGTTGGTGTGTTAATCGTCTTTGTCCAAGACTTCTCGCTTGGTGGCAGTGATATTATCTTAGGCAGCCTGTTAGTGCTTGGTTCGGCCATCAGCTACTCTTGCTATGTGATGGGTGCGGGCGAATTAATACGCGAAGTTGGTTCAACCCGCTTTGTCGCTTATGCCATGCTGGTTTCAACCTTTTGTATCTTGATACAGCTATTTTTAATGCACGGCATCGATTGGATTGCACAACCTCTTCCTGTGTATAACTGGTCATTAGTTCACGCTATATTTAATACCTTTATCCCCACTTTTATGCTGATGTGGTCAGTCGAACGTATCGGCGCCCCCTTAAGTACTCAACTCGGCCTCATTGGACCTATTTCTTTATTATTTTTAGCCTGGCTATTTTTAGATGATCCTATTACAGTCTGGGATTGGGTCGGCACCTTAATTGTGCTCTCAAGCCTCTATATACTAGGACGTGCAAAAGGCTAAATAGCTCACTCATTTGCTGCAAGCTGCTATATACTTGAACTTAAACGCCCATAAAAATACAGGAGTCTGCAGTGAATAGTGAAGCGGTGAAAAACACTTCTGAAAAAGCCATTCAGTTACGTGAAAAGATGCACAATCGAGTTGAAGCCATTGGCAACCTTCTGGTTGAGGCTTTCCACTACCTGGCACTGTTTGTCATCGGCGCTATTACCGTTTATGCCGGTGCATTGACCGCTATTGATATTATTTCTCAACAACAGATAACTGTTGACGATATCCTATTACTATTTATTTACCTGGAATTAGGTGCCATGGTTGGCATTTACTTTAAGACCAACCACATGCCCGTACGCTTCTTAATTTATGTGGCAATTACTGCCTTGACTCGTTTAATGATTTCAGATATTTCACACCATAACGATCCCAATATGGGTGTTGTTTATATCTCTGCGGCTATTTTACTCTTAGCCCTAGCAGTACTTGTCGTGCGCTTCGGTTCTGCGCGTTACCCGTCAATCCGTAACGATTCCAAAGCCTCTCGTATCAACGACGAATTACATGAAGGAGTCGAGTAAACGCCCGTACAGGAAGCACCTGCTAGCACTTGATTCATTATCGTGTCTATTAAAATAGTAAAAAGGAATCAGCTATGAAAAACTTTTACGTATTACTAGTCCTACCCGCGCTACTTAGCCCTAAGCTTAGCCATGCTCAAATGTATAGCGGCGAATATCAACAATGTAATCAAGCAATCTCCACCATTGATATTATTGAATGTGTCGGCAAGTTGACCAAAAAATGGGATACTCGCTTGAACCAGGCTTACAAGGACTTAATGGAGCGCAGTAATGATGCTCAGAAGGCGTCATTAAAAACAAGCCAACGTCTGTGGATACAATACCGTGATGCCAACTGCGGTTTTTATGCTGATGCCGACGGTACGATCAGCCGAATTCAAGCATCCGAATGCTTACGCCATATGACCATGCAGCGTAGCTGCGAAATGGAAGCGGCCAACAGAGGGGAAGGCGGACCTGAACCCGGTTGTGAGTAAAGCGCGCCCCCATCCAGCAACTTATAAGTTGAGCAATCTGAAGACCTTATCAGTTTGCTCGCGTTTTATCTTCAGATCCACAAGCAAGGTACGATCGTGTTGAAAAAGCTTCAACAATAGGCTCTGAGAAATTCTTATACTGCCTATATCATCGTAACCAAAGGTAGAATAGCCGACTGACTTTGTCTTGCCGATATCAGGCATTGCCGTCACGCTCATAAAGAGAGGAATACCGGCTGTCACTATCTTGTTATCCAAAACCACCGTATTAAAAAGCAGGCTACGGTATGAGGCATTGTCACCATAAACATGTACTTTCTCAAAAATCTCTTCTTGAATCATCCGAGTTAGTTGATTGTCCACACTCTTTTCCGTCTTACTTTTAGCAAAGATTTCTAAAAAATAATCAGAAACAAAAGCACCCATATCATCGGTTAATCTCACCACTGTATTTTGATAGGCTTGAGTATAACGACGAGACGCTTCAGAAGCTCGGACTGTCGCCGAAAAATTGTTCAACTTCATAACGAAGGCGGGAAAAGTTTGATCTGTCACCTGCAAAGCTTCTTTAATAAAAGCTAAACTATGGTTACTTTTTGGTCCTTTATCTTTTAAGACAATGGTACTATGATTTTCCTCCGGAATTCGTGCAAAAGCGGTTAACCCCTTGGCTTCTTGATAACTTAATGTTGGTTTCTGCGGGTTCGTCGCAAAATCAAGTGTGACCATGGCAGGATTAAGATGAGCCGTTGAAACCCGCACAGTACCATCCGTGCCATTTTCATTGGCCGCAGCAGAAATACCCGTATAACCGGCCGTACCCACCAATACAGTACACAGCACACGCCCGGGTCCATACCACTCCTCACCACCAAAACGATCTTGTTGGGACAAGGCCCAAGTAAACGGGCTGGCTAACTCTAAACCCTTAAGGATCTGAGCACCCACATGAAAACGCCGATCACTCTTAAAGCCCTTAACAGCACGTCCGATGAATGAGGCTCCTTTATGTGCTAAAGGCGAACCAAAATTAGCTGGAGCCAACATGAGTAAGCGATGCACGGGATTCGTCGTTGCTTTAAAAAAGGAGGTCATCCAATGACGTACGACCAGACCCCCAGTACTATGTACAATCATGTCAACGCTACGGGGTTTATTCGGTAATTTTTTATCTGTCCAGGCCTTTTTTAAAGCATGAATAAGGTCATCAAATGTCACGTCATCATCCAATGACACGTAATCTCCAAGGCGTATATGTTCAACGCCAGCGACAACCCCCTCAGCAACCATCAGCTTAACAAGTTGTTCAAAAGATTTAGAGCTATCGCTCCAACCATGAATAATCACTAACATTGAAAACCCTCCTTAATATCAACTGCTTATCAGTAGTAGCTTACTTCTTTATACAGTTTATATCCCTAGGGATATACCTTATTATTAGCTAGAGATTTAATAGCAGGCGACTTTTCTAAGGCATTATCCACCTTAAAGTAACAACACAACCCATAATATTCAATGCCATGTTAAGATCGTCGAATTCTTATCGACACTAGATTGATAAGTCCTATTAAAGAGAGATTTCAAAATGAATAACACCGTGCCAAGTATTGGTCGGCGTCAATTCCTCAAAATCCTAGGAGTAGGGGCTGCTTCAGGCTCTGCTGCTGCTATGGGTTTATCGACTGCCGAAGCAGGGGTTGCTGTCCGTCAATACAAACTCCTGCGAGCCCAAGAAATTCGAAATAACTGTACCTACTGTTCTGTGGGTTGCGGCATCCTCATGTACACCATGGGTGATGGCGCTAAAAACGCGACCTCCAGCATTATGCACATTGAGGGTGACCCCGATCACCCAGTGAGCCGCGGCTCCCTCTGTCCTAAAGGTGCTGGCCTAGTTGACATGATTCACTCAAAGAACCGCCTTAAGTATCCTGAATACCGTGCACCAGGCTCTAAAGAATGGGTCAGAATCAGTTGGGATGAAGCCACAAAACGCATCGCTCGTTTATTAAAGGACGACCGAGATGCCAACTTTATCGAAAGAAACGAAAAAGGTCAGTTAGTTAATCGTTGGTTAACTACCGGCTTCCTGGCTTCTTCAGCAGCTTCTAACGAAACCGGCACACTTGACTTTAAATTTGCCAGGGCATTGGGTATTCTAGGGCTTGATTGCCAAGCACGCCTCTGTCATGCACCAACCGTTTCTGCTCTTGCGCCTAGCTTTGGCCGTGGTGCTATGACCAATCACTGGGTTGATATCAAAAACGCTAACGTCGTTGTAGTGATGGGCGGTAATCCGGCCGAAGCACACCCTGTTGGTTTCAAATGGGTCGTTGAGGCCAAAACAAAAAACAATGCCAAGGTCATTGTTGTAGACCCTCGTTTTAACCGTACCGCTGCTGTTGCTGACATCTTTTCACCCATCCGCGCCGGCTCCGACACCGCCTTCTTGATGGGTATGGTGCGCTGGTTACTGGAAAACGACAAAATTCAGCACGAATACGTCCGCTCCTACACCAATGCCACATTAATCGTGCGTGAAGACTACGATTTTGATGAAGGTATTTTCTCGGGCTTTGATCCGAAGACTAAAGTGTATGACAAGTCCTCATGGACCTATGAAGTCAAGGAAAATGGCGAAGCCCGTCGTGATCTAAGCATGACACACCCTCGCTCTGTGTTGCAGCTTTTAAAGAAACACGTAGATCGATATACACCTGAGATGGTCGAAACAATCACTGGTGTGAAGCAGGAAGCCTTTTTAGAAATTGCAGAAATCATCGGCTCCTGTGCGGCTAAGAATAAGACACTGACCTGGCTTTATGCCTTGGGATGGACACACCACACAGGTGGTGCTCAGATCATCCGTGGCGCGGCTATGATTCAACTGTTATTAGGCAATCTCGGTATGTCTGGCGGTGGCATCAACGCCCTACGCGGACACTCAAACATTCAAGGCTACACTGACCTTGGATTGCTTTCTCTGCGCGTGCCTGGCTACATGAATCTGCCATCTGATAGTCAGCAGACATTAGCTCAATACTTAGAGGAAACGACCCCTAAGGATGTGATCCCGGGCCAAGTAAACTACTGGAAAAACACACCAAAATTCTTTATCTCATTACTGAAAAACCTCTACGGTAAACACGCCACTAAAGACAATGATTTTGCCTTTGATCTCTTGCCAAAATGGGATCGCAGCTACGACATGCTGGCTTATTTTGACATGATGTATGAGGGTCAGGTCAATGGTTACTTTTGCCAAGGCTTTAATCCCTTAGCGGCAATGCCTGATAAAAACAAAACGTCCAAATCACTGTCCAAGCTTAAGTTCCTGGTGACTGTTGATCCACTTGTCACTGAAACATCGAATTTCTGGCGTAACGAAGGTGCCTTTAACGATGTCAAGACCGAAGAGATTATGACTGAGGTATTCCGTCTGCCTTCGAACTGTTTTGCCGAAGAGGATGGTGCTATCGTTAACTCCGGTCGTTGGCTGCAATGGCACTATGGAGCCCAACAGCCTCCGGGTGAAGCACGTTATGACCCACAAATTCTTGGTGGCATCATGATGGAGCTACGTCGCCTCTATGAAGAGGAGGGTGGCGCCTGTCCTGAACAAGTCTTACATATGACTTGGGATAAGGATACTTACTACGATCCTTCCTTCCCACACCCTGAAGAGGTCGCTAAAGAGTACAACGGCTACGCACTAGAAGATGTCTACGATGACAATGGTCAGCAGATCTTGCGTAAGGGTCAGTTACTTGATGGTTTTGACCAATTACGTGATGACGGTACAACACAGAGTTTCTGCTGGGTCTTTACTGGCTGTTGGACCGAAAAAGGCAACCAAATGGCGAATCGCGACAATACCGACACCGGACTTGGCAACACGCCGGGTTGGGCTTGGGCTTGGCCTGCAAACCGCCGTATCCTTTACAATCGTGCCTCCATGGATGAGATGGGTAAACCTTGGGATCCGGAGCGCACCATTCTGACTTGGAATGGCCGTCGTTGGACTGGTAGTGATGTGCCTGATTTCCCGGCAACCACCCCGCCCGGAAGCCCGGCAGCCCCATTTATCATGCTACCGGAAGGACTTGGCAGACTCTTCTCTGTACAAGGCATGAATGACGGGCCTTTCCCTGAGCACTATGAACCGGTAGAAAGCCCAATTAGTAGCAACCCCTTGCATACAACAGTGACGCATAACCCAACGGCTCGTATCTTCCAGAACGATGCAGAGCGTATGGGTAATCGCCATGATTATCCGTATGTAGCGACCACCTATTCAATCACTGAATTGTTCCGCCATTGGACCAAGCACTCACAACTTAATGCCGTCATGCAACCGGAGCAATTTGTTGAAATCGGTGAGAAACTTGCTTCAGACAAGAATATTGCTCATGGTGACACGGTAAAAATAACCACTAAACGTGGCTACATCACAGCCAAAGCCGTGGTTACCAAACGTATGCATACGCTGAACGTTGCTGGTCAAGAGATTCAACAAATCGGTATTCCTTGTCACTGGGGCTTTGAAGGTGAAACCCGTAAGGGTTATCTCGCCAATACCTTAGCACCAGGCGTAGGTGACGCAAACTCTCAAACCCCGGAGTTTAAAGCGTTTTTAGTGAATATTGAAAAGTATGAGGGACTCTCTGCATGAAGGAAACCACACTGCACTACCGTGAGTCATTAGATGAGGCAACTAAACACTTTGATCCGGTTCACAAACCGGATCTACATGCGCTTTATCTAACGCGTGCTGCGCGGTTACATCAACTAAGCACAGATCACGAGAGTGAAAGCTATTTACAACTAGTTGCTAATGTGGTTCAAACGCAAGCCAACTTAGTAGCGTCAATGGGTTCGTCGACAGAACACGTCCATAACATTTCAGTTGATGGTCACCTTGATGCGATATCAATCGCCCATCAAGGTGAATGGTGTCGATATCTTGATCTCTTGCTGACTCATCTTAAAAACACATCACCTGAGTCCTTGCAACCTCATCTAGCCTCTCTCACCTCCATGTCACAGGAGAAACGTGTTGAAGCCGGTGTGCTGCTAGCCCAAGGGAATTTTGATCAGGTAGCTCCTGCCATAGCTCCTTTTATTTGGGCTGCTTTGTCATTAGAAGTCGCCTTAACCGCACGCACTATTGAATCACCTCTAGGGACAGGACATGAGCATCATAATTGTCCAGTCTGTGGCGGCCTGCCGGTCGCTAGCTTAATCCACACTGGCACGCGCCAGGGCTTACGCTATCTGCATTGCTCCTTATGTGAATCCGAGTGGCACATGGTGCGAGCGAAATGCACCAATTGTGATCACTCTGAAAAACTTGATTACTTTAGCTTTGAAACCACGGATGCAGCAGTTCGTGCCGAAAGCTGCGGAGACTGTCATAGTTACCTTAAAGTAATCTCACATGTGCAAGACCCTGCTGCCGAAGTAGTAGCTGACGATATAGCCACACTTGCCCTTGATGCTGCTGTCACAGCCCAAGGTTATGGACGCACAGGCCTAAACCCCTTCGCATTACCTAGTGCAGACTCTTAGACTTTTTTTATAGTAGGCACAAAGCGTAGCCCACCTCATACTCTCTATGGGGTGGGCTATTATTTTGACTCCTTAGCAACTTAAGATAGCAAGGATGGCAAAATATAAACTAGCAATTCCTGAACACTATCTTATAATGAAGCCATGATTAACTTTATAATCACACCCATTGATTATGAGCAGTATCGCCCACACCTCTCATCGTCCAAGCACTGACTCTCAAGATGAGACTATCAACTTCCTCAAAAGCCTTGCTCCTACCGTTATTGAGACACATATCTCTCTTGTCTTTCTGGATGAGCAATACGCTTATAAATTAAAAAAAGCAGTAAAACTACCTTTTGTGGACTTTAGTCACGTTGAGCAGCGTCTTCATTATTGTCATGAAGAACTTAAGCTTAACCGTCGCACCGCACCGGAGATCTACCTGGATGTTTTGACAATTTATCGTAACGATAAGGGTGCATTGAGTTTTGAAAATCATGGCGAAAGTGAGGTTGTTGACGCTGTCCTCAAAATGAAACGCTTCGATAGTCAAAAACTTCTCAGTAAGCTGGCAGAAAAAAAGCAACTGTCTAATCACATGATGGCCGAGCTAGCTCATGGCCTTGCCAATTTCCATAAACAAGCTGCGGTCACTACTGATTATCAAGGTGCAAAGCGGCTCAATGATATCATTGAGCTTAACCAACTATCCGAAGCTACAGTCAACAAGGTTCTAGCTCACAAGAAGATGAGTGAGTTAAATCAACTTCTCTTAAATGATATAGCACAACATAGCAGCATCTTAAATACGCGCGCTGCCAATAGTAAAGTACGACATTGCCACGGCGATCTGCATTTAAATAATATTTGCCTATGGCGCGAAGTGCCAACACCTTTTGATTGTTTAGAATTTAATGAGTCGATGGCTACTACGGATGTGCTGTATGACTTGGCTTTTTTATTAATGGATTTATGGCGCCATCAACAATATGATTTAGCAAATTTCTTGATGAATCGCTATATGGAACATAGTGACGAAACAGATGGTTTGGTCCTGCTACCTTTATTTATGAGTTTAAGGGCTTCAATTCGTGCCATGATCATTGCAACTCAAAGCGCCAATAGTAGCGACCCGACAGCAAGAAAACAATACCGCCGTGATGTCGAAAATTATCTTAACTTAGCTTTTAAGTTATTAAAAAGGCCCAAGACTAAACTAGTTGTTATTGGTGGTCTAAGTGGTAGTGGTAAGTCAACCTTAGCAACTGCCCTGGCTCCCTATATTGGTGCTGCTCCTGGGGCTCGAGTCCTCTCAACCGACCGTATTCGCAAACAGCTTTTCAATGTCACTGCTGAAGAAAAACTCCCTGCCGATAGTTACACCGAAGCAAGTTCTAATATGGTTTATCGCAGGCAACGAGAACTGGCGACTACCGTTATACAGAATGGCCATAGCGCCATTGCCGATGGTGTATTTGCCAAGGCATGGGAGCGCGAAGCCATTGCACAATGCGCGCTAGATATAAAAAGCGATTTCAAGGGCATTTGGCTGGAAACATCATCAAAAGAATTAATCGAACGCGTAGCAAATAGAAAAAATGATCCCTCTGATGCCACGATTGAAGTTATCAAGAAGCAATTGCAAATGCAACATGGACTTATTACTTGGCCACGACTTAACAGCACTCAAACTTTGGAAAATCTAATACCTCAAGCCTTATCGTTAGTTAAAGGTCTTTGGCCTTGGTAAGTTGCACAACAAAGCTCTGCTAGGAGCATCAGAAAACACACCCTAAAAGACAAAAAGCAGAATCAGTATCAAACCGACTCTGCTTTTAAATACAAGGAACGATAAAACTAGTCTTTCTGAGGGATAATAGTCACTGGGCAAATACCTGCCTGAATCACACCGTAACTAACACCGCCTAACACTGAGCGAATTGGCCCTAAGCCACGAGAACCCATAATAATCATATCAATAGGGCTATCAGTTTTATGACTCTCTAGCACTCTATCAACAATACACTGCTTAGGATCACCTACGAGTAATTCGAGTGTGTATGGGATATCGTGTGTATCGAGAATCTTCTTAGCCTCGGCCACTGACTCCTCAAATAATAACTCCTGATACTCTCTTAGATCATTTTGAGAAAACAAACGCTTCGAGTGGACTGTCTGAAAACTTGGCTGAGCGTTAACCGCTACAATTTCCGGTTTATCCGCACCAGAAACCATTTTTATAGCCCAACGCAATGCCTCAATAGAGTTTTTTGAACCATCTACTGCCACTAACACTTTGTCTAACATCTTCTCACCTCACTTATAAAGTATTTGTAATTGTTGCACCGTTTTAATTAGATGCTACATTAATTATACACGTTGCAACAATTACTCAGAAGAGTTTATAACTTATTATTTAGCGCTAGCTGATTCATTGTAAGACGCTTCAATACGCTCACCAATTTCTTGATCAACGTTTTTCCAGTATTGGAATACACGCTCAAGAACTGGGCTACGAACGCCTTGAATAGCTCCCGTTATAGTCTCGACGAAACGAGTACGTTGCTCATCATCCATTACTTCACGGATTAAAGTGCCTGCTTGACCAAAATCATCATCTTCAGGATACAAAGTATAGGTTTGGCGAACTAATGCACCATCAGATTCCCAACCATCTTCGATAGGACCAATATGGTCTGCAAATGCTCGGCCATCTGTTTCACTTACGTGCGTAACCTGATTACCACTATGGTGATAATTCATGTTGCCATCAAAAACATAAGTATTGGTAGGTACTTTAGGCTGATTTACTGGTAACTGATGGAAGTTAGTACCGATACGACGGCGCTGAGCATCAGGATAAGCAAAAACACGGCCCAATAACATTCTGTCAGGGGATAAACCAATACCAGGAACCAAGTTAGATGGTGAGAAAGCAGCCTGCTCGATTTGAGCAAAAAAGTTTTCAGGGTTACGGTTAAGCGTCATACGACCAACAGGAATTAATGGGTAATCCTTCTGTGACCAAGTTTTGGTTAAGTCAAATGGATTAAAGCGATAGCTTCTAGCTTCTTCGTACGGCATGATTTGTACAAACAAGTCCCAAGATGGATTATCACCACGTTTGATTGCGTCAAATAAGTCACGACGGTGAGAATCAGCATCAAGGCCGTTCATTTCTGTGGCTTCAGCATTGCTGTAGTTCTCTTCGCCCTGACAGGTACGGAAGTGATACTTAACCCAGAAACGCTCACCTTGGCCATTAACCCACATATAAGTATGCGAACCAAAACCGTGCATTTTGCGCCAAGATTTAGGCAAACCACGACGACCCATCAGGTAAGTTACTTGGTGAGCTGTCTCTGGGTGACTAGTCCAGAAATCCCACTGCATATGGCTATCACGCAAACCAGAATCTGGTAGACGCTTTTGGCTGCGAATAAAGTGAGGGAACTTCATTGGATCGCGTACGAAGAAAATCGGGGTGTTATTACCTACTAAGTCGTAGTTACCCTCAGAAGTATAGAATTTTAAAGAGAAACCGCGCACGTCACGCCAAGTATCAGGGCTACCTTGCTCACCGGCAACGGTAGAGAAACGCGCAAGCATATCAGTTTTAGCACCCGGTTGGAACAAAGCAGCTTTCGTATAAGCGCTCACATCGTGAGTTGTTTCAAATACACCAAAGGCACCAGAACCTTTAGCGTGAGGCTGACGCTCAACCGTTTTTTCACGGTTAAACATGGCTAAAGTATCAACCAAGTGGTGGTCATGTAATACGATAGGACCGTCTGCACCAACGGTTAAAGAGTTACGGTCGCTACTAGCCGGCGCACCGTTAATAGATGTTGAGTGACCTAAATTTTTATCAGAATTGTAAGACATAGATGGCTCCTTAAGTTTTTTTAAGCTCAAAAGAATAGGTCATAAACCACTATATGACCTACCCTATTATCATACGATGTCGACAAAAATTAAACTAATTCTATTTACTTGTTAAGCCGATTAACAAAACCTATAACCAATAAATTTTTGATAAATTTGCGCTATATCAAGATTTATTTAAATCACAACTTAAGCTCTAACCTGAGCAATCAACTCATCAAGCCACTGCAAAGAAAGAGCTAGCTCTTCTTCGCTAATATTAAGCGCCGGCATAAAACGTAGTAAATTATTACGAGGCGCATTGAGTAACAACCCCTCAGGCGCTCTATTTCTAGCCGCCTCTACAATAGCCGGTGCATCATCCTTATCTAAAACTAAAGCGCGCAATAAACCTTCACCGCGCTCGCCCTTGAACCCCCACTTGTCTGATAGCTGAGTTAAACCATCTGACAGCTGCTTAGCGCGTTCATTGACAGAATCCATAAAGCCATCGGCGGCCAAAGTATCAAAGACAGCGATACCAACGGCTGTAACAAGGGGATTGCCGTTGTAAGTACCACCTTGATCCCCATGTTCAAACACAGAAACAGACTCTTTAGCTAATAAAGCAGCTAAAGGCACACCGCCCCCGATACCCTTGGCCAAGGTCATAATATCTGGTTCAATGTCCGACAACTGATAGGCAAACATAGTACCGCAACGACCCATACCGGTTTGCACCTCGTCGACAATAAGCAAAATACCCTTTTCAGTAGTCAACTCACGCAACTGCTGCATAAACTCTTTAGTCGCAGCAATGACGCCCCCCTCACCTTGTACGGGCTCTAACATGACCGCCACAGTCTGCTCATCAATCAAGGCTTTAACCGAATCAATGTCGTTGTACTCTGCTTTTGGGACGCCATCAACTTGTGGGGCAAACATCTGATCCCAGCCAGCCTTGCCTGATAAAGACATAGTGGCTAGCGTGCGTCCGTGAAAAGCGTGACCAAAGCTAATAATTTTATAGGCGCCATTACGGTTCTTTTGACCCCACTTGCGTGCTAATTTAATCGCACCTTCGTTGGCTTCAGCGCCACTATTGGCAAAAAACACGCGATCAAAACATGAGGCCTCGCATAAACGCTTGGCTAAATCAATCATCGGTTGATTATAAAAGGCAGGCGAAGGGTTAATTAATAACTGGCTTTGCTTAGTCAAAGCTTCAATGATAGGTTTTGGATTATGGCCAAGGCAATTAACAGCCCAACCCTGCAACATATCTAAATAACGTTTACCATGTTGATCCTCTAGCCAAGAGCCATCACCCTTTAAGAAAACCAAATCCGGACGAGAAGTAATGTCCATTAAATATTTAGTGTCCGATAAACTCATAACTGACCTTTGAATCCTTGATTTAAAGCTAATTAAACAAAATTTTTGCAATAGCTTATTATGCCTTTTATAAAAAGGCTTTTTGTGGTTTTTAGGTCTTTTATGTAAGAGAAAGACCAAAAGTTCTTGCGATTCACCTTACTCTAAGTGAGACTTTTAACTATATCGAGTATATTACAAGGTAAAATTCTCGGTTGCACAAAAGTATCGTGCTTATTTTGATTGATTAAATAGGGATAGCTCTCATGTATGACGTCTTAGTTTATGTATACGAAAACTACTTCACACCTGCCACTTGCCCTAAACCAGAAGATTTAGCTGTGCGCTTAATGGCCGCAGGTTTTGAGCATGATGATATCCATGATGCAATGAGTTGGTTGTATCGCCTATCGGTAAATACCGAAAGACACAAAGAAGAACAGCTCGTCATTGCGACTGACTCTACCCGAGTCTACAACTCTTACGAGCAATATAAATTAGGTATAAACGGCATAAGTTTTTTATACTTTATGGAAAGCACCGGTGCTCTCACCCCATCAATGCGGGAAGCTGTTATTAACTGTGCGCTAGATGCTCCTCAGGACACGCTCATTTTATCTGAGTTCAAGATCTTGACCCTGATGGTCATGTGGAGCCAAGAGCAAGAGGTTAACGACCTCCTTCTGGAAGAGTTTATACAACATAGCAGTGATGATGACGTATTTCACTAAGCCTTCACCACCCACTATTACTCATCCCGCTACTACTCGCTAGTAGCGGTGCTAATTTTAATTCTATCAATATCCAATAATGCCCTCAGCAAGGCCCGACCATCAGCCACAATCAACTCTGCAAATCTCGCCTGTTCATAAGCACGTGCAGCCTCTTCATTAAAAAAGAACTCCGTACTAAAACTTGGAATAACCACGTGTCTCGAATACTCCGACCTCAAAACAAAAGGTAAAAAGACTACGTCCTCGCGACTATGAAAATCGCTAATCTCATGGCTTTCATAAAAACCGAGAGGCTGCTCAGCCACACCATCAATAACTCTAACCTCAGCCAAAAAACGCACCCCATCCTCTAACGATAAACGTTTTTTTAAGCTATCAGAGATCTGGACCTTGGCAGCTTCATCGATTATTGCGGATCCCAAGACTTGTTGAATTCGACTACCAAGCTCATAGTTAATCACCATATAATCGCCCTGCATCAGTGAACGCGGATCCACTGGCTGTAATCTAAGCAAGACAGATTGACCGCCACCTAAAATACGCCCAAAACTAAGCACCTGCCACTGCGATGCTGCAAGCGGTAATGACACCGCTAAAAAGAGGAGCCCATAGAACCCGGCTCGACTAAAAGGGGCAACGCGAGTTTTAAAACTCTCAGCGACTTCTGAAAACTTGGAAGAATGCACCTCAAAATCATGTGATACCTCCTTATTTTCAATTAAAAGCTTTTTCGCAAAAACAAAATACAGCACCAAAAACAGGCTGCCAGAAAGAAGCAATAAATAGACTTTTTGCGTAAGGGGTACAGACAAACTGAAATAAAACATACTTAGGCCAATTAGGCCCAGCACAACGGCGGAATAATACAGCATACGACTTTTATAGTAATAAGCTAAAACCATCAAACTAAAGGTTATGATTATCTCAACCCGTCCAAACCACAGCCAAAACACTAAAAGCCCCATTAATAGCGCCACAAGCTTAGCTGTAGTACCTTTATCTTTAGAAATTTGCCATAACGCCCATAAAGGAACTAACGATACAACTACAATCAAAAACCAATAGATGGAGTTAGCTATCAGCAAATTCATGGGCAAATCAAACGATCGATTTATTACCTTTATAGGTAACAAAAAGGTCAATAAAATGGAACTGAAAGTAATCTCTTGGCCTGAGTCCATATACAAACCATAGTAATTTTTGTAAAAAGTGCTCACTACAACATATAAAGCCCAGAGCATAAATGCAGCAAATAAAGGCATTTGAACAGTCTCGGCTTTTCTAAAAAACCACCAAATCAAAGCAATAAACACAAGCGGCAGCAGCACAATCTCACTTGTTAGCCAAGGTAGCAAAGAGTGTTTTGGCAAGATACTCAAAAAAACAAAAAAACCTAAACTCACAGTAAAACGAATCCACGACTCCGAGCGTCTACGATAAATCAGTACACTAACAACTAAAGCAAGCAAGGGTGTAATATAGGCACCCCAAGGAATTGACGCTGTTTGTCCATCATAAGACCACAAATAATGATGAGAAATATATCTCTCTATACCCATAAAGACAGCAAGCTCATACAAGACTAAGGAACTGTAAGCAAACACACCTCCTTTGCAAAAATATAAGATAACCAGTGCCAATAACAATAAAATAATAGCGAGTTCACTTGTAAAGTGTGCCAGCTGATTTCCGTAGCTCTGCTCTATAATTAGATAAAAAGCCATATAGAAAAATACTGCTACCAATAAACTACTTAATGCCAGAAAGACGCTGATCGGAGCTGGTTGTTGCTGTGATTTAACAGTCAATTCTCGTTCTAAACCACTAGTTGACTTACTATGGGAGCGCCACAACAACAGTATGACAAAAGCGGCTCCTGCCCAAATTAAACCAATCACAAATAAAGTAAATGCCAAACTACTGTTGTCTCTGTAAACATCAGCCATCACTTCCAATATATAAGCAGTCAAAGACGCTGCTATCGTTGCGACAATTAATACTTTAATATGCAAGCCGCCACAACTTAATTTGACATACAACATCAGCAACACAGCAGCAATTAGTAGATGTAGAGAAATAGCACCACCAAAACCATCCATCTTGGCACTAGCAAATAATGTGATAGCGCAGATTAATACTGTTGTACTAAGAACAGCCCATAATGAGTCATGCTTAGCCCACTTATGCTCCAAACCCAGAAAAAGCAAGGCATTTAAAAAGGCTAATAAATAAGTCGCTGTAGTTCGAGAGATCAACAACTGATTATCCAGCAGAAATAAAACCGCAGCGGTATTGGCTACCACCGCTGCTAAAGCAGCTATAAATACATTTGGTGAGAAGGCAAACCAAGGCAATATGAGGACGAACCACAAAGCGAAAAGCTGCCAAGTATCGGCTCCTGTTTGGTAAATCTGCCCCACTAAAGCAAGTAGTGCGCCGCTTACTACCGCTCCCAAAAAAGCCAGCCCTTGATACCACCAATAAAGTGCTGGCTGAGGCCCTTGCTCATGACTAACAGCACGTTGACGTAGCAACACCATGGCTAAGCCTATCAATAATATAAGCCCCTGCAGCAGCAAAATCTTATGAGATGGCGCAATACTCTGCCAATTAGCCGCCACCCAAGTCACAACACCACTTGAAAGTAGAGTCAAGGAGAGCGCTGCACTTAACAATGCCAAAAATTGCTTAGTTGTAATTGATTGAAGCCCCATATGAACACTCCACCTTCCAGAATTAAAATCATGTCTTTCATTGTATTTGCTTAGTCTCTACATTTGAACTATCGAGAGGATAAATTTGTCCAAGTGCTTAAGGTTTAAAAAATCATCTTAAGATTCTCTTGAAAAGCATCTAATTAGCGACTGTTATATTGATGCAATATTGTCTTAATACTCATTCTTTTAGTTTGCTTAGCTGGTAAACCACTTGCCAAAGCATGAATTACATGTAAAACTGCACTGAATTGCGAATTTACAATTTCTGTCTTTTATCTTTGGTCTTTTTAAATTAGTTCTATGTCAAAAACTCTTATTATTGCGGAAAAACCCTCTGTTGCACTAGATATTTCTCGCGCTCTGGGCGGATTTTCACGCCATGGCGACTATTTTGAAAGTGATGACTACGTCCTCTCTTCCAGCGTCGGTCATCTATTGACCTTAATTAATCCCGACGATGTCGTACGTGGCAAATGGTCATTTAATAACTTACCGGCGATCCCGGAAAAGAGCTTTGAACTTAAGCCTATCGATAAAAGAAGCGAAACGCGTCTTAACATGCTGCTTAAATTAATCAAGCGCAAAGATATCGACCTAATCATTAACGCATGCGATGCGGGTCGTGAGGGTGAGCTTATCTTCCGCTACATCATGCAATACGCTAAGAGCAAAAAGCCTGTCAAACGCCTATGGCTACAGTCAATGACTAAGCAATCCATCATTGATGCCTTTGACAACATCCGCGATGATGAGAGCATGAAGGGTTTAGAAGCGGCAGCACGCTCCAGAGCTGAGGCCGACTGGCTTATCGGTATTAATGGCACCCGTGCTATGACTGCCTTTAACAGTAAAGATGGCGGCTTTTTCAAGACGCCAATTGGCCGCGTACAAACACCAACCCTTGGCATCGTCTGTGAGCGCGAAGAAGCCATTCGCCAGTTTATTAGTCGTGACTATTGGGAAGTTCACGGTGACTTTATCGCATCTGAGGGTGCATACGCAGGTCGTTGGTATGACCCTGAGTTTAAAAAAGATTCTGGGGATCCTGAAAAGAGAGACTCTCGTCTGTGGTCAGAGTTAGCAGCACAAACTGTCGTTAATGCCTGTAAGGGCAAGCAGGGCATTGTTACTGAGGAATCCAAACCCTCAAAGCAAATCTCCCCTGCTTTATTTGACTTAACTTCTTTGCAACGAGAGGCCAACTCAAAATTCGGCTTTACCGCCAAAACTACTTTATCACTAGCTCAAGCACTATACGAGCGTCATAAGGTCCTGACCTATCCACGTACTGACTCCCGTTTCTTACCTGAAGACTATGTTCAAAACGCCAAGGACACTTTAGCGTTAATTAGTGAGAGCAGCTCTAATGCCAACCGTGGTCATCAAGCCCACGCGGCAAAAATCATGAAAGAGCAATGGGTTAAAACCAATAAGCGCATTTTTAATAATGCCAAGGTCAGCGATCACTTCGCCATTATCCCTACCTTACAAATGCCTAAGGAATTAAGTGAAGCTGAATCTAAAATTTACGATTTAGTCGTAAAACGCTTTATGGCCGTCTTTTTTCCTGCTGCCGAATATCGTGTAACGACCCGTATTACAAAGGTTGAAGCCCATCACTTTAAAACTGAGGGTAAGGTTTTGGTCTATCCGGGTTGGTTAGAAATTTATGGACGCGAAGCCCAAGGCCAAGAAGCTAATCTGGTACCCGTTACTGAGGGTGAAAAAGTCAACACCGAAGATGTTCGTCTTGAGGCCTTGGCAACCAAACCGCCTGCTCGTTACACTGAGGCCACCTTATTAAGTGCCATGGAGGGCGCTGGTCGCTTAGTTGATGATGATGAGCTACGTGAGGCCATGTCAGAGCGCGGTTTAGGTACGCCGGCCACGCGTGCAACCATTATTGAGGGGCTGTTAAACGAGACATATTTACGTCGTGAAGGCCGTGAGCTTGTCCCAACAGCCAAGGCTCGTCAATTAATGACTCTATTATCAGGTCTGAATGTTCGAGAGTTAACCTCTCCTGAACTGACCGGTGAATGGGAGTACAAGCTTAAACAAATTGAAGCCAATCAGCTCGATCCCAAATCTTTCATGAGGGATATTGCACTTAGCACTCAAACCATTGTCAGTCGCGCTAAAGAATATGAACACGACACGATACCTGGTGACTACGTTACGCTCAAAACACCATGCCCTGTTTGTAGCAGTGTAGTCAAAGAAAACTACCGCCGCTATGCGTGTACCAGTTGTGATTTCTCAATTACCAAGCACCCTGGTGGTCGAACTTTTGAGCCTGAAGAGGTTGAAACCCTACTAACTGAGCATGAATTAGGGCCTTTAAGCGGTTTTATTAGTAAAATGGGGAGACCCTTCAGTGCAATCATCCGTCTAACTGGTGATGAAAAAAAGCTAGAGTTCGATTTTGGCCAAGGTCGCGATGAGGAAGAAGAAAATCTTGATTTCTCTACCCTAGCCGCTGTTGGCAATTGTCCTAAGTGCTCATCTAAGGTCTATGATACAGGCATGAGCTATGTCTGCCAAAGTGCTACAGGCAAGGAAAAGAGCTGTGACTTCCGGTCCGGTAAAGTCATTTTGCAGCAAGAAATCTCTCATGAACAAATGAACAAGCTTCTCACTGAGAAAAAGACCGATTTACTGGAAAATTTTGTCTCTAATCGTAATAACCGCAAGTTTAAAGCCTTTTTAGTCCTTAACGACGAGGGTAAGGTCGGTTTTGAGTTTGAGCAAAGAGCCCCAAGCAAAAAAACGGTCACAAAAAAGACTACTGCCAAGAAAACCACAGCCAAGAAAACCACGGCTAAAAAAACGCCTGCTAAAAAAGCAAGCACCAGAAAAACCGCTGCGAAAAAGTCGCCCGCAAAAAAAGCAGCAGCTAATTAAAATTTAGATATGAAAGAATTAATTCATAAATACAATATCCCAGGCCCGCGTTATACAAGTTATCCTACTGTTCCTTACTGGGATGACAGTAGCTTCACGCCTGAAGTCTATTTAGAAACCTTAAAACGCAGCTTTAAAGAGTCCAACGCCGAGCAGGGTATTAGTATTTATATCCACCTTCCTTTCTGTGAACAGCTCTGTACTTTCTGTGCCTGTCACAAGCGCATCACTAAAAAGCACTCTGTTGAGGCACCTTATATTGATGCGCTGCTCAAGGAATGGAATCTTTATCTGGAAGTTTTAGAAGAAAAACCTGTAATTAGTGAAATTCACTTAGGGGGCGGCACACCAACTTTCTTCGCCATGGAGCAATTAGAACGCCTCTTGACGCATATTTTTGACAGTTCAATTATTGCTAAAAATCACACTTTTAGTTTTGAAGGTCATCCAAACAACACAAAGCTAGAACACCTTCAAGGTCTTTATGACCTCGGTTTTCGTCGCTGCAGTTTTGGCGTACAAGACTATGATGAGCGTGTACAAATCGCAATCAATCGTGTGCAGCCCTATCAAAATGTGTTAAATGTCACTGAAGCTGCTCGCAAAATCGGCTATACCAGCGTGAGTCATGACTTGGTTTTTGGACTACCCTTCCAAACATGGAAAGGCATGGACCGCACAATCCGTCGCACCTTAGAGCTTAAGCCTGATCGCTTAGCCTTTTACTCTTATGCTCATGTACCTTGGATTAAAGGTGTTGGTCAGCGCGGTTTTGATGAAAATGACTTACCATCAGGTGAGGAAAAGCGTGAGCTCTATGAAAATGGCAAGGCGCTATTAGAAGAGCTTGGCTATATTGAAGTCGGTATGGATCACTTCTCCCTACCTACAGATAGTCTCTATCAATCAATGGTCGACAAAACTATCCACCGTAACTTCATGGGCTATAGCTCTTCGTCCACTCAGGTCATGATTGGCTTAGGTATGTCTTCAATTAGTGACACTTGGTATGGATTTGCTCAAAATGAAAAAGTACTAGAAGAATATTACGCGCGTCTTGAGAAAAATGAAATTCCTTTGATGCGCGGTCATATCCTCAACCAAGAGGATCTCGTTATCCGACGTCATATTTTAAACTTAATGTGTTTATTAGAAACCTCATGGGAAAAACCAGAACAACAGTTCCCTGAACTACCTGATACGCTAGAGCGCCTCAAAGAAATGGAAAGTGATGGGTTATTAGAGTTCGTTCCAAATGGCCTGAAAATTACCGAGAAGGGGCGAATTTTCACGCGTAACATCTGTATGACTTTTGACCTTCGCATGCTGAGAGATAAGCCTGAAACCCGTATTTTCTCAATGACCGTTTAAGTTGGTTTAGGCGTATGACTCTGATCCCGGAAATTAAGCCTCAACAATCGGTTGAGCTTCTCAAAGCACTGCACATTTTAACGCGCGATGGCAAAATCAATCAAGACAGCCGTCGTAAGCTAAAGCAGGTCTATCATCTCTACAACTTCATTGAGCCACTAATGCTCGTAAGTGTCCGATGAACACATGTATTTATTCTATCTGACATAGGCAACACTGATGTTTTGTTTATGTCAGGAGAGAACAAATGCAGACTATTGGAGTTAACGCGATTGATGCAGCCCAATCGCAC
>JAAZFX010000073.1 GCA_012511555.1 Alcaligenaceae bacterium | reverse complement strand
TAAGGTACCAAAACCCTCACCCTGCAAAGAAGGCTCAACTGCAATGAGTAAAACATGAGCAACGTCAGGCGCCAGCATCTGTACCGCAAAAGCGACGATACGATTGCTATCATCCAAGCCCTCTTCTGTTGTGCTTAATTGATGTTCAATTACCCATGCCGGGTAGGCAGCACGTAAACTATCTTTGAAATTACCGCGAGTCCACGGGTAGTCTTGAACTGTTTGCTCGATGAGAAGTGCACCGGCTATATCACGCTCCTGCATTGGCCTGAGAAGATAGTTGTCTGCTCCTGCTTGAAAGGCAAAGCTAAAAGCCAGCGCCTCATCCCCTTCTTTAATAACTGGAACCGCATCACTAATTAATGGTATGACGGCTGAAGGATTACCACTCAAACCTGCCGCACGCTCTTGTTCGGTAAAGGCTACTTTTTCACGCAAATAAATTGGTGCAGCAAGATGTGCTTCAACCGTTTCGCCCCGTTGTAGCTTTTTAACTGCTAATCGTGCTAACACGGTAGCATCGGCCCACTCTGTTAGCTGCTCAGGCAAGACGGTGAAATCAAACTCCTTGGCTTCAAAACTTTCGGCGAGTTCTCTGGCATAAACCGCCAAGGCATTACCGGTAAAAAACAGCTGTTTATTATCATAAAGACGCTGGCCATCTAGCCACGGCAATACATCTTTGATGCTGATTAAACTTGGCTTTTGTACTACCGTTAAATCAATGGCATCACGCTCAAGTTCCGTATGAATGGAGCGAGCTTGGTAAATTGCCATGTAGGCTTCACCCATCCGTGCATCCAAAAGTGTAACAATATAATCTACGCCCGATAGTTTGTTATGATTTTCTTCTGGTGTATGGATAAGTGTTAATTGCTTATTCTCAACTAGAAAATCAACCGCTAATTGTGCACTGGCACGCAATGAATCGATAGGAATCAGCGGCAAACCCAAGCCCAGTGCCATGCCTTGAGCAAGACCACAAGCAATGCGCAGCCCCGTAAAGGCACCAGGTCCCTGACTAAAGGCGACAGCCACTAACTCAGTCTTGGCAATGCCCGCTTCAGCTAATAGGCTATCAACCATGGGCAGTAACTGCTCCGCATGATCTAATGAGCCTGAACGATTAAATGTAGACCAATGCCGGCCGGCCACGCACCAAGGCTCATCCTCACCGGTGGCTGAAGAGGCTATTTCTAAGATGGCCACGCTCGATTCAGAGGCGGCGCTTTCTATGGCAAGTAGATATTTTTTCATAGTGCTATTTTACTGAAATTTAGACGACAAAGCGCAATAACTCACTTGCATCTTGCAACGCTTTGTTTCATCTAACTATCGTCTAAAAATAGACACTAGTGAAAGTCGTGATTTACAATTATCGATATACCCATTAATATTGTTTTAAGCATCGACAGTTTTCACTAAAGGCACCAGTGCATAAGCACTTTTTCAATTGATGAAATACTTTAGAAATTAATTGTTGTAAAGATTTTAAAAAATATATTCGTTCTTTCCACTGAGTTTTTTATAAAGATAAACAATGAATACACAAACTACTACCCCTCGTAAAATTCTCGTCGTTGATGATGATTCTCGCTTACGCGAACTACTACGTCGTTATTTAACCGAACAAGGTTTTAATGTATTTGTCGCCGAAGATGGCAAGGAAATGAGCAAACTCTGGCAGCGTGAGCGTTTTGATTTGCTCATCCTGGATCTGATGTTGCCAGGCGAAGACGGTCTATCAATCTGTAGACGATTGCGTGGTGCAGGCGATCAGACACCAATTATCATGCTAACTGCCAAGTCCGAAGAAATTGACCGTATTTTAGGCCTTGAGATGGGTGCTGATGATTACCTGCCAAAACCATTTAATCCTCGTGAGTTATTAGCTCGACTCAATGCGGTTTTGCGTCGTCGCTCGGCTGACGAACACCCGGGTGCTCCTAGCCAGAGCAATGAGTCCATTAATTTTGGCCCCTACACATTAAATCTATCGAACCGCAACTTATCTAAAGGCGATGAGATTATCCCTATTACCACCGGCGAATTCTCAGTCCTCAAAGTATTTGCGCGCCACCCTCGTGAACCGTTATCGCGTGACAAGTTGATGGAATTGGCGCGTGGACGCGAATACGAGGCTTTTGACCGCAGTCTGGACGTACAAATTTCTAGACTGCGTAAATTACTTGAGCCTAATCCTGCCAAACCTATTTATATTCAAACCGTTTGGGGCTTAGGCTATGTCTTTATCCCGGATGGCGGCGATGTCAGCCCTGAGAAGTGATGATCTAAGCGATCAACATCAGAAGTCGTTTCGCAAAGAAAAAACGGCTCATGATATTGATCGTTCAGTGAGAGATAAAATTCATTCTATAACACCAAGCTTTCGATTTAGTCTCTTTGGTCGTGCCTTCATTGTGATCACGGCCTTTATGATATTAAGTCTCTCAGCTTGGGGGATGGTCGTTATTAACGCACTAGAGGAGCACCGCGCCAATCAACTAGCTGAGCGTGCCACCAGTGCATTAAATATCGCCCAAAAGTCCATACAGTATGCTGCCAAAGAAAGTCGTTCAGCCTTAATTATTCAACTGGCAACTCCAGGTGACACGCAAGTATTCCCACGAGAAGAAGGCGATCTTTATAGTCCACTTGGCGAATCACGTTTTGAAAATTTACTCAAAGAAAGATTATCGCAATTAGTTCCTACCACTGAAATCACCCTCGCTTCTGAGTTTAGCGACGAAAAGGGCCTCTGGATAGGCTTTAAAGTTGATGACGAGCTTTATTGGTTACTGGTTAAGTATCGGCAGGATTTATTTCCAAACCTGATTAATGAGGGTCTCAGCTGGCTATTTATTACTTTAGCCATTGCCCTCTTCGGTGCCGCCATTTCGGTACGCATGTTGACTAAACCTTTAAAGCAACTAGCACAAGCCAGTAAGCAATTAGCCCGTGGTGAGATTCCCGTCCCCTTAGCAACAGATAAAGGGCCGCTAGTAATTGTTGAAGTTTTCTCAACCTTCAACCAAATGGCGATGGATCTTAGAGCCGCAGAGTCAGACCGAGAAGTGATGTTAGCCGGTATTTCTCACGACTTGCGTACACCACTGGCTCGCTTACGCTTAGAAATTGAAATGAGCTGCTTTAATGAAGAAGCACTCAATGCGATTGATGGTGATATGGAACAAATCGAGCACTGCATTGCCCAACTCATGGAATATGCACGGCCAACAGGTGAAGCTCCCAAGACCCCGGTTAACATTTCCCAACCTATCCAAGACCTTTGTGAACGAGACAAAGATTATACAGAATCTAAAGATGGCTCTTTAAAATACAATATTCATCCCAATCTATATGCCTGTATCAAGGAGATCAACCTTATTCGGGTGGTTGGCAACTTAATTGAAAATGCCCGTCGTTATGGTCGCTCCCCTGATGGTGAGTTGCTCATTCAAGTTGAATTATACCCCCATGGCAATATGATTCGCATTGACGTCTCAGACCAGGGTTCGGGCATCAACCCCAAAGAGATAAATCGCTTGATACGCCCATTTGCTCGCGGCAACGAAGCAAGAAGCAATGTCAGTGGCGCCGGATTAGGTTTAGCTATTTCTAAACGATTACTGCAACCGGCAAACGGCACCCTGGAATTACTTCAAAACGAGCCTCATGGCTTACTTTGCCGTATAGAATTACCTAAAGCTAGCAATAGGAATATTCTATTAGACAAGAAGTCTTAATAGTGTATAATTATTGAATAGTCGGGTCGAGATTGCTAGCGATCGACCACTTTTGTTCATTTAGTGTAGTAATCACAAACTCTTAATTTATAAAGGATATATAGTATGAAAACGATCGGTGAAAAGTTAGAAGCGTTTAAAGTTACTGGTGTTAAGCCTGGTTTTAACAGCCACGAAGAAAATGGCCAATCAGCATTTGAAGAAATCACTGAAAACTCTTTCCCGGGCAAGTGGAAAATTATTTATTTCTACCCTAAAGATTTCACTTTTGTTTGCCCAACCGAGATCGTTGGTTTCGATAACTTAGCTTCTGATTTCGAAGACCGTGACGCTGTTTTAATGGGCGGTTCAGTTGATAATGAGTTTTGTAAATTAGCTTGGCGCCGTGAACACCCGGATCTAGACAAATTAGGTCACTACCAATTCGCTGATACTGTTGGTTCTTTAATTGACCAATTAGGTATTCGTGACCCAGAAAATGGCGTTGCTTACCGCGCTACTTTCATCGTTGACCCAGACAACGTTAT
>JAAZFX010000072.1 GCA_012511555.1 Alcaligenaceae bacterium | reverse complement strand
GCGTGTCAGTAAATATTGCCAAGGGTAAAAAAAATATTAATTACTTGATAACTTAAACAATTTTGCGTTACAACTATAGATGTAGTCAATTTACATTAAACTTCTAAGGAGAGTAAAAATGACCAAGCAAGATGTACAAGCAACCGTGGATGATATTAAGAGCACAGTTAAACAAACTGAAGAAGAGCTACTAGCTAATTTACAAAGTGCGATTAAAGACGCTGAAAAGATCTTAGTTCAAGCTAAAAAGTCTAACGAAGAAACTGCGAGAGAGTTACGTCAACAGGCACGCGAAACCTTAGAAGCTGCTTATAGTAGTTTTGACGGTGCCAAGGACAGTATCCTGGATCAAGGCAAGGAGTTGGTCGACCACGGTAGGGAGTGGGCTGAGGATCGCTACCAACGTGGTAGACAAACTGCTCGTAGACTTTATGACCAAGGTCACGACTATGCTGATGAGGTTTATGATCATGCCTTAGAGTTTAGAGATGATATGGTTGAGCGTGGTCAGCATTTAGCCCAAGAAGCTGATGAGTATGTTCATCGTAATCCTTGGTCTACTATCGGTATTGCTAGTGTTGCTGCTTTATTATTAGGCGTAATTATTGGCCGTCGCTAATCCTTTTTATTCGATTCAGGTGTAAGTAAATCTGGGAAAAGGTAATTAGTTTCCGTAAATAGCTAAAAGGGCGCTAGTGGTATGTCTAGGTGTTTCTAGATGGACTCGGCGCCTTTTTTAGTGTTTTAAAAGAGTTAGTGATTATGTCTCTAGGTCAGAATTCAAAAGATTTGTTAGGTACCGTGGCAGCCATGCTCAGTAATCGGGTTGAGTTAATTAGCCTTGAGTTTGCTGAAGAGCGCGAGCGATTGGTATCGGCTATTGTTTATGCTATTGCTACAGCTATTTTGGCAGCCTTCTTTCTCTTGGGCTTATCCTTTTTAATCTTATTGTTGGTCTGGGATAGTCCTTATCGTTTTGCCGTTATTGGCGGTATGACGGTGATTTACGCTGTTCTTGCCTTGCTTTGTGTGGCCAAGGTGAAGAGTTTGTTCTCTGGGGCAATACCATTTGCCAGTAGTATCCAAGTTTTTAAGGATGATGCTGCAAAGATTAGGGGGGAGTTGCTGACAGCACCACCATTTCCTGAGAATCGCTCTTCCGCATCTGCTTCAGTACCAGCAAGCAATAATAACAGTTCTAAGGAGGTTTAGTTATGTCTGATAATTCTACCCTTAGCACCAAAAAGCAGAGAGCCAAGCGCAAGGCTTTGCTAGTAGCAAAAATTTATGCAGAGCGTGAGTTAATCAGCTTACAAGCGCAGAGAATTGCTAATGATGTGAAGCCGTCTACAATTAAAAATAATTTAATTGAAGGAGCAGTTGCCAAGGTACAGGGCAGTAAAATCTCGCATGGCTTATTTTCTTATATTGAGCGTCATCCTAGAGTAAGTTTGCTAGTGGCTCAGTTTTTGATGCGTGGTGTTAAAAAAACGAGGTATTCGCGTTCATCAATTTGGTGGGCGCCTTTAGTGATAGGAGCAGCTACTTGGTTTGTTTCTAATCGTAGGCAGGAAAAGCAGTCGCAGCGTCACCAAGCAGAATCTCGACCCAAACCACAGCCGCAATCCCAACCTAGCTATCGAAGTAAGCCAGCGCTCCGGTCAAACCCCCAAACATTGTCGCGTACTCGAGTTAGAGCACAATCTAGGCCTGTAAGGTTCGTTGATGATGGTCCTAGCCCTAGTTCTACTCCTGGTATGACAAGAAGGGAGCCTTCACAAAAAGCACCGCCAAGGAAGGACCGTCGCTCACTGCGTCGTCATATGTATTAAGCCCCAAACAAAAACAGCTGCTAAATATTTTTAGCAGCTGTTTTTATTAAAGGCATATTAATTTTTAGCTAATCACTTCAACCTGAGCTTCACGTTTAGGCTCATCCGGCAGAATGCGCGCGATTAGGGCATTTTCTTTGCCGGCCATACCGGGAATTTGTACGAAAATACCACTACCGGC
>JAAZFX010000071.1 GCA_012511555.1 Alcaligenaceae bacterium | reverse complement strand
TTCAGCCTTTCTTGGACTTTGCCCAGCAAATCGCCGCTCAATCAGTACTACGTTCGGCGATTACTTCAGCCTATCGACGTGCTGAGTCTGAATGTATGCCAATGCTCTTAGCCCTAGCCACTCCAGGCGCACAAAAAAACGCTATCCAACAAACTGCCCGCAAATTAGTTGAGGCAATACGTAATAAGCGTTTAGCGAGTGGCGTTGATAGTTTAATTCACGAATACTCCCTCTCAAGCCAAGAAGGTATAGCCCTAATGTGCCTGGCTGAAGCCTTACTTAGAATCCCTGATAAAGCTAGCCGCGACTCCTTAATCCGCGACAAAATCAGTCAAGGTGATTGGCAATCACACCTGTCCTCCGGCTCATTATTTGTTAATGCTGCAACTTGGGGTTTAATGATCACTGGCAAACTGGTCGCCACCAACAGTGAAAAAGGTATGTCATCAGCACTAACTCGCATGATTAGTAAAGGTGGTGAACCATTAATTCGTCAAGGTGTTGATCGCGCCATGCGTCTGATGGGTGAACATTTTGTTTGTGGCCAAACCATCAGCAATGCACTTGCCAATAGCCGCAAAATGATTAATAAAGGCTTTAACTACTCCTACGATATGCTGGGTGAAGCGGCGATGACCGATGAAGACGCACTGAAGTACTATGCTGCGTATGAACAAGCGATTCACGCCATTGGCAAAAGCTCACCAGGACTTGGTATTTATGAAGGCCCTGGGATTTCAATCAAACTCTCCGCCTTACATGCTCGCTACTCACGCGCCCAATATGACACCGTGATGAGTGAGCTTTATCCACGTTTACGCGATCTCAGTCTGCTAGCACATCAATACGATATCGGTATTAATATTGATGCTGAGGAAGCCGACCGCCTAGAAATTTCGCTCGACTTACTAGAGCGCTTATGCCATGAACCTGCTTTAGCTTCGTGGAATGGCATAGGTTTTGTGATTCAAGCTTATCAGAAGCGCGCACCATTTGTGATTGACTATGTGATTGACCTTGCTCGTCGCACTAAGCGCCGTGTTATGGTCCGCTTGGTTAAAGGTGCTTATTGGGATAGTGAAATCAAACGTGCGCAAACAGATGGTCTAGAGGGCTATCCGGTCTATACGCGCAAAGTCCATACCGATGTTTGCTACCTCGCGTGTGCCCGTAAATTACTCGAAGAACCGGAATATGTCTTCCCCCAATTTGCCACGCATAACGCCCACACGGTAGCCGCGATTTATCATATGGCCGGTAGTAATTACTACAAGGGTCAATACGAGTTCCAATGCTTGCACGGCATGGGCGAACCCCTGTATGAAGAAGTTGTGGGACCAATCTCTGCCGATAAATTAAATCGTTCTTGCCGTATTTACGCGCCGGTCGGCTCTCATGAAACCTTATTGGCTTATCTGGTTCGTCGTTTATTAGAAAATGGCGCCAACTCTTCTTTCGTCAACCAAATTGCTGATAAAAACACCTCCATTGAGACTTTAATTGCTGACCCTGTAGAACAGAGCCATGCCATTCATCCTCTTGGTTCACCCCATCCATTGATTCCGGAACCGCGCCATTTATTTATTAGTCAGGGCGAAAACCGGCTTAACTCTCAGGGTTTAGACCTTTCTAATGAGCATCGCTTAGCCTCCCTTTCCGCAGGTTTATTAGCCAGCACCACCAAGGAACAAATCGCCTTACCAAGCAACTTTGAATTTAGTACCGATACGACGGCATGGCCGGAGTCTGCTAAGGCTCGTTTAATTGATATTGTCAATCCTGCCGATCATCGCGATAAGGTCGGACAAGCGGTTTTTAGCGATCAACAGGATGTAAATAAAGCACTTAACCGTGCGCAGCATGCCACCCCTATTTGGGCTGTGACACCTCCGATTGAACGGGCAAATTGTCTACTCAAAGCAGCCGATTTACTAGAAACAAATACGCCTGAGTTTATCGCTTTAGCTGTGAGAGAAGCCGCTAAAAGCTACGCTAACGCAGTAGCTGAACTACGCGAAGCTGTTGACTTTTTGCGTTACTATGCCCGTCAAGTAGCAGAGAACTTTGAAATTGACACTCATCCCGCCTTAGGGCCGATAGTTTGTATTAGTCCGTGGAACTTTCCATTAGCTATTTTCTTGGGCCAAGTGAGTGCGGCCCTAGCCGCCGGTAATGTGGTCTTGGCTAAACCGGCAGAACAAACGCCATTAATTGCCAGTGCGGCGATTAAGATACTGCATCAAGCAGGTATCCCTAAAGACGTAGTACAGCTAGTGC
>JAAZFX010000070.1 GCA_012511555.1 Alcaligenaceae bacterium | reverse complement strand
GGCGAACTGATACTGCGTGGAGGCAATAATGCATTCCATCCGCAGACGGTAGCATAGGAAGGGAACATCTCTTTTGATGACATTTATTACTTAACCCTATAAAAAAACAAGCAATAAAACTACTGACCTTGGCCCTCGAGGCCTTTCATAACCTCTTCTTGTACTACATCCCAAACCTCTGACTTAATATCGTTATAGCGCTTGGATAGCTGCACCTTGGCATTGCGCGGGTGCGGCAAGTCATTAACTATGTCCTTCACAATACGACCGGGCTTAGCACCTAATACAATCATGCGTGTAGATAATAATAGCGCTTCATCAATGGAGTGGGTAATAAAAACAATTGTTTTACGATTTGCTTCGTAAATTTTTACTAATTGCTCCTGCAATACCTGGCGCGTCATGGCGTCAAGCGCTGCAAAAGGTTCATCTAATAATATGACATCGGTGTCGTTAGCCAGCACACGAGCGATGGCGACACGCTGGCGCATACCACCAGAAAGCTCCTTAGGGAAGGAGTTTTCAAAGCCGCTAAGACCAACCATATCGATGTACTTTTTGGCACGCTCTTGGCGTTTAGCTTTGCCCATCCCCTTGAGTTTTAAACCAAAGGCCACGTTTTCCATCACGGTCTGCCAAGGAAATAAGGCATATTGCTGAAACACCATGCCACTACCCGGATCCACATCGGTAACTGGTGAATTATTAACCATCACCGTACCTTCGCTAGCTTGCTCGAAACCGGCAATCAAATTGATTAAGGTAGATTTGCCACAACCTGAAGCACCTAAAAGAACAACAAACTCACCCTCTTCCACATGCAGGTCGAGATCCTTTAATACTACTAAATCGCCATATTTTTTAGTTAAATTATCGATTTTAATCATCAAAAAATTCCTCTTGATTACTTCCAAGCTAAGATTCGTTTTTCAATACGACGTAAAACCGCATCAAAAACCAACACTGTTAAACTAATCATGACCATGCCCAGCACTACTGTATCGGTCTGGAAAAACTCCTTACCGTTCATGATCATGAAGCCAAGGCCCTCTTTGGCCGCAATCAACTCAGCAGAAATCACGCAAGTCCACGCCAAACCTAAAATAATTTTAAACCCAATAATAATTTGTGAAAGGCTTGCCGGTAAAATCACATGCCACATTACTTGGAAGCGTGAAGCACCCATATTGCGGGCCGCTAAAATCAATACCTTATCAACGTTGCGAGTTGCATCGATCACATAAAGTAAAGCTGGCGCAATGGTACCCATAAACACAATACTGTATTTCTGCGTTTCAGTAATGCCGAACCATAGCAATGACAAAGGGATCCAGCTCATTGATGGCAGTGGACGCAGTAATGAAATGATCGGATCAAAAACCGCACAAGCTCGGCGCGAACTACCCAAAACAAGCCCTAACGGTATAGAAACCACCACAGACATTAAGAAACCAACCATCACACGACGGGTTGAGGCCAGTACATTAGCAATTAACGTGCCATTTTCCAGGGTTCGCGTAGCGCGCTCAAACACAGCACTCGGGGATGGCAGGAAAATGGGGTCGATCAAGCCAAAACGGGTCGCTAATTCCCACACTCCGACAAAAACCACTATAGAAATAGTGCTGATCATAAATAAAGAATATTTTTCTGAACGCGAATTGTTCATGCAAGTCCTCTTTTAAAAATATAAGAGCCGAATAGTAATCAGTTGCTGACACTATTCGGCCTTTGAAAAACTATTTTAAAAACGGATATTAACGAATAAAGTCGCTATTAATCCAATCCTTGACCTGTGGTGACTTGTCGATTTGACCATACTCAACCAACATATCAGCCAGCTTTTGAAGGCCCTCAACAAACTTAGTGTCTGGACCAATCATCTCTTGTTGCTGCTCCAGACTATACCAGTCAGCGTCTTTAATAGTTTGCAACTGAGCTTCTTCAGACATTTGAGTTAAAGCACTCAACACAGGGACAGCGGCTTCAGGCTCCTTGCCCAGAGATTCAG
>JAAZFX010000009.1 GCA_012511555.1 Alcaligenaceae bacterium | reverse complement strand
GTGGCGAGCAGCTACTCAGTCGCCTCAAAGCCAAAGAAAATACCGTCGCCATCGGTACTGATGTCGATCCGGTGATGTTGGAGATTTTCAATAACCTCTTTATGGCCATTGCTGAGCAAATGGGTGCAGCCCTTGCCAATACTGCTTTTTCAGTCAATATCAAAGAGCGTTTAGACTTCTCTTGTGCACTCTTTGATTATGATGGCAATTTAATTGCCAACGCTCCTCATATGCCAGTCCATCTAGGATCTATGGGTGAAAGTATTAAAACGGTGATTCGCAAAAACCAAGGCCGTATCAAATCCGGTGATACCTTTGCGCTCAATGACCCTTATAACGGCGGCACTCATCTGCCCGACATCACGGTTGTGACACCTATTTTTGATGAGCAAGAAGAAGAAATTCTATTTTTTGTGGCCTCGCGTGGCCATCACGCGGATGTTGGCGGAATTACTCCTGGCTCCATGCCACCCAATAGCCGCAATGTTATTGAAGAAGGTGTGCTATTAGATAACTTTTTGTTGGTAGAAAATGGCACTATGCGCGAAGAGCCTTTGCGCGAAGCCTTTCTTGGCGCCACTTACCCTGCACGCAATTTCAATCAAAACATTGCTGATCTGCGTGCTCAAGTCGCCGCCAATGAGCGAGGTGTGCAAGAACTCCGTCGCATGGTACAAAACTTCGGTCTTGATGTAGTTCAAGCCTATATGCAACACGTACAAAACAATGCTGAAGAGTCCGTACGCCGCGCCATTGATGCCTTGCAAGACGGTGAATTCTGCTATGAAATGGATAATGGCGCCAAAATCCAAGTCACTGTACGCGTAGACAAGGACTCACGCAGTGCCACAGTCGATTTCACCGGCACCTCAGAGCAACTGGACAGTAACTTCAACGCCCCCAAAGCGGTGTGTATGGCCGCTGTGCTCTACGTATTCCGCACCTTGGTCAATGATGAAATCCCAATGAATCAAGGTTGCTTAAAGCCGATAGAAGTCATAATTCCTGAAGGTAGCATGCTCAACCCGCACTATCCTGCTGCCACCGTCGCTGGTAACGTGGAAACCTCTCAATGCATTACTGATGCCATCTATGGCGCACTCGGCGTGATGGCTGCTTCTCAAGGCACCATGAATAACTTCACCTTTGGTGATGAGCAATACCAGTACTATGAAACAATTGCCGGTGGTAGTGGTGCCGGTAAAATCATCCATCAAGATGGGCGTGAAGAGTTATTTCCGGGGACTGATGTGGTGCAAACCCATATGACCAATTCACGCCTAACCGATCCGGAAATTCTAGAGTTCAGGTATCCCGTTATCTTGGAGGAATTCTCTATACGCCATGGTAGTGGTGGTGCAGGTAAAGTCAGCGGTGGCAATGGCGGCACCCGTCGTATTCGTTTCCTAAAACCCATGACCGCTTCTATTCTTTCTAACCGTCGACGGGTTGCACCCTTTGGTGCGCTTGGTGGGGAAGATGGTGAAGTGGGTGCTAACTATGTAGAGTATGCTACTGGTCAAACCGAACAACTCGATTCCAGCGCCTCTGCAGAAATGCAGGCTGGTGATGTATTTGTGATTCAGACACCAGGAGCGGGAGGCTATGGGAAGGTGGAATAGCGTAGAGCACTTAATTGCCATAGGTATTTCTGCGATACAGCATAAATACTTGTAGCTGTTACACTGACAGTCTCGACAATACATTAATTAATAAAGCTGACCACGATGACTAACTCACTTATAAAAAACGGCTTTTCTGCCCAGTATCGAGTGACTGATGGGGCGAACTTTCGCTTAGCGGATTTTCAAACTGCCCCTACTGAGCGTCTCAACAAGGACAAGCTAAAAAAACACAAAAAGAAATTAGTTAAACGTATTTCCAAACTTCAAGACATACTCTACGCCGATAATAAATGGGCTTTATTAACTATTTTCCAAGCGATGGACGCAGGTGGCAAGGACTCTGCAGTCAAGCATTTAATGACTGGCATTAACCCTCAAGGTTGTGAAGTACACTCATTTAAACGACCAACGACACTCGAATTAGATCACGACTTTATGTGGCGCAACAACGTACGTACACCAAGCCGCGGCACCATTGGTGTATTTAACCGCTCCTACTATGAGGAAGTGCTAGTGGTCAAAGTCCATGAGCAAGGTTTAAATAGCTCAAAACTACCTAAAGAACTCATCACCGAAGATATTTGGGAAGAGCGTTTTGAATATATTCGTTCTTTTGAACGCTTTATGCATCAAAACGGTACCAATGTACTGAAATTTTTTCTCTATTTATCACCTGAAGAGCAAAAGAAACGCTTTATTGTGCGCATGCGTAACCCCGCTAAAAACTGGAAATTTGACCCGAATGATATTTATGAGCGTGGTTTTTGGACAGAGTATATGCGAGCCTATGAGGAAGCGATTCGTGCCACAGCTACTGAAGACTCACCTTGGTACATCATCCCTGCCGACTATAAGCCCTATAGCCGCGTTGTTATTGCCGATGCAGTATGTCAAAGCTTAAAGGGTTAAAGTCTTGAATACCCGACGCTCAGCCAAGAGGTACAAGATAACTTGCGCAATTATATTGAACAATTACGTAATGAGTAAGCACTACACATTAAACCTCATTTAATACGTATTAGCTTATTTAACTACCCAACATTAGCTAATACACAGATATCTAAATAATTTTCTTGTATTTTGCAGGCTAAAAAAGCTGCTTTATAGTGATTTAGAACAAAGTTTGACTTTCTATTAAACCAGAGGACATCTTATGACTACGTCACTTAAAGCACATAAAACGCCGGTTCACTACGACAGTGATCAAAACTTCATCATCAAGCCCTTCCCTATTTTGGGTGCGGAAATTATCGGCATTGATCTTAGCCAAGCTCTAAATCTAAGAGACTTGGCGCGTATCAAGGCGGCTTATCTCGATCATCATTTACTGATTTTCCGCAACCAGGATATTACACCGGAACAACAGATTGAATTCAGTCGTTTATTTGGGATCTTACAGATTCACGTCTTGCATCAGTTCCAATTGCCGGGTCACCCTGAAATCATGATTATTTCCAATATCAAAAAAAATGACAAACCAATAGGACTAGGTGATGCCGGCGCTTATTGGCATTCGGATTTATCGTATAAAGAAGTTCCCAGTCTAGGTTCCCTACTCTATGCCCGCCAATTACCTACAGAAGGTGGTGATACGCATTTTGCAGATATGCATCAAGCGTGGGCAACCTTACCTGAACACTTACAAACAGCCAT
>JAAZFX010000069.1 GCA_012511555.1 Alcaligenaceae bacterium | reverse complement strand
GCATAGAACGGGAATTGAATCAATATTGGTCCTACAGCTCGTACAGAATCATCTACCGCATTAAGAAAGTTTTTAGGTGTGCCGTGTAATACTATTGCTGCAAAGAAGAAGATAAAGTTGATTATGTTTAGGTTTAAACTGCCACCCTTAACAAAGTACGCGATGATATAAACCCAACCGAGTAAGCCGATAATAATATTTAACACTTTACTGTGTTCTAAGCGTTCTGCAGGGGTCATTTTTTCAGGCTTGGCCTCATGCTCTGGCTCAATTAGTAGCTTTGGATCGACAATAATTCTCTCCTCTCTTGAGGGATGCATAAAATAGCATAGTGCAGGAATAGTAATTAAAAGAACAAGACAAATTACTATGTTACCAGTAGAGAAAAGTGTCTGACTAATTGGAATGACACCGATTTGAGCTTCATAAGGATGAGCAGGAGTTGCAATACTCAGAGGAATAGAGCCCGCAATACCACCATGCCATAGTAAGAAGCCGCTATAAGCACTTGCTATTAGTAGGCGATAGTCGGTGTCGTTTCGTTGTCTAGCAACTTCTCTGGCAATTAAAGCACCAAGAACCAGTCCAAATCCCCAATTGATCCAGCAAGCAATCGAGCTGATAGCAGCAACCATTATGATGGCAGAGCCTGCTGACTTAGGCATTTTAGCTAGCGACACTAAAATATTTTTAAATAATGGGCTTTTAGCCATGACTGAACCGCACAATAAGACCATGGTCATTTGCATGGTAAAAGCCATTAGGCTCCAAAAACCATTACCAAATGAATCGACAACAGTTAAGGGTGCTTTGTTGGTAATGGAGCCTAGGATAAATACTAAAAGTGTTAATAGGATGACGAAGATATAAGCGTCTGGTAGATAACGTTCCATCAAACGTGTTGATATGCGAGTTAAAAACTTCATCTTGAACTTCCCCTTAGTTTGGAGTTGAAATTTGAAAGTAACTTTCGCTGCCATTTTGTCACAATTGCAATTATTATCAAAGGAAAAATATTCAAATGAGGGTTGATGCCCATGTGTTTAGTAACTTATGTGCAAAAAAGAAAATGTTGATGGTGTTTGAATGATTAAGTGATAATATTAATTGTTCACTGTAAACGAACAATTAATACATTTTTAAACTTACAGTGATTGAAGCTGTAAGCTACATTACTTAGTCCTTAAAAAGGGGTCGCTATGAAATTAAATCGTTTAACTAGAATCTTTCTACTGGTGTGTTGCTTAGCAGGTGTTGCTTTTGTGACCGGTTGCAATACAGTGCAGGGCGCAGGGCAGGATATTCAGGCAGGTGGTGCAGCGATTGAAAAGGCTGCCCAGTAATACGACTTTTGTTATTTAGTCAAAAATCAATTTTCCGGTGTGACTTGATCTGTCGCACCGGTTTTCTTTGTCTGGCCTTAAGCTAAGACGCTCATATGCTAAAATTATTCTTTTTACTAGTTTGATAGCTAAATACGTGATGGATGGTTTTTAATCAGTCAGTCACTTTAGTTTTTAAAAACAGGATGTATGTATGAGTTCTCAAAGAGAAGAGGTAAAAGTAGCCGTTATTATGGGCTCTTCCAGTGACTGGGAGGTGATGCGCAATGCTGTCGAGATATTAGAGTTTTTCGAAGTGCCTCATGAAGCCAAGGTAATTTCTGCTCATCGTATGCCACTAGATATGGTTGCTTTTGGTGAAACAGCCTATCAACGTGGGATTCGTGCAATTATTGCCGGTGCCGGTGGTTCTGCCCATTTGCCTGGTATGGTTGCTGCTCTCACGGAGATTCCGGTTTTTGGTGTGCCTGTACCATCACGTTATTTACGTGGTGAGGATTCATTGCATTCTATCGTGCAAATGCCCAAAGGTGTGCCAGTAGCAACTTTTGCGATTGGAGAAGCTGGTGCTGCCAATGCCGCTCTGCATGCCATTGCTACACTAGCCATGACGGATGAAGCATTACGCGATAAGCTCAAGGCTTATCGTGCCAATCAAACTCAAAAGGCTCGCGCGATGACGTTGCCTCCGGAGGTTTAGGATGCAAGACCAACGTCCTCCAGCGTATGAGTATAAAGTAAAGCCCGGTGAGTACCTAGGCATGCTTGGTGACGGCCAATTAGGCCGAATGTTTGCTCACGCAGCCCAGGCTATGGGCTATAAGGTTGTAGCACTAGGTCTCGAAACTAATGGTCCTTTAGGGCAGGTTGCTGAACAGCATATTACTGCTGATTATACTGATGAAGAAGCTTTAGAGCAAATGGCTTCGATGGTCAGGGCCGTTACTACAGAGTTTGAAAATGTGCCGGCCATGTCTTTAAAGCAGTTGTCTTACACTACGCGTATAGCGCCAGCTGCCTCTTCTGTGGCAGTGGTTCAAGATCGTCTAGTTGAAAAGTCTTTTATTAGTGCCCAAGGCGTTCCGGTTGCTGCGCATGCAGCAATTCGCAAGATTGAAGATTTAGATACAGTTGATGTAGAGCTTTTTCCGGGGATTTTAAAAGCAACACGTTTTGGTTATGATGGCAAAGGCCAAGCTGTTGTTGATAGCCTTGAAGAGGCTAAGCAAGCCTTTAAAGAGCTAGGTGAAGTCGAATGTATTTTAGAAGCCAAGTTACCACTGGCTTATGAGATTTCTGTTATTCTCGCCCGCAATCACCAAGAGGATATTGTTGTCTATCCGGTGGGAGTTAATAACCATATCAACGGGATTTTATCCAGTACTACTGTTTATCCAGATTTAGTGCCTGAGGACTTAGTGCTTGAAGCGCAAGCCTATGCTAAAAAACTAGCTGCTGGGTTAAATTATTTTGGTGTGATGTGTGTCGAGTTCTTCGTTTTGGATGAGTCTAAGTTGCAAAGTGGCCAAGCTCGATTAGTGGCCAATGAAATTGCGCCACGTCCACACAATAGCGGACACTACACAATTAACGCAACTGCCTGTTCACAATTTGAACAGCAGGTCCGAGTGATGGCGGGTATGCCTTTAGGTGATACGAGTTTATTACTGCCGACAATTATGCTCAACATTTTGGGTGATAGTTGGTTCGTTGAGGGCTCTGAGCTTGCTGTAGAGCCTGACTGGGCTTCTGTCTTGGCTTTACCTGGCGTGTCTTTGCATCTTTACGGCAAAGCTGAAGCACGTATGGCTCGCAAGATGGGGCATGTCAATATTATTAGTCATGATATTGATGCTCTTTACGATACAGCACAACAAGTGAGTGATATCTTGCATCTAGGTGCAGAGCTCAAAAGAGGGTAATTGTAGTTAGATGCTTACTCAATCGATTAAAACTGCTGCCGAGCGTTTGAATCAAGGCGAATTAGTTGCCTTTCCGACTGAAACGGTCTTTGGCTTGGGCGCTGATGCTGAAAACATTGATGCCATTGCTAAGATTTATCAAATCAAGGGGCGTCCAAGTAATCATCCGGTGATTGTACATTTGGCCCCCGGAGCAGATTTGTCCTATTGGGCTAAGCAGATCCCGCATGAAGCTGAGCTCCTTATCAAAGCCTTTTGGCCGGGTCCTTTGACTTTAATTTTAAAACGGGCCGATCATATTCCTGCTGCAGTCAGTGGTGGTCAGGATACGGTTGGTGTACGTTGTCCTTCTCATCCTACAGCCCAAGCTTTATTAAGGGAGTTCGCCCAGCAACGAGCCAACGCTCAAGGTGGTTTAGCGGCTCCTTCAGCTAATAAATTTGGCCAAGTTTCGCCAACTCAAAGCAAGCATGTCATGGCTGAGTTTTTTGACGAGATAGAAAAAGGTCAGTTATGGGTACTGGATGGCGATGACTCAGAGGTTGGAATCGAATCGACAATTGTTGATGTGTCGCGAGTTGCCGAGGGAGTGCCGGCTACTTTATTACGTCCCGGGCATATTAGTCGTCAGCAGTTAGCAGAGGTGTTGGGCTATGAGCCACGAGCTAAAGATGAGGAAGCACCGCGAGTCTCTGGTAGTTTAAAAGCACATTATGCGCCTCAAACTCTGTTGCAATGGTTGCCGCGCGAGAGTCAAGCCATTGCTCAACTAATAGAAAAGCTTCAATCGATTGATACTACCGAAGTATCACAGAACTGGGCAGTCCTAGTCTTTGAGCCTGAACTTTTGCCGATGGTTAAGGGAGTGGATTATATTCAAATGCCTAAGGATGCGACAGAATACGCAAAGAGGCTCTATCGTCTTTTACGTGAACTGGATCAGCAAGACTATACTCGTATTGCGGTACAGCCTTTGCCTGAAGATGAGAGTTGGGAAGCAGTTAATGACCGTCTACAACGAGCTGCAGCTGCCTTTGAAGAGTCATCTATTTAAGAATAAAATGGCCAGAAAATGGGGATAAATATAATGCCCAGAATCCAAAAAATAATATTTAATGGCATCCCTACCTTGATAAAATCCGTAAATTTATAACCACCAACTGCATAGACCATGGTGTTGGTTTGGTAACCTATGGGAGTTATGAAGCTGGTTGCTGCGGAGAAAGTGACCGCAATTAAAAAGGGTGTTGGATCGGCATCCAGCAACTGTGCTGTGGAAATTGCTATGGGTGTCAGTAAAACTGCGGCAGCCGAATTACTCATCATCTCGCCCAAGATTAAGGCCATTAAATACAAAATAGCCAAAATGACATGTGGCCCGAATTGCTCGAAATAAGCCAGGGAATTGCTGACAACAAACTCAGCGGCTCCCGTCTGATTCATCGCGATACCAAGCGGCATGAGACCTGCCATTAAAACAATAATTGACCAGTCAGTCTGCTCGTAAACCTCATCTGCTTTAATGCAGCCTATGAGAGTTAATAGAAGAGCACCAACTAAGGCACTAATGGCAATAGGAATCCATCCTATGGCTGCCACAAAAACTACGCCCGTCATGATGGTCAGCGCTGCTGGAGCCTGCCATTTTTTACTGATAGGTGCACGGTTTTCGGAAAGGATGAGTACGCTTCTGTCACGGCGTAAAGCCGGTAAATCATCTTCAGGAATTGCCAACATAATAATATCGCCAACTTCGAGCCTGATTCGATCTAGTTTGTTGCGAATAATATTGCCGCGCCTTTGTATACCCAAGATCAGCGTATTGTGGTTCCAGGTACGATTAAAAAGTACTAGACGCCGTCCTGCAGCCCTGGAGTTAGGCGCGATCATGACCTCGGTCATCATCCATTTAGCATCTTCAGGGACTTGTTTACCGTATTGAAGTTGATTGTTGATTTTTAACTTTTTGTCTTCGGTTAGAAGCTGAATATCTGACCAACGGCCTCGTACTAATAAAATATCACCTTCCTGCATCTCTGCAGCGCGTGGAGAGCTGATTGTTTCCTGGCCACGGCGCGCGTCTATTAAATAAATGCGATAGTCACGAACAATATTTTCATCGACAAAGGATTTGTTGACCAAGGGTGAGTTTTCGCAAACATAAAGCTCAGTTACATAGTGTCCAAACTCATATAAGTGGTCAAGATCGGAGCTTTGTACGTCGGGTAAAATTCTTCGTCCAATGGTAATTAAGTAAAAACAACCAGCGATAAAACATATTAAACCTAGTGGCAAAAACTCGAACATTGTAAAACCGCGAAAACCAAGATCTTTAGCAACTGAATTAACAATCAAGTTGGTCGAGGTTCCGATAAGCGTCATTACCCCGGCCATTTGTGAGACATAGGAAAGAGGAATAAGGGTTTTAGAGGGGGCGATACCGACTTTTAAACTGGCACTAATAACAAGGGGAATAAAGATGGCGACTACTGCCGTATTATTCACAAATGGGGAAATAACAGCTAACAGTCCAAAGAGCGTTAAATAAAAAGTGAGTGGTGTTTTGATTCGACCAAAAAGCTTATTGACCGAGCTGAGAGCTCCGCTGTTCTCAAGAGCCGCTGCCAAAATAAACATCGCGGCGATGGTAACAGTCGCTTCATTACTAAAACCGCTTAGGGCTTGGGTGGGTGAGACCAGGCCTAATATGGCTAAACTGGCTAATACCAACATGCCAATAGCGTCGTAGCGTAATTTTTCGGTGATAAATAACACCATCGCTGCAACTGTGATTAGTAAAACGAGAAAAATCTCTAAAGTCATAAACTGCTCACTAAAATATTGGATGCTTGTTAGTGACAAAAGCCATTTGTTAGTTATTAGTGTGACTAAAAAAGCCACCAATTTCAATAAGTGAAAAACAGGTGGCTTTTAATAGCAAGTCATGTTAGTAAGAATCGAGTTTAGTACTTAGATAATTAAAAGATAAAAAGATAGAGCAAAATAATGACAAAGATGGGTACGCCCAATAACCAAAGAATAATACCTTTCATGACACTTCCTCTTTCAATGTGGGAATAACAATTACATAGTAGCAAGATATGGTTTAGCATAAAACTACATTTAGTAAGTATTTAAAAGGAAAATTAACAGGCTTTAGAAGAGGGAGGGTAGGAGTGCCAGAAGAGGGGTAAGACGGGATTTTATAGTGACTTTTTATCGCCCTAAAAAACAAAAAACCTTGAAGATCTAGGTCTACAAGGCTTATAAGATGTTTTTTTGGAGGCGCGGAGCGGAGTCGAACCGCTCTAGACGGATTTGCAATCCGCTGCATAACCGCTTTGCTACCGCGCCACCAGAAGAGAAAGATTATAGCATGTATGTAGGATATTGCAAGTCTTATGAGGTTTGGGTGCTTAATCTTGATAAAATCTCTTTATTACTGTTATAAAAACTCAATATCTTAGTCTGTTAAACTAATTATTCTTGCTGATTAAAGAGTGAATTTTATGAAATGTGTCGCAAATCTATTTAAATTGAGTTGCTTAGGCGTGCTTTTTACCTTAACAGCCTGTGGTAGTAGCCCCAAAGACTCCTCTGGCCGTTATTCCGGTGGCTATGAGTACGGAGAAGAGGCTTATGCAGAGCGTGAAGCAGCAAGGCTTAATAGGCAGCAATCTTTTCGTTTAAAAGCTGGCGGACTTTTTCGCTAATCTAATAGTAAAAAAGTAAAAACCTCATTTAGTCGTTTATCCTAAATGAGGTTTATGATGTGAATTATAGATTCACAATTAGGCTTGGATTTTGGTTCCCCAAATATCTAAACTAATTGCCGCATACCAGTCTGCACCATAATCGGCTTCGCGCTTTCTAAAGGCCTCGTCAGCATCCATGGGACTGACACCGCCAGAGCGTTCGACCATCTTACCTTCTTCAGTTGTGTAGGCACCTGCGACAGATATACCGTAGTCAGGTGCAATTAGGCTATAGCATGTGTTAGCAAAGTGGCCTCTAGTTGCATCTTTGCCTGCTAGGCTAGCGACAATGGCAGCTGCCGCTACTTTAGCTTGTGTATTGGCAGAGAAGCCTGATTTAGGCATCGGCGCAGCGATGGTAGCGTCACCGATAACATAAATGTCTTTTACTAATTGTGATTCAAAGGTATTGGCTTGAATCGGTACCCACAGGGTTTCGTTAGCCACACCAGCCTCATGAGCAATTAAACCAGCTTGTTGAGGAGGTATAACATTCAGCACATCCGCCTTTACAATATCACCAAATTCAGTTTCAGCTTCAAGTGCTTTAGCGTCAATACGAGTGACCTTACCACCTAAAGAAAGCGGTATGCGCTCAATAATATCGCTATAGAACGTATTCCAACCCTGCTCAAATAGACCTTGTTTAGAGAAGTTGTCTTGAGCATCTAAAATAATTAATTTGGCTTTAGGTTTATGGTGCTTTAAGTAGTGAGCTACCATGCTTGCTCGTTCATAAGGGCCGGGAGGGCAGCGGAATGCGCCTTCGGGTACAACCATGACGAACTTACCGTTGTCCGGCATGGCTTCTAATTGCTTTCTTAGGATGAGGGTTTGTTCTCCTGCTTTCCAGGCATGTGGCGCTAGTAGTGAGGCTTCCTCGTCATAGCCTTCGATAGCTCCCCATCTAAAGTCGATGCCAGGTGATAGAAGTAATTTGTCATAGGGAGTGGTGCTCTTGTCTTGAAGGCGTACCGTCTTTTTATCCGCATCGACTGCCGTAACGAAGTCGTGCACAACCTCAATGCCAAACGCTTTTAAATTGTCATAGCTGTGAGCGATTTGCTCCATTTTTCTTAGTCCACCAAGCACCATATTACTAAATGGGCAGGTGTAAAAAGTTTTAGATGGTTCGATTAAAGTTACTTTAATATCCGGATTGAAGCGTTTTACATAACGTGCTGCGGTCGCACCGCCAAAACCGCCACCTACAATAACGACACGGCCGGCAGCGCTATTAGCAATGGCAGGAAATGCATTAAAAGCTGCGGTGGCTACACCTGCTTGAGCAGCTTTTGTGATCCATTCACGACGAGATAAATTAAGTTTTTTCATTGTTTTTTCTCCAAATCAATCGTTGATACGGCTTCTGCAATAGCTTTTAATTCCTCATCATTAAAAGCGGCAACTAACCTATTCATAATGGTTGTGTTTGGAGGGAGTTCGTCTTGCTGATAGGCTACTAATAACTGATAGGTTGCTTCAGAGTCATGATTCAAAATATTTGGAATGGTCAGTCTTTCGCCATTGTGCGTTGTCGCGGTGGGGCTGTGACAGTTTAAACAGGCGTGGGCCAGAGCGGTTGCGTCAAAAATCGATTCATCGCTTTTGGTTTCGCTATGTGCTTGGACAATACTTACCATACTCATAAGCCCAAAGGCGATGAGTTTTAATATCGAATTTTTCATAAAAAAGACCTTATACGATGTAATTAGTTAATAGTGATTTCAGTGTCACTAGTGATGATCTTTCCTTCATCGTCTTCCCAACGCATGGTGAGAGTACCTGATTCTCTTGCTTTAAAAGTAAACTCAAGATAGGGATTTTGTGCAATAGCTGTTTCTGGCTGCCAAGCAAAGAGAAGTTGCTCATTAAAGGTAGCTGTAAAGCTATTAATAATATTACGAGTGAGCGCTTCGCCATCGTGGTTGAGTCTAAGGCCGGTTTCCATACGGTGCACGATGACCGCACGCACTTTAACTATTTCGCCCTTTGTAGGATTACTATTACTGAGCCAGATTCTAGGTTTTTGATTATTCATAAATTAGCTCCAAAAATCAGATGCCACAGGCGCCAGCAACGACAGTTACATAACGTCTGGCACTAAGTATTCGACCATCGCTCATGCGAGCAAGGGCGCGAATGTATTGAGCGTCAATTAATCGCGTTCTGAAAGCGACCTCGGTGGTACCGGAGAGCGCCGTGAATTTAAAGCGGCATGCTAGCGGAACAGGGTTTCCCTCAGCGATAAAAATTAGCTCTTCGCAATAATTGTTATCGTCAATTTCTTCATCAAATACTGCTTGTATAGGGATGCTTGAAGGGTTGCTGGCTAAAGGATCCATCACCATGCTTAAGCCTTCTTCTACGATAGTCGCGTCACCGGCAAAGTCGTCAATCAAGGCTTGTACCTCGGCCATTGAAGCGGCCTTGAGTGCTTCACCTTGGGCGACAGGAGCTGTTGCTATGCCTTGGGCGTGAGCCTTGCTACTTAATAAATTTAAACCGCTTAAGCCGGAAATAATACCGCTATTAAAAAGGGCAGTGCTCAAGCCCGTCATTGATAGCGCATGTAAAAACAAGCGCCTTTTTTGTCTATGGGACATTGATATTACCTTGGAATGCTGGAGAGAGGAATATTACCAGGTTCCTCAGTTAATGAGAAACCTGATTGCTTGCTCTTTAGTCTTATAAGAAATCGTCGAATTTGCTCTTAATCCACTTGAAGTCATCTTCAACGAAATCGGCATTTCTGACGTCCATGTCAATTTGAGTTTGTATTACTTTACCGGTGGCGTCCAATTCGTATTCAAAAAATACAGCGATGGCTTCACGAGGTTCAGCATTAACTAACATGTAGCAAAGGTTGTCAGGAAGTACACGAATAACTTCTTTTTCTTTAACCCGTTCGTAGATGTTTTGCGCAACAATTTTAGCTAGAGCGTTGGCCACATGAGCACTCTTAGGGTAATAGCCGAATTGATCGGAAATAAAACCCACAGAGTCACCGATGATATAAACGTCATCATCGTCCCTGGCAGTGAAGAATCGCTCATCAGTATCAGCCCAGTTACCTAGCTTGCCATTTTCGTCCTTAACAATTAGATCTGCGTGCCAAACCATATCAGAAGCTTGGTGTGGAGGCATCAAGACTGCTTCATCAAAATCAAATTCACCTGCGGCAGTTTTGATTTTTTTGTTATAAGGATCAACTTCCTGGACGGTTGCGTTAGGAATATGCTGAATAATATCCGGGTAAAGCTCATTAAACGCCATCTTATAGCCCTCAGTAATAGGGGCAATCATAGGCTTAGGATCCAAGATAAGAATCTTGGCGGGGATATTGTTTTTCTTAAAGTACCATGCCATTAGACATGCTCGTTCATACGGTGATGGCGGGCAGCGATGTGGTGGAGGAGGTAGGGTCATAACTATGGTTCCACCCTTAAAATTGTGGACCATGTTTTTTAAACTAAGCATCTCCTGGTTGGGGATATAGGCATTAGGGAAGTGTTTACGAGTATATTCAGCAGCCTCTCTATCATCGCCAAACCACGCTTGGTAATTATCGCGTATACCACCGGAAAGGATTAGATAGTCATAATCAATAGAGCCTCTAGCAGTACGGACAATTTTTTTATCGCGTTCAAAACCGGTAACCTCAACATTAATTAAGGTATAACCGTATTTATTGGCAGGTCCCATCATATCGCGGTTAACAAACTGAGTGTCAACTACATCAATCAACCATTTATTGCTCATAGGGCCCGACCAGAAAGTTGGGTTCTTTTCTAAGAGAATAATATCAGCTTCGGGTAACTTCTCTTTTAAGTGGCGTGCTGCGGTCATACCAGCCCAACCGCCGCCACAAATTACAACACGAGGACCTTTACCACGACGTGGTAAGAGTGTAGTGTCACTATGAATGGCTAAAGGTGCAGCAATTGCTTTGCTTGGCAATGCAATTGAACCGAGAGCTAACGCGGGTGGCGTCAGTAAAAAACTTCTTCTTTTCATAATAAGTGCCTCGCAGTCATTACATGACATACAGGTAAATGAGGTGAACTCAGCTTCAAATCCGAGTTCGCTTAGTATAAAGGATTGTCAATATGAGTCAAGAAAATGCTTATAAACAATCCTTATATAGCATACTTTATTAAATACTATCTATAGTTAGTGGTACTTAATATAATGAAAAACTAATATTTAAATATTTTAGGAGTTGCGCATGAAAAAAGTTCCTTTAGGTAATTCGGGTATCACTATTCCCCCCTTAGTATTTGGTGGCAATGTTTTTGGCTGGGGAGTCGATGAACAGCAAGCCTTTAAATTATTAGATTATTTGCTTGAAAAAGGCTTCAATACCATTGATACAGCAGATATTTATAGTTATTGGGCCAGTGGCGTAGGTGGTGAGTCAGAAACTATCATAGGTAACTGGATGCGAGCGAATGGCAACCGTGATCAAGTGATTGTACACACTAAGGGCGGAGCACCAGATGCACCTGGTGAGTTTGCTAATGCAGATCTAAGTGCAGCTTATTTAACCAAGGCAGTTGATGGTTCATTACGTCGTTTGGGTACTGACTATATTGATTTATATTATGTACATTTTGATGATAATAAAACGCCTCCCGAAGAAACCTTAGGTGCACTTCAACGCTTGATGGAGCAGGGTAAAATTCGAGCGATTGGGGCTTCTAATTTTGGGCCTGAGCGTCTACGCCATTCGCTCGAAGTCGCTGATAAAAATAACTTGCCTCGCTATGTTTGCTTGCAGACTCACTATAATCTTTATGAGCGAAGCGAGTATGAAACTCAGCTCGAAGCATTGTGTGTATCTGAAGGTTTGGGTGTACTTAGTTATTATTCTTTGGCTAGCGGTTTTTTAAGTGGAAAGTATCGAAGCGAGGCTGATCTGAATAAAAGTGCATCTCGCGGTGGCTCAGCTGCTCAATACCTCAACCCACGCGGATTGGGTATTTTAGATGCTTTGGATAGAGCGGCTAATAAGTACGATGCCACCCCAGCTCAAATTGCCTTAGCGTGGATTATGGCTCGACCTGGTTTTACTGCTGCTGTTGCCAGTTCGACTAAAATCGAGCAATTGGATGACTTAATGCTGGCAGCAGAAATTAACTTGGATGATGAGTCGGTTGCTGATTTAAATGAAGCTTCAGCTTATTAGTTGACAAAATAGATTATCGGATTTTTTGGTACATGGGAAATTAAGGAGGCAAGTTATTATGACGGTGAAGGATGGGACCGCATCGCTAAAGCAAGTATCTACTACAGCATGGCATGCGGTGTCTGCCGATGAGGCGCTAAGGGAGTTGTCTTCATCATCAAAAGGCTTAAGTGTTAATGAGGCACGACAGCGTTTACACAGCTATGGCCCTAATGCTTTACCTCCTCCAATAACTGTACCAGTTTGGCGTCGCTTTCTGCGTCACTTCAACGATCCTATCATTATGTTATTGCTGGCTGCTGCAGTAATTAGCATGCTGTTTTCTCACTATATTGATGCCGGTGTCATTCTTGCTGTTGTTATTATTAACGCAATTATCGGCTTTGTACAAGAAGGCAGGGCTGAACAATCATTATCGGCTTTGCGTTCAATGTTATCACCAACAGCACGTGTATTGCGTGATGGTGAACGCGTGGTTTTAGCGGTCGAGGAGCTGGTTCCGGGAGATATCTTGCTCCTTGATGCAGGCGACCGTGTACCGGCAGATGCTCGTTTACTGCATGCTCGTGGAGTGCGGATTGATGAGTCGATCCTGACCGGTGAGTCTGTCCCGGCAGAGAAGTCAAGTGAAGCTGTGGCGGCTGATGCTGTATTAGGTGAACGCAGCTCAATGCTATATTCGGGGACCTTAATAGCCACCGGGCAGGCTACGGCAGTAGTAGTAGTGACTGGTTCGCAGACTGAAATTGGCCACATTAGTACCTTATTAAGTAGTGTCGAAACAATAACTACACCATTACTGGAACAAATTAGTCGATTTGGACGTTTGTTTACTGTATTTGTTTTGGCAATGGCAGCCATATTATTTGTCTTTGCTGTATCAGTCCGAGATTATGGATGGATAGATGCACTGATGGTGGTGATTGCAGTGACAGTCGGGGTTGTGCCTGAGGGTTTAACTGCAGTAATTACCATTACTTTGGCCATCGGTGTACAACGAATGGCTTCGCGTAATGCCATTGTGAGGCGTTTGCCAGCGGTAGAAACCTTGGGGGCGACGACGGTAATTTGTTCTGATAAGACAGGTACTTTAACTCGTAACGAAATGAGTGCACGAAGCATCGTTACTACAGCTGGTAAGGTGCAGGCCGAGGGTGATGGTTATGTCCCTGTTGGTAATTTAGAGGTGCAAGAAGGCAGCGCTGATGCTTTAGCCGCCGCACAATACCTAGCAGGTATCGGTTTGTTATGTAATGATGCAAAGCTAATTGAAAAAGATGGCCAATGGCGGGTTGATGGTGACCCTATGGAGGGAGCGCTACTAGCTTTGGCTGCTAGGTCCGGTTTTGATGCTACTGAGTTGCATAGTCGTTTTCCTCGCCTTGATTCAGTGCCATTTGATGCAGGTCATCGCTTTATGGCGACCTTGCATTCTGAGGCAAAAGGTGCAGTGGTTTGTGTTAAAGGAGCACCGGAACAGTTGTTGGCTCTTTGTTCAGCTCAGTTAGCCGCTGATACAAAGCAAAGTGAGGCACTTGATATGGCCTTTTGGGAAGCTGCTATTGAGACTGCTGCGGCTCAAGGTCAACGAGTGCTCGGTTTTGCCGTGCGTAAGCTGACGCTACCACCTGAGGCTTTGCCATTAGAAGGGGTCAAGGAACTCACATTTGTGGGGATTATCGGGTTTATTGACCCTCCTCGTTATGAAGCAATTCGCGCAGTAGCTGACTGTCGTAGTGCAGGTATTGCGGTCAAAATGATTACTGGGGATCATGCCGCTACTGCTCAAGCGATTGCTAAACAGCTCTGTTTGGCCGATGAAATACGTGCTGTCACAGGACCCGAGCTTGACACGATCACTGATGAAGAATTGCCGCAATTAACTAAGGTTGTTAGCGTTTTTGCACGTACTACACCGGAACATAAGATTCGCATTGTCCGTGCTCTACAGTCGCTTGGTCATACGGTGGCGATGACCGGTGACGGCGTTAATGATGCGCCCTCATTGAAGCAGGCTGATATTGGCGTGGCGATGGGCCGTAACGGAACCGAGGCAGCCAAACAGGCAAGTGTGATGGTTTTAGCTGATGATAATTTCGCCTCTATTAATGCAGCAGTTTACGAGGGTCGGGCAGTTTACGACAATATTCGTAAGGTCATTGCCTGGACTTTGCCGACCAATGGTGGCGAGGCATTGACGATTACCTTAGCATTGTTGGCAGGATTGACGCTTCCTATGACTGCACCACAAATCCTTTGGATTAATATGGTTCTGACGGTGACTTTAGGGTTGGCCTTAGCCTTTGAACTGCCGGAGCGTGATCTGATGTCACGACCGCCGCGTAAGCGTGAAGAATCTCTGGTGACTTCTTTTATGCTTTGGCGAATTATTGTGGTGTCGATTCTGTTTACGATAGGTGCTTTTGGTGTTTTTAGCTGGGCGCATGCGAGTGGCTATGACGTTGAAACGGCACGGACTATGGTCGTTAATCTCTTTTGTGTCATGGAGGTTTTCTATTTATTTAATGTGCGCTATATGCGTACTAGCTCTATGAGCTTGCAAGCGTTACGAGGTACACCTGCAGTATGGGCTGCGGTAGTTGTCGTTATTATTGCCCAGTTGATATTTACTTACTCACCATGGATGCATGTAATTTTTGAAAGTCGACCGTTGGCGCTGTCAGAGTGGTTTGTACTTGTTATGTGCGGCGTGGTGCTGATGGTTTTACTAGAGTTTGAAAAATGGCTGTTAAGACGATTTTCTTTATTTCAATAAATTGATGACCGGTCTTACCGTAATTGCAGAATGTCAAATAGTTCTGCCAGTTATTGAACAGGTTTTTGAAATACATTTACCTAAGGTTAACAGATGATAAAAAGACAAGATGATTTTAATTGCTTAAGCAGTTAAAATGTCCGTGAGTCTTATATATTGCGTTTTATTCTTAATGTATCGCAATATAATGTCTAAGTTAGTGCTGAGATGACTTTTCACTTGTTGAGACACTTAACCTTAAAAGGTGCTTCATGCTTCAATCAATAGTCAGATATTTAGTTTTCTGTACAGTTATCGTTATTACAATAGTTTCTTTGTTTTTAGGTATATTTTCAAATTTATGGTGGTTCGTCGCTACTTTGATTTTTGGCGCATTAACCGTTCTTGGTGTCCATGATTCAATTCAAAGCAAGCATGCCATTAAGCGGAACTATCCGGTAATAGGTAATTTGCGTTATTTGTTTGAAGAGTTGCGACCGGCAATGCGTCAGTATTTTTTTGAAACAGATAGTGACCAAACGCCATTTTCCCGTACAGACCGTTCTTTGGTGTATCAACGAGCAAAGCAGCAGATTGATAAACGTCCATTCGGTACCCAAGGCAATGTTTATGGGACGGATTTTGAATGGATTAACCATTCGATGGAGCCTGTGAAGCCTGTTGCTTCAGATTTTCGTATTAGTGTTGGTGGAGCGGATTGTACTCAACCCTATGATATGTCAGTGCTTAATATTTCTGCTATGAGTTTTGGTGCTTTGTCGGCCAATGCAGTTTTGTCACTTAACAAAGGGCTGCACTTGGTGGCTTTGCACATGACACCGGTGAGGGCGGTATCAGTCGCTATCATTTAGAGCATGGTGGCGATTTGATTTGGAATATTGGTTCAGGGTATTTTGGCTGCAATGATGGTAAGGGTAACTTTTCTGAAGAGGAGTTTGCCAAGCGCGCGACTCATCCTAATGTCAAAATGATCGAGCTTAAGTTGTCACAGGGGGCTAAACCGGGGCATGGAGGGATGTTGCCAGGTGCTAAGGTGACTCCGGAGATCGCTGAAGCGCGTGGTATAGCTGTCGGTGTGGACTGTATTTCTCCTGCCAAGCATAGTGCTTTTAGTACACCTATTGAATTAATGCATTTTATTGCCCGTCTACGCGAATTGTCCGGTGGTAAACCTGTAGGTTTCAAGTTTTGCATAGGCCATGCATGGGAGTGGTTTGCTATCGCTAAAGCAATGCTCAAAACAGGCATCACCCCTGACTTTATTGTTATTGATGGTGCAGAGGGTGGTACAGGTGCAGCGCCTGTTGAGTTCTCGGATCATGTAGGAACACCTCTGCGTGAGGGTTTGCGATTGGTGCACAATACACTTGTCGGTATTGCTTTGCGTGAGCAGGTCAAGCTGGGCGTTTCGGGTAAAATCATTACCGCTTTTGATATGTCACGTGCCTTTGCTTTAGGGGCAGACTGGTGTAATAGTGCAAGAGGCTTCATGTTTGCCGTGGGCTGTATTCAGGCACAGGCTTGCCACACCGGTATGTGTCCCACGGGTGTTACTACTCAGGACCCTCGACGCCAAAAAGCTCTGGTCGTTTCAGATAAGTCCATACGAGTTCGTAATTTTCACGGCAATACCCTGGAAGCTTTGGCTGAACTGTTGGGTGCAGCAGGATTACCTCATCCAAGTTCCTTGCGTCCGCATCATATTGTTAAGCGTATTGCTAATGGTGAAGTACGTTTGTTATCAGCGCTTTACCCAGATCTTGAGAAAGGTGAATTACTGGAAGGTAAGTTTAGAATGACCCTCTTTAGAACAGCGTGGCCTATGGCACAGGCTGAGTCTTTTGCCCCCTTATACAGTCTCAGCGCTGCTTTGTCGGG
>JAAZFX010000068.1 GCA_012511555.1 Alcaligenaceae bacterium | reverse complement strand
GCGATTGGGCTGCATCAATCGCGTTAACTCCAATAGTCTGCATTTGTTCTCTCCTGACATAAACAAAACATCAGTGTTGCCTATGTCAGATAGAATAAATACATGTGTTCATCGGACACTTACGATTGTCTTGGGCGACAAGCTCCTGCCTTGGCTTTGTATAGATCAAATACCAAGGCAGACTTCTTTCTTCGGCTTGAGAGCTAAAAGGCTTTTTTTGCATAGCAGGAATGAAACTCATTACTAATGAGTCATTATAGCAAAGCTTGCCATGTTGGACGCAATTAGACTATCTACCAACTTGACTGGACAGTATCAACTCGGTTAGATTGTACGGTTAGGTGTAGTCGGTAAAAGCGCTGTTGCCAAGCCTAGTAGTGGCAGAAAGGACGTCAGGCCATAGACCCAGATTACACCATACTTATCAGCCAGGAGACCAAGACCGGCAGCGCCGATACCACCGATACCAAACATCAATCCAAACATCAAGCCCGAGATTAAGCCAACGCGTCCCGGTGCGGCTTCTTGAGCGTAGACCACCATGGCGGCAAAGGCCGAGGACATAATAAAACCAACCATAGAGGCTAAGATACCGGTAAAAACAAGATTGGCGTATGGTAGCGCTAAGGCAAAGGGCGCAGCTCCTAGAAAAGAAATCCAGATGACTTTATTGCGACCAATGCGGTCCCCTATGGGGCCACCGGCAAAAGTGCCCAGGGCCACAGAAGCCAAAAAGACAAATAAGAACAGCTGACTTTGCTGGATGCTGAGGTTGAAGTGCTCTATTAAGTAGAAAGTAAAGTAGTTGGTAAATGAGCCGATATAGACAAATTTGGCAAACATCAAGGTACAGATTACGGCGATGGCCTGGATCAGTTTATTTCGACTTAATCCCTTTTGGGTGTGACGCGCCAGGCCTTGTAGGCGATTTTGTCTATTCTGCCGATACCAGCGACTGAGGTAGAGTAGCACAGCAATAGCCGCTAAAGCGATGATGATTAAACCGGCAATGGCTGATTGCCCATAGGGGATAATCAACGCTGCAGCCACTAATGGACCGATGGCTGAACCGGTATTGCCACCTACTTGGAAGGCTGATTGAGCCGTGCCGAAACGCCCACCGGAGGCCAGGCGAGCTACTCGGGATGCCTCCGGGTGAAAAGTTGCCGAGCCAATGCCGATGACCGCAGCAGCCAGTATGATCGTTTCATAATTTGGTGCGGTTGCTAAAATAGCAATTCCAATTAGGGTGCAAGTCATCCCAATAGGTAATAAAAATGGCTTGGGGTATTTATCGGTATAAAAACCGATGCATGGCTGCAGTATGGAGGCAGTGAGTTGGTAAATCAATGCGATTAAGCCGATTTGCGCAAAGCTCAGTTCAAACTGTGCCTTCAGCATCGGGAAAACCGCCGGCAGCACAGCTTGAATCAGGTCATTGAGTAAGTGAGCAAGCGCAGTCGCTCCAACAATACGTGTCAGGAATGTTGTGGCGTCATGTGATGGTGAGGCGGTACTAGACATTGTATTGCTTAAGAATTCAGAGCTGCTCAGTTTCAACGATCATATCTAATACGTAGGCATAAGATGAGCTATCAGCCGGTGCGTTTTTGTTTTCGTAGCGTTTGAGGCGTAATACGTTACGAACACCCGGTGTATGCTCGTAGTTTTCAATGCTGTCGTAAAAGTGCTGCCACTCGCCATGACCTTGTTTAATGCCTTGCTCGTCATAGTTGACCGTGCGAACTTGTAAACATTGGAAGTCATCGATCAGTGGGTGAGTGCATGGCTTTGTTTCAGCTGCCACCTCTAAAAAGACAGTCTCACCGGTGCTGCCATACTTGGTTTCAGCGGTGGGGATACCTTTTAAAGTCCATGCGGCGCCATTGTTAAAGCTAAGCGTGAGGCTAGGCTCTTCAGCCGACTCGTTTACTTGCCAAGTAGAAGCTTCTGCCAGGCGTTGACCAAAGTGTTGCTCATAGCGCATCAGATCTTCATCTGCGCACATCATCATGGTGCTGACAAGTGGCGCAATGTCAATGGCTGAGCCTTTTACTGTGTAGCCTGCTCCCATGGCGTTACATAAACCGCTGACACCTAAGCGATCCTCACTAAAGCGAAGTGTCGCGGGAGTTGTACTTTCGGCTCGTAGCCATTGGGCGTCACTATTGCCGCTCGCATCCACTGCCTGGCTCATGTTCCAGTGATAGGCAGTGAGGGTTGAAGAATTAGTTATTTCGTCATCTGAACTGTTGGCGCATGCTGAGAGGCCAACGGCAAGTAGCATGGCAGCAGAAATTTTGGAAAACTGTTTAATGCGCATAAAGTGATTACCCCATCATATGATTAAAAGGTGAACAGTCAAAAAAGACTCTTTATTCTACTGTAATTATTTGAAGGTTGCTGCTTTGTGGCTTGTGTCAGTGTTCTGAGTAAAAAAAGCTCTACGCCCGGGTGGTGTAGAGCTTTAATGTTTGTATGTGGCTAAGTTTTTACTGATTACTCAAAATTTTCATGTGCATCAGTCATGGCAACACGCCAGTAGCTGGAAGCACGAACGCGGTTTTTGTCAATGCCAAGCTCGTCTGTGATGCAAGCACGCAATGCTTTGATATCGCTATATTCACCGGCAGCCCAAACAAAACCCTCGCCCTCGGGTGGGGTCAGGGTGCGCAATGTGGATGACAGTGCTTCCTCGCCGTTTTTGCTGTCTTCGGCATCAGTTACCCAATAAATATCGGCAGGGCAAGTAGGGTTTAGCTCAATTTTATGGTCCTTGTTGCGCAACTTGATAATGGCAATGGCACGTGTTGTGCTAGGAAGTTCTTCCAAACGACGGCAGAGTGCCGGTAATGCTGCCTCATCGGCCATGAGTAAGTGCCAGTCAAAATCGGTCGGTATGACAAAAGAGCCACGTGGACCGCCAATACCGACATAATGACCAACTTCTGCATTGCTTGCCCAATCCGTGGCAGGACCCGCATGCTCAAGGACAAAATCAACATCCAGCTCGTTGGTTTCAGGGTCATAGCGACGCGGCGTGTAGTCGCGCATCACTGGCTTTGGACGACTTTCGTCAAACTCCATGCCATTTTCACCAACGACCGGCATATTTGGCTTTTCACCCTGAACCGCAGGCAGGATAAGCTTTAAGTGATCGTCAAAAGAAGCAGAAAGGAACTCCGGTAGGTCAGGCCCAGTTAGGGTAATGCGGCGCATAGACGGGCTCAGTTCAGTAATGCGCTTGACTGTTAGCAAGCGCATTTTGATGGGGTGGCGGACACGCTCTATAAGTTTAGTTTTAACATTCATAGTGATACTCATTCTCATATAATTGTGTGGATTGATAATAATGCAATAGAAAAAGTTTAGCCTTGATTTATTGACTTTTGCTTAGAATCTCTTGCGCCGTACGCTGCAATATCTTGGCGATGCGTTGCTGTTCTTCAGCACAGCTATCATCTACTGAGAGTAGAGCCGATTGCAATGCCTTGCGGGCTTCTATATAGTCAGGAGTCCAACCGGTGGCTTCGGTTGCCAGTACCGGATTGTTATTAGCATGCTTGAACCAGAGCATTTTTTTAGCAACATGTTTGAGCATGGCAAATAGCTCATTAACATCAGCTATGTGTAGCTGCAGATGCTCCTCACCACGCGTGGTGAGATGGTACTTCTTACGTCTACCCTTGGTTTCTACCTCTGCAAAGTCTAAGCTCTCTAATGCAGCAAGAGCAGGGTACAGTACACCGGGGCTAGGGCGGTAGTAGTCCTCAGAGATGTTCTTAAGGCGCTTGATCAGTTCATAGCCATGAGCCGGTGCCTCTGCTAATAGTTGCAATAGCATGAGCTGTAATTCTTCAGCGTTGAATTTACGGCCCCTAGTTAATTCGGTGCGTAGCTGACTTGTCGTAGTAAGTGGTCTGGAAGGCATAACTACCTGCAAATAAAAATCATTCTTATTACCAATTAATTATTATATCTTACGATATAAAAAAGATCAATGTCGATAAAATAACTCAACTATTTTTACCTTACAAAGTTAAGAGTATATTGAGCATATTGTCATGGCTTTTTGTTACTATTTCGTAGAGGGGAAAATTTTTACTCTAAGAATTGAAGTCGCTTATTTACTCATCGTATGAGAATATAAGAGTGGCTATAACTAGTACCTAATTTGGGGAGTTAATAATGAAAATCAGTGCGCGTAATGTTTTAAAAGGTAAGATTATTGAAGTAACCAAGGGTGCAACGACCGCTCACGTCAAGATCGACGCTGGCGGCGGTGTGGTGGTGACTTCTTCAATTACCAATCAGTCAGTTGATGATTTGAAACTCGAAGTCGGCAAAGAAGCTTATGCGGTTGTTAAAGCATCCGATGTTTTGGTAGGTGTGGATGATTAACTAATCAGCAATCAGTTAAGAGAGTATTAATTTATCTATGGCTAATTTATCTTCTAGTAGTAAAGATATTAGCGCGCTGTCACCCAGTGTACAGCGCGCTAATATTGTTCGGCTTACCGTTGCGCAGGCTTTAGCAGGTGCTAATACGACGGTCATTTTTGCGACCGGTTCCATTGTTGGCAATGCTTTGGCTCCCGACAAGTCTTTAGCTACTTTGCCTATTACTATTTTTGTGATCGGGATGGCGAGCGGTATTTTACCAACCGGTGCTATTGCGCGGCGTTATGGTCGTCGTACTTCTTTTTTAGTTGGTACTAGCTGTGGTGTAATCACTGGATTGCTTGCGACCCTTGCTGTGCTGATGTCGTCTTTTTGGCTCTACTGTTTAGCCACATTCTTTGGTGGCGCTTATACGGCTGTGGTCTTGTCATTTCGTTTTGCCGCAGCGGATGGGGTAGAAGCTGCCAAGAAAGCCCGTGCCTTGTCTTTTGTGATGGGAGGAGGGGTAGTGGCCGGCATTGTCGGGGCTCAGCTGGTGACTCATACGATGCACCTTTGGTCCTCGTATATGTTTGCCGCTACTTATATTGCTCAAGCTGCGGTGGCAGCTTTGTCGGCCTTAGTCCTTATGGGGATTAAATTGCCCATGCCCACAGTGGAGGAGGTGACAGGTGGCGGGCGGCCATTGAGTCTGATTATCCGGCAGCCTCTATTTATTACTGCCGTTATTTGCGGGGCTGTCTCTTATAGTTTGATGAATTTCTTGATGACTGCGGCACCCTTGGCTATGAAGATGGGTGGACATAGTCAGGAAAGCTCCAATCTTGGGCTGCAATGGCATGTGATTGCTATGTATGCGCCCAGTTTCTTTACCGGTAGATTGATTGCCCGCTATGGTGTTGGCAATATTGTCATGTTTGGTTTGCTATTGACCGGGCTCTCGATCGTTGTGGGTCTGATGGGGGGCGAGTTGTTCCACTTCTGGACTTCATTGATTTTACTGGGTGTTGGTTGGAACTTCGGTTTTATCGGCGCTTCAGCGATGGTGCTTGAATGCCATACACCGGAAGAAAAAACCCGCGTACAGTCCTTTAATGACTTTATCGTCTTTGGTACGATGGCCATTGGTTCTTTTGTGTCCGGTAGCTTATTAACGTACTATAACTGGGGTACAGTACTCTGGGTATCATTTGCTCCACTTGTATTAGCCGTCGTGGTGCTGTCAATGATGATGTTACGGGGCAAAACAAGAGCGGCAATCGGATAGGTTTAGGTAATGGCGCATTCTATAGCGATTACGATTCACGAGGAGTTGAGGTGCTATTGATTTTTAGCTTAGTACCTCAACCCGATATCCTACAGCTTTCACTCGCTTAATCCGGCTTCTATGTAGTTGATTGTGCCGTTTTAGCGTGTTTGGCTCTAAACCAAAGCAGTGCAATGGCAGTTATAGCTAGCCATGGAGCGAGTAATAGATTGGTTTTTGCCCAACCAAAAGCTTCCAGCATACCACCGGCACTAAAGGAGCAGCTAACACTAACGATAAAGATAATCATATCGTTAATCGCTTGTGCGCGAGCTTTTTCGCTAGGCTTATAGGTCGTTGTAAGGAGTGCAGTACTGGCAATATAGAGGAAGTTCCAACCGACACCGAGCAGAACCAGGGCGATTGCGTAGTTGATAAATCCTGTCCCGCTGAGGGCAAACACGATATGACCTGCTAATAAAATGACGCCAGCAAACATCACCTTAAATATACCGAAACGGTTAATTAAAGAACCGGTAAAAAATGACGGAAAAAACATGCCTAGTACGTGTAATTGTATGATGACAGCGGCAGCTGATAATTCATGACCATCTCGCATCATGGCGATAGGAGCAGCAGTCATACCCAACACCATAATCCCATAACCGCTGAGCGCACTAAATAGCGCAATTAAATAGCGTGGTTGAAATACGATTTGTTGCCATGGCCTGGCTTGCTCTATGTTTTCAGTGATATGTTGGTTTTGCTCAGGTTCTTTAAAGCCCAGCAGAACACTAGTCGCCAGTAGTGAAATAATAGCAGTCATTAAAAAAGAGGCGAGAAACTCAGGTTCTAGTAGTGTGCCTCCTAGACGTGCTAATACGGGTCCGATCAGTGCCGCAATCACACCACCCGCCAAAACTAAAGAAATAGCGCGTGGGCGGAAGCTATCGTCAGACACTTCACTGGCGGCAAAGCGATAGAACTGGGCAAATGCCTGATAACATCCAATCAAGAAGGTGCCCACTGCTAATAATGCTAGGGATCCCTGATAGATACCAAAGGAGGATATCAGGCCGCCAGTTGCACCGATTAGCGTGCCGCTTAAGAAGCCAGTTCGACGACCAACTTTTGCCATCCACAGAGATGCCGGAAACATCATCACGGCAGTGCCAAAAAACATAGCAGCTACGGGGAGGGTGGCCCAACGTGGTGAGGAAGCAATCATCGCACCGGCTAAACCACCGATGGTCATGACAATTACAGTAACGATTTGGAATAATGCTTGTGCGCTCGCCAAGATAAATACTTGGCGATGCATCATTTGTTTGAACATGGTGTATTACCTTTTCTTGATGTGAAAAGTGACTATTAGGAATTTAGAAATTTAATATTAAATATTAGTTTATTCTAAATTAGCAATCAATAATAACCATGGGTGTTAAGGGACTTTGCTCTTAAGGTAGTAGCAGTACAGTCTTAGTCGAATGAATAATTAGCTCGTCGACGGTCGCCTAATCGTTCATAGCTAATAGATTAGGCGGCTGAGACCTCAATATCAAAGCCGGCTGCTTTCCACTCTGGAAAGCCTTGCTCTAATCGACGCACTTTGAACCCTTGGGCTTTGAGGAAGTTAAGGGCTTCAACTGACAGCATACAGTAGGGACCTCGACAGTAAGCAATGATTTCTTGATCCTTTGGTAGTGTTGAGAGTTTTTCTTTAAGCTGTTCAAGGGGGATATTAAGGGCACCCGGTAAGTGACCTACAGAGTACTCATGCTCAGGGCGTACATCGAGCAAGGTCACTTCGCCGGCTTCAAGTTGTTTAAGCAGTTCTTCTTGAGATACTGCCTGTAGAGTACCGCGGTTATGGAAGTAATCGCGCATAATCTTCTGAACTTCAGCATTGTTGCGTTCACCGACTCTACCTAAAGAACTTATTAAATTAGTTACCTCATCCTCGCCGTCCAAACTATAAAGTATATATTTACCGTCACGTTCAGTTTTTACTAAACGTGCGCGACGAAGAATTTGCAAATGACGTGAAGTGTTGGCAAAAGTTAAGCTACTTAAACTGGCTAGCTCCTCAACACTGCGCTGGCCCTGTCCAAGGTACTCTAATAGTTCTAATCGGTTGTGGTGCGAGAGGGCATGCGCAATTTCTGCCAAGCTTTTGAAGATGGCTTTTTTACTTTCTTGCTGTGACATTGATCCGGACTCCAATTTTTGTGTGCAATAAATAATAAGATGAAGACCACTTACTAAAGCATAACCTATTTAGTGTCTTCATTCAATTGATCTCCTGTTTATTCGTTTGACAAATATTTCCAGAGTTTTGATGTGAATCGTGATATTAAATTATGTTATCATTAACTAAATTAGTTGAATGTTTTTTCTTGTGAATAATTAATAAGATGAAGGAAGTATAGTGGTTGTCTCAAATTTTTCTGAAAATCAATCGTCTTCTTGGCTAGCATATTTTCCTGTTGCGCTATTTGCCAGCATTATGGGTTTGGCCGGTTTGTCTATTGCCTGGTTAAAAGCAGGGCATGTCTTAGGTGCACCGATGGTGGTGGCCGACATCCTGCGTTATCTGGCGACGGTGGTCTGGCTGTTGATATTGGGGGTGTATCTGCTGAAGTTGACGCGTTTTCCCAAGGCAGTTCTGGAAGAAAGGCAACACCCGGTCAAACTTAATTTTTTTGCGGCCATTTCCATCGGTTTAATTTTATTGGCAATCACCTGGTCACAGGCTACGCCGGAGCTAGGACGCTGGATGTGGGTGTTTGGCGCAATAGGGCACTTGTTGATTACGCTGATGACTGTGAGTATTTGGCTATTCCGCTCGCAATTTAAAATTCCGCAGATTACGGCGGCTTGGTTTATCCCTGCTGTAGGGAATATCTTGGTGCCTATTAGTGGAGTGCAATACGCTCCTGCGGATATAAGTTGGTTCTTTTTTAGTGTGGGGCTGACGTTTTGGGTGGTACTGATGACGCTCGTGCTCTATCGTTTGTTTTTCTATGACCCTTTACCCATAAAATTACAGCCGACTTTATTTATTTTTATTGCACCGCCCGCTGTTGGTTTTCTAGCTTATTTATCGTTAAACGGTGGCAGTCTTGATGCTTTTGCACGTATTCTCTACTTCATTGCCTTGTTTTTTACTCTTTTCCTCGCAGTGCATATCAGACACTTTTTACGTATCCCATTTTTCTTGACGGCTTGGGCTTATTCTTTCCCCTTGGCTGCTATTACTATTGCCTCGCTGGAAATGGGCGCTTTAAGTGCTCAATCTTTTTATAGTGTTCTGGGTACGGTATTGTTGTTAATAACTACAGTGGTAATCACTGTTGTTTTTGTTAAAACTATCCTAGCGATTAGCCGTGGAAAGGTGTTTTTACCTGAGTAAAGTGATTAAAAGTAAATGAGTCATCACATGTCCGAGAAGCAAGAGAGTATTTTGTCGACATCTTATGAACGTTGGCGTAATAGTGAGCTGGGTCGTATTACCGATGATCTAGAGGAGCACTTGCTTTTAGAGATGATCGACGAGCCGGCAGGTCTTGAAGTTTTGGATGTCGGTTGTGGTGATGCGGTTTTACTGACTAAACTGGCAAAAAATGGTGCTTCTGTTGCGGGTATGGATATTGACCCAAGGATGCTGCAAGCTGCATCCAGGAGAGCGCAAATGGAAAATGTCACTATGCAGTTGGTGCAAGGCGATATGGCTTCTCTACCCTTTTCAGATGCGTCCTTTGATTGTGTACTGGCAGTGACCGCTTTGTGTTTTGTTCAGGATGCTGAGCAAGCGCTTCGGGAGATGGCAAGAGTGCTAAAGCCGGGTGGCAAGTTACTGCTCGGCGAGCTAGGGCCATGGAGTATGTGGAGTATGGTGCGACGCATTAGAGCTTACTCTGGTGATCCCTTGTGGTCACAGGTCAGCTATCGCAGTGCCAAGGAGTTAAAAAAGCTGATGGCTGCACAAAACTTTGCAATACAGTCTTGTCGAGGCGCTATTTTCTATCCGCCATCAGCGATTTTAGCGCGCTACTGCCGACGCTTTGACTTGTTTTTAGGTCGTCACACGACTTTTGCTGCGTCTTTTATTGTGTGTACTGCAATTAAATAATCGCGCTCTTGATATTTGCCCAAAGACTCCCGCCGACTGGGCGATGGAGTCTTTGAGTTTATTTTAAAGCTTGTTTTAAGCTTTGTTAGGGCTTACTTTGAGCTGGTTACGCTGTCTATAGGTGAACCAGATGAGTGAAAGCATAATCAAGACTAACCAAGGGATCAGGCTGAGATTGGTTTTTTCCCAACCTATTGCTTCTAACATCCCACCTGCGCTAAAGGAGCAAACTAAGCCGACAATAAAAATGAACAGATCGTTGATTGCTTGCGCACGAGCCTTTTCACTGGGCTTATAGGTGGTTGTCAAGAGGGTTGTCCCGCCAATGTAGAGGAAGTTCCAGCCTACTCCTAATAAAATCAAGGCTGCGGCAAATGAAGTAAAGTCAGTACCGCTGACGGCAAAGAATACACGTCCACAAAATAACAGTACGCCGATAAACATAATGCGAAGGACGCCAAAGCGTGTAATCAATGAACCGGTGAAAAAAGAGGGCAAGAACATGCCTAAGACATGTAGCTGAATAACCGTAGCAGCGGTAGCTAACTCATGACTGTTTTGCATCATCGCAATAGGTGCGGCAGTCATGCCAAGGATCATAATGCCGTAGCCGCTGCTTCCGCTTCAGCGTGAGGAGGCAAACGGAAGCCCAGAAGCACAGCAGTTGCCACCAAAGACACTAACGCAATAATCAAAAAGGAAGCAAGATATTCCGGCTCTAGTAAAGGGCCACCAAGACGGGCTAATAGCGGACCCAATATGGCAGCAACGACACCACCTGCCAATACTAATGAAATAGCACGAGATCTAAACGCATTATCCGCAACTTCACTGGCGGCAAAACGGTAAAACTGTGCAAATGCTTGATAAGTACAAATTAAAAAAGTACCTAAAGATAATAGTACCAATGAGCTTTGCCAGATGCCTAAAGCTGCAATTAGGCCACCCGCTATGCCCAGCATGGTACCGCATAAAAAACCGGTACGACGCCCGACTTTAGACATCCAAATCGAGGTCGGAAACATCATGATTGCTGTACCGAGGAACATCATTGCAATCGGTAAGGTGGCCCAACGGGGTGAAGAGGCGAGCATCGCACCTGCCAGTCCGCCAACTGTCATCACAGCGACAGAAACAATTTGGAAAAGGGCTTGTGCGCTCGCCAGAATAAACACCTGGCGGTACATCATGTTTTTTAACATTGTATGTCTCCCTATCTTGCATGCCTGCGACACATTGTTAAGTTCTTCGGCTAAATTTAATAAACCTACTTTATGTTTGATGATTGAATTGGTAGTATGGTGCATGAGAGTTGCTCCCTGTATATATTCAAATTAAGGTTTAGACACCCATTATTTTGAACGAGTAACTCTCTCTTTTTCAAGAGCTGTGTCAGATTAAGTCGGAACTAATACAATTAATATTAAATATTTTTATCTTTTACCCATGTAACTTATCGCTATCCCCTCTTCTTTGTTTTTCTGTTGTTTAATAAAGCACAGTGGGTAGCGCATGGCGTCTCTGCTTTTCCTTGTTGTTGGCTCTAGCTGCCTGCTGTGCAGAATTGGATTTCTGCATGTCTAATTTATATTCCACATGGCTTTTTAATGCGCGTCGAGACGTGATCTCGGGGCTTTTAGTTGCCTTGGCACTTATTCCAGAGGCCATTGCTTTCTCTATTATTGCTGGTGTAGATCCTAAAGTGGGCTTGTATGCCTCTTTTAGTATCGCCACCATTATTGCGTTTGTAGGCGGTCGTCCAGGAATGATTTCGGCTGCGACAGGAGCCATGGCCTTAGTAATCGTGTCTTTAGTTAAAGACCATGGTCTCCAATATCTGTTAGCGGCCACCATTTTGGCAGGCTTAATTCAAATCGTAGCAGGTATGATTAAGCTGGGTGGCTTGATGCGCTTTGTGTCTAAGTCGGTGGTCACGGGTTTTGTGAATGCGTTGGCTATTCTTATTTTCTTAGCCCAGTTGCCTGAGTTAACGAATGTGACGTGGCATGTTTATGCATTAACTGCGTTCGGTTTGGCTATTATTTATCTACTACCACGTATCACGACTGTGCTTCCTTCTCCTTTGGTTACGATTGTGGTGTTAACTACTATAACGATGTTGTTTGGCATTGAGGTACGCACAGTGGGGGATATGGGAGAGTTGCCTGATACGCTACCTATTTTTCTCATTCCCGATATTCCTTTTAACTTAGAAACCTTACAGATCATTCTTCCTTACTCCTTGACCTTAGCAGTAGTAGGCTTATTGGAGTCGTTGATGACGGCTTCCATCGTGGATGACATGACAGATACCCCTAGTAATAAAAAACGTGAAAGTATGGGCCAAGGTGTAGCAAACGTGGCTACAGGTTTTTTAGGTGGGATGGCAGGTTGTGCCATGATTGGGCAGTCGGTGATCAACGTCAAAGCTGGTGGGCGAGGTCGTTTATCTACCTTATGTGCAGGTGTGTTTCTATTGGTTCTGATTGTTTTTCTCGGAGACTGGGTCAGTCGAATTCCGATGGCGGCCTTGGTGGCGGTCATGATTATGGTGTCGATTAGTACTTTCGACTGGCAATCAGTTAAAAATGTAGTGGTACACCCTAGAAGCTCTAGTGTGGTGATGATCGCTACGGTGGTTGTGACCGTCTGGACGCATGATTTAGCTAAAGGTGTGTTTGTAGGTGTGCTGTTATCGGCGATCTTTTTTGCTCATAAAGTGATGGATATTTTACGTGTGCATAACTTCCTTTCCGAAGATGGAATGTGCCGTATTTATAAAGCCAAAGGGCAGTTGTTTTTTTGCGTCAGCAGGGCAGTTCATTGATAGCATCGATCTGAATGAGCCGATCAAAGCCGTGCGCATTGACTTTTCTCAAGCACATATTTGGGATTTAACAGCGGTTGAAGCCTTAGAAAAAGTGCATACTAAGTTTAGCCATAAAGGGGTGAAAGTTCATTTCACTGGGCTAAATAAGTCGTCTCGGCGTATTGTTGTGCAATTGGCGGAAGAACCTAAAAAAATATTAGCAGTAGCTAGTTAACCTGTTTATTTTTAAGAGAAAAAGAGTCGACCGTTACAAGTCTGACTCTTTTTTATATTGACATCATTTTAACTATAATTGTATTATTGAATTGATTGATTTTTGAATCCTAGTTAAATGGAGAAATTATGAATGAGTCTCAGGTTGGTCCTTTGAATGTTTTGTTCTTATGTACTCACAACTCTGCACGCAGCATTTTGGCTGAAGCCTTGCTCAATGACTTAGGACGGGGACGTTTTAAAGCGTATTCAGCAGGAAGTAGTCCTAGTGAGAACCAACAACCGAATCCGTTTGCGTTACGTGTATTACAGCGTGCAGGTGTATCCATAGAGGGCTTATATAGTAAAAGTTGGGATGATTTTTCCGGACCAGACGCTCCAAAAATGGATTTAATTATCACAGTGTGTGATAACGCAGCAGGGGAAGCCTGTCCTTTTTGGCCTGGTCATCCAGCCACAGCGCATTGGGGCTATGCTGACCCCTCGGACATGGGGTCTTCTGAAGAAGAGAAGTTAGCGGCTTTTAGTCAAACGATGTCCATGATCCGCCGTCGTTTAGAGCTATTGATGAGCCTTCCTGTAGAAAAATTAGAGCATGTTCATTTACAGCAAAGTGCGAGAGATCTGTCTGCTCTTTAGTTGAATTCTTGGCTTTAGTGTCAGTGCACTGCGGCCACACAATGAATGGACGGTTTTAGGGATTTTTCGTGTTAGTTTCTATTCTGATTTTTATTTTTACGTTGACCTTGGTGATCTGGCAACCACGAGGTCTTGGAATTGGCTGGAGTGCCTTAATAGGTGCAACCGTCGCTCTTTGTTTTGGGGTGGTGCAGTGGGCTGATGTTCCCGTGGTTTGGGGGATTGTGTGGAACGCAACAGCGACTTTTATCGCCGTTATTATCATTAGCCTGTTGTTGGATGAGGCAGGTTTTTTTGAATGGGCTGCTCTTCATGTGGCTCGCTGGGGTAATGGCAGTGGTATTAAGCTGTTTGCATTAATTATTTTATTAGGTGCTGCCGTTTCTGCTTTATTTGCGAATGACGGTGCTGCTTTGATTTTGACTCCCATCGTGATGGCCATGTTGATGGCGATGGGCTTTTCGGCGGCCGCAACCTTGGCCTTTGTGATGGCAGCCGGTTTTATTGCCGATACCGCCAGTTTGCCACTCATCGTGTCTAATTTGGTCAATATTGTCTCTGCGGACTATTTCAATATTGGATTTAATGACTACGCCTCAGTGATGGTACCCGTCAATATAGTGTCTGTTTTAGCTAGTCTTGCCGTATTGATCTTGTTTTTTAAGCGTGATATACCCCGCACGTACAGCATGGATAGGCTTCAGCCTCCTGCGGCGGCGATTAAAGATATAACGACGTTTAAAGCGGGTTGGGTGGTGCTGGTTTTACTTCTCATTGGCTTTTTTGGTTTAGAACCACTGGGGGTTCCCGTTAGTGCTGTTGCGGCGGTTGGAGCAGCACTGTTACTTGCTGTGGCTACTCGTGGGACGACTATTAATGTAAAAAAAGTCTTTCATGGAGCCCCTTGGCAAATTGTTATTTTTTCATTAGGCATGTATTTAGTTGTTTATGGTCTGCGTAATGCAGGTTTAACGGATCATATTGCGTTGTTGCTCAATGAATTTGCTAAAGGGGGTATATGGGGCGCAGCCTTGGGCACGGGTGTGCTTTCCGCTGTATTGTCTTCCGTCATGAATAATATGCCTACCGTATTAACGACGGCCCTTTCTATTGACTCCTCTACTGCCAGTGGAGCAATTAAAGAAGCCATGATTTATGCCAACGTGATTGGTAGTGATTTAGGGCCGAAATTTACGCCTATAGGAAGCCTAGCGACCCTGTTATGGTTGCATGGCTTGGCAAAAAAAGGCACTACAATTAGTTGGGGCTACTACTTTAAAGTAGGGGTGGTATTAACCACACCGGTATTGCTGATTACTTTAGCGGCATTAGCGATACGTTTAGGTGCATGGTCTTAACGCAGAGGGTAGCCCTCTGGCTTATGGAAAAGGATACGAAGTTGTTAAATTTTGACTTACCCAATGTTGATGATCCGTTATTAGAGAACCCTGATGTAAGACGGTTGTTTCCCAAAGAGCACAAACTACATCCACCGCGTATTTTATTGCTCTATGGCTCGGTTCGAGAGCGCTCCTATAGTCGACTTGTAACGGAAGAAGCGGCTCGAATACTACAGAAACTAGGTGCCGAGACTCGAGTTTTCGACCCTCGTGGTTTGCCACAGCCGGATGGAGTGACCGAGGACCACCCCAAGGTTAAAGAGCTACGGGACTTATCTCTTTGGGCGGAGGGAATGGTTTGGACGTCTCCTGAGCGCCATGGGGCTATGACGAGTATTCTAAAAGCACAGATTGATTGGATTCCATTGTCTATAGGTGCTGTTCGCCCTACACAAGGTAAAACACTAGCCGTGATGCAGGTGTCTGGTGGTTCTCAATCCTTTAACGCCGTCAATCAGATGCGCGTATTAGGGCGCTGGATGCGTATGATTACCATTCCGAATCAATCCTCAGTCGCTAAAGCCTATTTAGAGTTTGAGGAAGACGGTAGGATGAAGCCATCTCCTTACTATGATCGTATTGTTGATGTGATGGAAGAGCTCATGAAGTTCACGCTGCTTACTCGTGAGTGTGCGGATTACTTGGTAGATCGGTATAGTGAAAGAAAAGAAAGCGCAGAAGAGTTGTCCAAGCGAGTGAATCAGCGCAGTATTTAATTTTTTATGCATCTCAACCGAACCCACCTCGCTGTCATATTAGGAGTTGCACAGACGCTAGCTTGGGACTCTTATTATTCGTTTGCCATATAACATGGGAGAAATAGGTAATGGCTTTTTATGATGTGATTATCGTTGGAGCTGGCCAGTCCGCTCTTTCCGTCGCTTATTTCCTTCGTAGAACAAAACAATCAGTGCTGCTGTTAGATGCTGAGAAAGAAGGAGGTGGAGCTTGGCAGCATGGGTGGGATTCATTGAGATTATTTTCACCATCATCTTGGAGTTCTATCGCTGGTTGGCCTATGCCTGATACGGGTGAACAGTATCCAGGCCGTGATCATGTTATTAGCTATCTTCGGCAGTATGAGAATCGTTATGGGTTTGCGATTGAGCGACCAGTTATGGTGACGGATATTGAACCTGTAACTGATGGTTTTAAGGTAAGTGCAGGTGCTAAAAATTGGTATGCTCGGGCTGTTGTACTGGCGACAGGCTCATGGCGTAATCCGTATATTCCGAAAATCGCAGGTTTAGAAAAATTTACTGGCCAACAGGTGCATTCAGCACATTATGTATCTCCAAAGTTGTTTGCCAATCAAAATGTATTAATTATGGGTGGAGGAAACTCTGGAGCGCAAATTTTAGCTGAGGTGTCCCTAACGGCAGCCTCTACGACGTGGGTCACATTACAACCTCCCGCTTTTTTACCTGATGAGGTAGATGGACGCGTGCTTTTTGAACGAGCTACGGCTCGTTGGCAAGCGCAACAAGAAGGAAGAGATGCTAAGGATCTTCCTGGTGGGTTTGGTGATATTGTTATGGTGCCATCCGTGCGAGAAGCTCGACAACGTGGCGTCTTGAAGGCACTTGAGCCATTTGAAAGATTTACGGAGACAGGAGTCCAATGGGCAGATGGCACCTCTAGGGCGCTGGATGCGGTCATTTGGTGTACTGGGTTTAGGCCAGCGCTACACCCCTTGGCGTCCCTTGGCGTAGTACAAGATGATAAGGTGTTAGTCGATGGAACTCAGGCTACTCAGATGCCTGGACTTTGGTTGGTTGGGTATGGGGAATGGACCGGAGAGGCATCTGCAACATTGACTGGTGTGATGCGTACAGCACGAAGTACTGCTGCTGAAATAGACTCATACCTCAGCTCGTAACTTTTATTTATATGAATCTATAAATATGAAAAAACAAGATGCCGTTAGTATGTTTGATGCTTTAGCTTCAGAACTCAGGTTAGATATTGTTAAGCTTTTAGTGAAGTTTGGTGAGGATGGGCTGGTTGCCGGTGAAATTGGCTCGCAACTAAACATTCCCCCAACGAATTTGTCGTTTCACTTAAAGGCATTGGCATATTCTGGCCTAATTTATGCTGAGCAAGAAGGACGTTTTCAACGCTATCGCGCAAATACGTCCGCTTTGATGGGCTTGGTAGATTATTTAATGGAAGAGTGTTGTGCGCAACAAACTAAACTGAAAACCAGTGCATGTGAACCGTCTCGACAGAAGTTATAAGTAAATTGATTGCTTTTTTTGTCAGTGTTAGAGAGGGACTCTATTAATTAGGATCACGGTTAAGACTCATGGGAAGATCCAGTTCCCATCTATTTTGTCACTTTCCTCCAAATAACCCTTCAAAACCCCGATTTTCACCCTTCCCAGTTCTCAACTATTTTGTCCGTCTACATCGATGTCAAACCAGCGCACTTCAGCCGCATCACTGGCAGCTTTAGCTATGCCATCTAGATAGGAGCAAAGCACGGGGATAAGTATATAGTGATGGCTAGTCTGCAGCTTTTCATCACGCATAATCACATCAAAGGCAGTGAGTATTTGTCCGGCTTGGGCTGTGATGTTAGTTTCTTCTTTGAGTTCTCGTAGAGCCGCCTCTGTTATTGTCTCACCAAGCTCGATTTTGCCACCGGGAAGGCCCCAGCGACCTTTGTTGGGCTCCTTGCCACGTTGTACCAGTAATACCTTATTGTCATGAATAACCACGGCGGTGACTGCAGGTATGGGGTAGCTTGTCATGGTCATTAGCGTAAGAGGAGGACAGGTTTTGTCGAGCGGGCAATTAACTTGCTGGTGCTGCTGCCAATAAAGAACTGACGAATTCTTGAGTGTCCGTAGGCACCAACGACCAATAGGCTAATTTGACGGGTATCGCTATAGTCAATAATTGTTTTTTCCACTTCGCCTTGCTGGATGATGATGGTGGGCTTAAAACCGGCTTGCTGAAGTTGCTCTTCGGCCCAGTCGATCTCTTTTTGTATTTCTTGAGTTGGCTCACCTACATAAACTAAGTGTGCATCGAGGCCTTTAAGCAGGGGACTGGAACTAACACGCTCCACACAAACTTTAGCAGTAGGACTACCATCAAAAGCAATTAAAAAGGAAGTAGGTAGTTCAAATGTGCTGGAAGTGACCAGGACAGGTTTATGAACTGCACGCACCACGTTTTCGATCTGTGTGCCGATTTTGTCTGAAAGCTGATCAGTCTGGTTGCCATATTTACCCATAATGAGTACGCGAAACTCTTCTTCAATAGCGACCACTGTTTCCAGTAAACTGCCATGGCGCTGAAAAACTTGCGGTATGATGTCGTAGCTTTCTTTGAGGTATTTTTTGGCTTCCTCCAGTAGGACCTCTCCGTGCTGTAGCTCGACCCTGGCTTTGGCCTCTTCCAGTCGGACGATTTCCTCTAACAGTACTTCTCGGCCGCCCAGGCCAAGAGAGCCACTGAGGTTTTGTGGTGATTGAATGTTGGGCTTTTCAATGATGTGTAAGAGTTCAAGAGGGCGCTCAAGTTTCTGACTAAACCAGGCGGCATAATCGCATACCGTACGCGTACTCAAGGAGCCATCAATGCTGGCAATGATTTTTGACATGTTCAGTTCTCCCTAGAGATTGTTTGATTTGTCGTAAACACCAAATCTTTCAATCATCGTTTGACTCGCTTCGTTCATACCAATCACCTCGATGTTAGTGCCTTCACGTCTGAACTTTAGCACTACTTTATCGACGGCTGCAACTGCTGAAATATCCCAGAAATGGGCTTGGCTGACATCGACTACTACCTTTGATAGTACTTCTTTAAAGTCAAAAGAGTCGATGAATTTATCCGCTGAGCTAAAGAAAATTTGACCTTTAACGGTATAGCTGCGAGTTCTTGTCGTGTCATCGTAGGTGGATTTAACGTCAAGATAGCGCTCAATTTTACTGGCAAAAAAGAGTGCCGAAAGGAGGACGCCTATTAAGACGCCGAGAGCCAAATTACCAGTCGCTAAGACCACACCAACAGTGGCTAGCATGACGATATTACTGGAAGGCGGATAAGAGCGAATGTTTTTAATCGAATCCCAATTAAAGGTACCGATCGATACCATAATCATCACAGCAACGAGTGCTGCCATGGGAATGACTTTGAGCCAATCGCTAATAAAAACGACAAGAACGATTAAAAATGAACCGGCGACGAAGGTTGATAGACGAGTTCGGCCACCGGATTTAATATTAATCACGGATTGACCAATCATGGCACAGCCTGCCATTCCCCCAAAAAAACCAGTCACAATATTTGCCACACCCTGACCCTTACATTCGCGATGCTTATCGCTGTCGGTGTCGGTCAAATCATCAAGGATTTGTGCAGTCAAAAGCGATTCAAGTAGTCCCACTGCGGCAAGGGCAATGGAGTAGGGCAAGATGATTACTAAGGTTTCCCAAGTCAGCGGAATGTCTGGCAGTAAGAAAACCGGTAACGTACTTGGCAACTCACCCATATCACCCACGGTAGGAATATCCCACTGTAGCGGTATGCAAGCGACGGTCAAGACAATGACGGTCACCAGCGGTGAAGGTAATATAGTCCCAATCACGGGAATACGCGGAAATAAATAGACAATCAATAAACCCACAGCCACCATGGCATATACATGCCACGTTACATCGATGAGGTGAGGCATTTGTGCCATAAAAACAATGATGGCTAAGGCATTTAAAAAGCCATTAATGACGGATTTGGAGACAAATCGGAGCAGGTTGGCGAGTTTCAAGTAACCAACAATAATCTGTATGATGCCCGTTAAGATAGTGGCTGCGAGTAAGTATTGCAAGCCATGATCTTTAATGAGGCTCACAAACACCACGGCCATGGCACCGGTGGCAGCAGATATCATTGCCGGGCGACCACCAAAAAAAGAAATAGTCACCGCAATACAAAAGGATGCGTAGAGACCTACCTTGGGATCGACACCCGCTAAAATAGAGAAAGCGATAGACTCGGGAACTAGAGCAATTGCCACGACCAGTCCCGATAGGATATCGACACGAACATTTGAGAACCATTGCTCTCGGATAGTTGAAAACATAGATTAATTTAAAAGGTGTTGGAGCGTATATTTAATTGAAAGCTCAATTTTTTTAGCTAAATCGTGATCGGTCTAACAGTATAAATGATATGCGTTAATTATTCATGACATTGTCTAAAGATTGCTTTGAAAGCCTTTGTTTACGCTCCTGCTCAGTCAGGAGCTAGTGTTAACACTGCTAGTGAAAACACTCCTAGCGGATACTGATCGACTCACGTATCATGAGCTTTGCATTGGTTTATAAGAGTCCTTGAGGTGAGTATATGAGCGATTTGCGCTTGATTGTTAATCTAGTGCTTAATGACGAGTTGCGAAGCGCAACGGAGCCCTATCTTACTAGTAATGTAACTAGCACGATGGTGCAAACAGCCCAAGAACGTTTAGAGCGATATGCCCCTTTGTTGGCGTATTTATTTCCCGAGTTAGAAAAAACACAGGGCATTATCGAGTCACCACTGATGCCAATCAAAGCCTTTAGTGATTATGGGCAGGCTGGCGGTTATTGGCTCAAGGGCGATCATGCCCTGGCTGTTGCCGGTTCGGTCAAGGCCCGCGGTGGTATCCATGAGGTACTGGAGTTTGTAGATCGCTTAAGTGACGAGTATTGCTTAATGCCCAATAACTCCGTGATCGATTTATTATCCGAGCGATCCCTGGAGGTTTTGGGCAAATATACAGTCACTGTCGGTTCGACCGGTAATCTCGGCATGAGTGTCGGGATTATTAGTGCTGCCTTAGGGATGCAGGCGGTAGTGCATATGTCGACTGAGGCCAAGGAGTGGAAGAAGAAGCGTTTACGTGATCGTGGTGCTACGGTGATTGAGCATGACGGTGATTACACTTTGGCAGTAGAGCAGGGGCGCGAAGAAGCGTTGTCAGAGGCCTTTAGTCATTTTGTTGATGATGAGCAATCGATTTCCTTGTTTTGTGGTTATGCTGTTGCTGGGAGCCGCTTAAAGGCACAAATTGATGAGTTTGGTATTAGAGTTGATGCGGAGCATCCGCTCTTTGTTTATATACCATGCGGTGTTGGGGGCGCTCCGGGCGGTATTGCTTATGGATTGAAGCAGGAGTTTGGTGATCATGTGCATGTGTTTTTTGTAGAGCCTGAGGACTCTTCTTGTTTTGCAGTACAGATGCAGCATCTCGATCGGCCTAATACCAGTATTTACGATGTTGGGCAGAGCAATCATACCGAGGCGGATGGTTTAGCCGTGCCGGTTGCTTCACAGCTCGCCATCAAGGAAATGCGTCCGCGTTTGTCTGGTGTTGTTGTCATTGGTGAAGATAATTTGATGCGTGATTTGTACTTGTTAAAAGAACAAAATGATATTCAGATCGAACCATCTGCTGCCGCTGCTTTGAGTGGTCCGAGGGCTATATTCAATACAGCTGAGGGTGCGGCTTATCTAAAAAAACACGGTCTGGCTGAACATATGTGTCGAGCGAACCATATTGTTTGGGCAACCGGTGGTAGCTTTATGCCCGAAGATGAGTTCAGGCGCTTTTGGAGGCGTGGCAAGGCTCTCGCCAAGCGCTGAAGCAATTTACAATTAAGGGCTTAGTTTTGATGGTTTTCAACTAAGCCCTTAAGTCCTGATAGCTTTAATACGTTGCTTTTCTTTTGTTTTTTAAAAAGTAGCCAGCAATGGTATAGCAGATGATGGTTGTGCCGACAAAGCCTAAACCGTAGATAATACAAATCAGTAGCCAGTCAATTGGTCCACCGGCATCGGTAAAGCCGGAGGATGAGACAATAACCATCAGGATTAATGCTGCCACACCCCCAAAGAGACCAATAAATTGTGAAATAACCAAGCGCCTGGTGATGATGGTCTTTTCTTTTAAAAGCAACGTGATAAAGGCAACGGTACCGATAATAATAATTGCCAATAAAACCCATAGCAAAAAGCCCAGCATTTCTTGAAATACTGATAACAGTACAATAGGATCCAGTGATTGCATAATGTCTACCTCCTTAAGCGCGACCGCGTAACATGCTGATATAGGTTGGTTTTAGTGCCATGGTTTTCATGACCCAACTGGTCCATAGTTCTTCAAGCGGTGCGATAATGCCGGGAAATGAAGGTACTAGGTTATTGTGATAGTCAAACTCAATCAACATGGCTCGGCCTAAGCGAGTGATCATTGGACAAGAGGTATAACCGTCGTAGAAGGCGTCACTCGTTTTACCTTCTAATTCGGCGACTAAGTGAGATACCGCAATCGGTACTTGCCACTTCACACTGGCCGCTGTTTTTCCTTTGGCTACGCCGGCAATATCACCAACACCAAAGACATTAGGGTAGCGCTTGTGGCGCAAGGTATTGGGGTTCACATCTAACCAGCCTTCATTAGCCCAGTTACCGCTTTGCCATGTTAATGAACTATTTTTTACTGAGTCTGGGGCACTCATTGGCGGGATGACATTAATAAAATCGTACTCTAGTTCAACCGGACCATCTGCATGTTCAAAAGTCGCAATGCGATGATCAAGGTCAATGGATTTGAGCACGCGATCATAGTTGATTTCAATGTCGCGACTTTCAAAAATCATGCGCAATTTTTCATGAACAATGGGGACGCTGAATAAGACCTTGTTGTTGGAGTTGTAGATGACTTTAGACTTACTACGAGTGCCTTTGCGCTCAAGGTAGGCCTCTGTAATCATGGTGTATTTTAGCGGAGCACCTGCACACTTCATCTCAGTGTTGGGTCTCAGGAATACACCGACACCGCCTTTATTCGTATACTCATCCATGGCCTGCCAAGTGGCGCGTGCCTTTTCCGGGCTGTGATAAATACTGCCCAGGCCATTGGTGCCGATGCGTGAGGTGTCCATACCCTCGATAGCATCGTAGTTTAGAACCATGCCGGTAGCGACAAATAAATAGTCATATTCAATGCGTTGACCGCTGTTGGTGACGACCGCATTAGCATCTGGGTCAAATTCAGCAACGCCTTCTTCAATGAGTTTGACGTTTTTTGGTATGTACTCTGCAGTGGTGCTGGTAGGATACTTTTCAGATTTAATACCGGCAGCGACGAGGGTGAAACCGGGCTGATAGTAGTGTGCTTTACGGGCATCAATAATCGTAATATCTGCGCCTTCTAATTGAGCAGCCAGATAGTTGGCGGTCGTTAGACCGGCAGAACCGGCGCCAGCAATCACTATGCGTACGGAGGTTTTAACTTTGGGAGCGGCTTGTGCTTCCTGTGACTTAAGACCTAATGCAGCGGTACCTGTTGCTGCGGCGGAAAATTGTAAAAATGAACGACGATCCATGCCAATCAGAGGATCTTTTTTATGTTCACTCATAAGCTTTATACTCCCTGGATTTTGTAGTAATTAGTAATTAATATTATTATTTGTTATAAGTATATTACTAATTAATTACTTAAATCAAAACTAAATTAATATTATCTAATTTAGTTTTGATTTTGATCTAGGAATGTTTAATTAGGATCTAGCTATTTTTTATAAAGCAGTCCATTAAGCTTAAATAGTTCCAGCGCTTGTCGTAAGTGAGATGCTAAGGAATCATCAACCTTGTCTTTAGTTAAAGCTTGGTTATCTTGATCCAGTAAGCGAATTCTTTCTGCATCGTAGGCTTGGCGCAAATGTGCTTGTAATTGTTTCTGATTATGCTCACCGTCGAGTAAGTGGATAATTTCTTTTTGAATAATATTTAATCCCGATGTGCCGTGGCGATAATTGCTGAGGTGACCTGTTTCTTGGTAGTAACGGCGCATTACTTCTGGCATAAATGGCTGTTCTTCGATATCAAAGGTAGGAGCTTTCGTGGGCAGTTGATCCCAAATCTCGATATAACCACTAAGTGTCAGACGATTTAATAAATTGTTTAGACGCAAGCCAAGCTGCGAGTCATTACTTTTTTTAGATGCTAGATCAAGTACTGCAGCTTTATTAAAGACGCGCGGAGCAAGTTCGGAAATACTTTTAAGTAAGGCGTAGTCGGCATCATTGTGGGTCGTGACAGGCTGGCTTTGATTAAAGATGAAGCGTCGTCCTTCGGGGGCGAGAGTAGGGGTGCCAAGGCTCTGATTAACTGAAGTGGTACTGTCTTGCGTTTCAGTGGAATTGTTTGATGGCGTAATTTGCTCTTCGACGCATGAGTTAACTGAGTATTGCAGGGCATCAAAAACTTCTGCATTGATTTTACGTTGAATTGACGCTGTGGCTGATTGGTGCACAATAAGTGATTTGCGGAATTGACGGAAATATATAAAATCCAAATATTGTTCCAGCATTACTTGATTGTTACGGCTAGCTGCAATGAGTTCTTTGACTTTATCTTCGGGCATGTCTTGAATAAAACTAAGGCTTGGTTCGGCATCAGCTAAGTACGCTAGCTTATGAGCGTTGAGTTTTTCAGAAAAGTCCAGGAAGTAACAAGGTTGATTGACTGGCTCTAAAAACTCATGACCAAGATATGAGTCAGCTTTGTTTCGCAGGCTATCCCATGGTGCATCAATCATCTGACGAATGCCACTTTTTTCATGGCTCATGTTACGGATAAAATCAACGATCGCTCGCCCTTGCGCCATCCGTTCCTGAGCTTTGTTTTCATTCATGTCACGTGTATGGTAGAGCATCATATCGCGGATAATTTCTAAACGCTTCCAACCGGGATAAACGTTGTAGCTGACATAAGCAACACCCTTTGGTTTAAGGTGGTTTTGAATGGTGCTGATAATGGCGTCTTGAACTTCTGTAGGTACCCAGCTATAGACTCCGTGAGAGACGATGTAGTCGAATTTACCAAGGTCTTTATCAATGTCTGTAATACTTTGGCAAAGTAGTTGTACTCGATCCTCTAAACCTAGCGATTGAATTAGCTTTTGACCCTGCTCAACTTGAACTGTTGAGTAGTCAATGCCGACTAATTCAACGTCAGGATAATACATTGCTAAAGGAATTAAGTTACCACCGGATGCTGCACCTAATTCAAGGACTCGGAATTTTTTATTTTTTGGTGTTGCTAGACTAAAGAGGCGTGCGACTGCAGAAAGTCGTGCGGGATGAGAGTAGGGGAATGAATAAGACTCGTAGGGTAGACTATCGTAATACTCAGATTTGGATGGGATTTGAACAGATTTCATGCAGCGCTCCTAGTAGTTAAGTGTTGTAATATTCGTTTTGATTATACAAACTTTGGTGCTGCTGGATTAAAGTAAATTTAGGTCAATATTACTTATTGGAGATGTTATGGGTATCAAAACTATTTATTGATATTGTGCAGG
>JAAZFX010000008.1 GCA_012511555.1 Alcaligenaceae bacterium | reverse complement strand
TCAATCCTTAATAATCGAATACTTTGAAATATAAGCCACTAATTCAGGCAAGTTATAGTCTTTTTTGACATGAAACTCCGCCATGCGCCCGTAGTTTCTAGTTTTTGTGCAAAACTTTTCAACCACGTGATAGCGTGGTCTGGTTAAATAATCATCAAATAAAATTACTGTGCCAGGCTCTGCGCAGAGTAAGCTGTATAAAAAGCAGGCGACACGGAAGCGGCCATCAATCATCACGAGATCGACATTGAGATTTTTTTCTTGGGCCACAGTCCAAGGACTACTCATATAGGTATGGTAGTTTTGTAGTTTGCCCTCTTTGGTCGGTTTACCCCATCGACCAACTAAGCCGATATCGCAATAAAGTAAATCAGCGTTAGGAGAGTGATTTAAATTATTTTGAATGGCCAGCGTCCAATCTTTGGAAGAATCCACTGAAATGATGTGCTTGGCCCCCAAGTTATGTGCTCTTAGGGTGCTACCGCCCGAACCATATTCTAGATAGCATGCAGAATTAGATACGTATTTTTCAAAAATAGCGAGTCCGTTTTTACCGAGATGCGGCACGAGCTCTTTAGACTCAAATTTTGCTGACTTAAACAAGTTTTTTCCTTTCAAAACTTAATAACTTTGCGCAATAGGAATCTATTGGCACAGAGGAATTACGTATTTATATCACAGTTTTTTTACGAGAATATTATTTTAAATTGCGAATTTTTAACTGATAAATAGATTGTCATTAAAAGATAGCATTGATGTTTGGTTTTGTCTGTAACTGAGGGTTTCTTGGGAGGGGAGGATTGCTAAGGATTTACCTAATCCTAGATGGAGCTACTCCGAACTTTTTAGAGAAGGCACGACTGAAGTGAGAGGAATCGTTAAAACCAGTACTTAAGGCAATTTCTGTGATGCTGAGTGTTGGGTTTTCCTTTAAGAGACGCTTTGCCTTGTCTAGGCGATAGTCCCATAACCACTTCATCGGTGAGATGCCGTGTCGTGCAAATACACGCGTTAAGTGTCTAGAGCTAATACCTAGAGCCATGGCAACTTCCTCCAAGCTTAATTGAGGTTCTTGTGCATATTTGCTTAGAAAATTTTTTGCATTAATAAAAATATCATCTCTTAAAAACTCACTTTTACTTGAACAATGGATATCTAAGGTAGCTCCTAGCAGCCCAATGATAGAGTCTACTAATTGGGCTTGTGTCAGAGGAGTTAGTTCAGAATGATTTATTTTTGATAACTCATTAATCGTATTAATCAACAAACCAGTTACTGAGCTTTTTCGAGCAATAGTCTCAATTGTGCATTGTTCGGCTGTGTGTGAAGCGTTGATGATTTTATTTCTAGGGATACGTAATAAAAATACGGATTTGGGTTCGAGGTGTACCTGAAAGGGTTTGGCCGTGTCATAAAGAACAAGGTCGCCTTGTTGGGCGAGAACCTCTTTGCCTTCTTGTTGAATGATTGCCTTACCTGAATTAATTGCTGCAAGCAAAAACTCACCGGAATTATGGTTTTTTATGTGGTGCTTTTCTCGTCGCCATGAATGAGACGAAGCAGACATTTCACAGAGTTGAATGTCATCAATCGTGCTTGCTTTAAATGAGGCGTGAAACTTTTCTCCAGATTCAAGTGTTTTATGGGAAGCTACAGCGCAGCGCCTAGTAACAACGTCATTCCAGTATTGATATCTGTAGGTTGGCTCTACTGTAGCTAGTGAGTAGGTCTCCATGGATAGCAATCCTCCAATATATTTTGTGGTTAGTTGTTTTTCTTTTTTAAGTCTGACCACCATCATGTCAATAGTACATTTTGTCTATAACAAATTAATTAATCAAGAGTTCCATAGTCCTTCTATCGTTAACCCTTAAATGTCCTTTTAAGACAAGTACTTGTCCCTTAAGTGCAAGCGTGAGGATTTATCACTTGTTAAGCTTTTTGATAAAGGTGATAGGTATAACAGGAGACATTAATGACTATATCAAGACGTGGTTTTATGCAGATGTTGGGTGGCGGCTTACTTTATGCCAGTAGCTATCCAATTTTGGCACAAGCTAATTTAAGTGGTGCTAAACCGATTCGAATTGCTCAGATATTAGATAGAACAGGCGGTTTAAATATTTACAGTCTTAAGCAGGCGCAAGCGGCTGCAATGGCAGTGGATGAAATTAATTCCTCCGGTGGCTTGCTTGGTAGACCGGTTGAGATTTTATTCTATGATGCGCAGTCAACTAATCGTCTGTATTCACAGTACGCGACTCAGGCCTTTGTTAGAGAGAAGGTATCTGTGATTCAAGGTGGTGTGACTAGTTCAGCGCGAGAGGTTGTAAGACCTATCGTTCAACGCTATAAGGGACTTTATTTTTATAACGCCATTTATGAGGGAGGCGTATGCGATCGTCGTCATGTTAGTACGGGGATGGTGCCTGCTCAGGAAATCGAGCCTTTAGTTCAATACATGCTTAATGAGCGTAATGCCAAAACGCATTATATCTTGGCAGCAGATTATAACTTTGGCCACATTACGAGTAAGTGGATTCAAAAGTATTTACGTGATTATGGTGGTCAGGATTTGGCAGTTGAGTTTTTCCCGATGGATACTACGAACTTTGCACCGGCTATTAGTCGTTTGCAAGAGAAAAAACCGGATGCAGTGTGGTCAGTACTCGTTGGTGATGCGCATATGAGTTTTTATCGACAGTTTGAATCTTCTATTGGTAAGAAAAATATGTCATTGATTGGTACGGTCTATGGCGCTGGTCGAGAAAATGTAATGTTAAGTGCTCAGGAAAATCAGGGGATTATTACAGGTGCATCATTTATCGATAGCCTAGATTCAGCTCAAGGCTTCGTCAAGCGTTTCCATGAGTTTACTGGTGAAACAGACTATATCGGTGAGTACGGTGAGTACGGTTACCGTGGTGTCATGCTTTGGGCTGAGGCAGTAAAGAAGGCTGGTAGTGAACATGCGGACGATGTCATAGCGAATTTGGACGGTACTAGTTTTAATGGCGCCGGTGGTATATATACCCTGGATGGTCAGACGAACCATACCAAAATGAATATTCATATCGCTGAGGGTAATGCGGATGGCGGATTCGATATTTTGAAATCTTTTGAACAACGTGAACCGACGGATGTTCAGATGGTTTGTGATTTGAACCAGAACCCTAATGACACAAAACAGTACGAACCAGAAATTAAGTGATTGAAAAATGAATACTATTTATTTGATCGTTTTTTCAATAGCATTCCTCATCCTGATTAGTCTGGGACTAGCGATAATTTTCGGCATGATGAAAGTAATCAATTTGGCCCATGGTGAGTTCATGATGTTGGGAGGTTTTTTTTGCGTCATTTGCCATGAGTCAGGGGTTCCTTTCATTCTCAGCGTTTTATTAGCCGGGTTAGCTGTCGGGGTATTAGGCATCATCATTGAAAGACTGATTATTAGACAGCTTTATGGCCGGCTCATGGATACCTTATTGGCAACATGGGGACTTTCTCTTTTATTGGTAGGGGGCGTGACCTATCTCTTTGGTGCGTCTGGAAGAGGAGTTTCCCTGGATTATGGCAATGTCAGTTTATTTGGCGTATCAATGGCAGGGTATAACCTTTTTATTATTGCAGCGACGATTGTGTTGGTGCTTTTTTCACTTCTACTCGTTACTAAAACCAAGTATGGAGTATTGATTAGAGGGACGATGCAGAATCCGGATGCAGCAAGTTCACTTGGTGCCAGTCGTTCAACTATTTATATGGTGACTTTTGGTTATGGATCCTTCATTGCCGGACTCGCAGGAGCGATTCTTGCTCCATTAACTGGTGTTAGTCCGACTATGGGTTCCTTTTTTGTTGCCAAATCTTTCATTACGGTTATTTCTGGTGGTCAATTACCGTTATTAGGAGCAACCTTGGCCTCTACGCTGTACGGCTTTGTTGATGGCTTAGTGTCATATAACTGGTCCTCTATTCTGGGTGAAATCGCCATGCTTTTTGTTGCCGTGATTGTGCTAAGAATTATGCCTAAGGGAATTACTAATAGCTTCAAGAAGGGGGTTTGAGGTGAGAAAGAACCTGAGTTTATATAAAAAGGGTAGTTTTGAGTTTAATCTCGCAAGTACAGTGGTACTTCTTTTTTTAGCTATCGTTCCTTTTGTGTTTGATGTTGCTATTACCCTTGATATTTCAGCAGGAGTCATCTTTGCGTTATTAGCACTGAGTATGGGGTTTTTGTGGGGATATGTCGGTATCTTAAGTTTTGGCCAGACTATATTTTTTGGTTTGGCCGGATATACCTATGCCGTTAGTACTTTAAGTGGTTTAGATACTTATTTAGCCATTATTTTAGCGTTGATCATTCCTTTGGGATTTTCCTTGCTGCTTGGCTATTTTATGATTTATGGGCGTTTGAGTGATATTTATCTAAGTATCATGACGCTCGTGGTTACTTTGATTCTTGAGAAGATAGTCCTTGCAACATCGGCAGCGCACTTTACCCTTGGTGGGGTGAGGCTTAATGGCTCCAATGGTATTCCTGGCGTGCCAAGTATTGATTGGAATATTTTAGGATTTTCGACTAGTAGCATTGAAGGTATTTATTACCTTGCATTTGTTATGCTTTTGGCCGCTTATTTCGGTTTGTCCTACTTAATCAAAACAAGGTATGGCTTAAAGCTTTTAGGTGTCAGGGAAAATGAACAGCGCATGAATTTGTTGGGTTATGACAGTCGTCGTATAAAGCTTTCAGCGTTTGCCATTTCTAGTGTGTTGGCCTCTTTAGCTGGTATTTTATTTGCCGCTTGGGGAAGTTTTGTAGGCCCTGAGATGTTTAGCCTGACTCAAGCCTCCATGATTGTCATTTGGGTCATTGTAGGTGGGCGAAATACTCTACTAGGCCCAATTATCGGTGCAGTACTTATTCACTATGTTACTTCCTGGTTAGGTGCGGCGGGTGTGGGGCAAGTGAATCTTCTTTTAGGCTTTATTTTATTGTTCTTTGTCATTTATTTTCCTTTGGGGATTGGCAAATTTGTTTCTTTTACCATTCGTCCTAAAAAGGAGTTCAAGCAATGAATGTACTTGAAACTCAACACTTAGCTATGAATTTTGGTGGAGTAAAGGCGTTAAAAAACATTGACTTTACTTTGGAAAAAAATGAACTGAGATGCTTAATTGGACCCAATGGAGCCGGTAAAAGTACTTTTTTTAAGATTATTAGCGGTCAGCAAATACCTAGCTCAGGCAATGTCTATTTCAAGGGTCATGACATCACTCATCTAGAGGCCTTTGAGCGGGCTAAGTTAGGGATAGGAATTAAAAATCAAATACCTAGTGTGATGGATGGTCTTTCAGTGTATGAAAACTTGATGCTTGCAGCTCAACGTCTGATGGATGGTGAATCACCTTTAGCAAAAATTCAAAACATTTGTTCTATTTTAGCGCTAGAGCCACTTTTTGACAGAACGGTAGGGGAGTTGGCACATGGTCAGCGTCAGTGGGTCGAGATTGGCATGATGCTAGTGAATGGTCCTGAGTTAATTTTATTGGATGAACCTGCTGCAGGCATGAGTGATGAAGAAACTCGAGAAATGGCAAATATCATTTTAGAATTAAAGAAAAATGCCACTGTAATCGTGGTCGAGCATGATATTCGATTTCTGAAGCTCATTGCTGAAAAAGTTACGGTTTTTAATCAAGGTGAAATTTTATTTGAAGGGACTTTTGATGAGACCATCCAAAATCAAGAAGTCCGAAGCGTTTATTTAGGCAGAGGGGCAGATAAATGTTAAAAGTTAAAGAAATTAACACGTCTTACGGTAAGGTGCCTGTCTTATTTGATGTATCTTTCCAGATTGCACAAAATGAAATTTTGGGTATTTTGGGACATAACGGTATGGGTAAAACCACTTTGCTCCGTTCGATTTCTGGCTATTTAAAGACTAATAAGGGTGAGGTTTATTTAGATGAGCAAAATCTGAGTTCACTATTACCAGAAAAGAGGGCGCGATTGGGTTTAGCCTATGTTCCTCAGGGAAGAGGCATTTTTACTGGTTTGAGTGTTTATGAAAATCTCTTTTTTGCCAAGGTCGCTAATCAGCATCCTTCAGCTCGGGGAGTAGATGAAATCATTGAGATTTTCCCACGACTTAAGCCGTTATTAGAGCGTAGAGGGGGCGCATTAAGTGGCGGTGAGCAGCAACTGCTTGCTTTAGCCAGAGCCCTTATTATGAATCCTAAGGTATTGCTTTTAGATGAGCCTACAGAAGGTATTCAGCCATCAATTCTTGATGAAATCATAGACACAATTATTGAGTTGAGGGCGACTTCTGATTTAACGATTTTATTGGTAGAGCAGAATCTAGATTTTATTAAGAGTTTATCTGACCGTATTTTAATTTTAAATAAAGGAAGTATTGAAAAAGAAGTACTTCCAAACGTACTCTCCGATGAAATGGCATTGGGGGATTTTTCTTAATGGAGACAGTCATGACAAAAGAACAACTGGACGTATCAGCTTTATTTGTGATTAACAATATTGCTGATTTGAACTTAACAGAAGAACGCATTGTGCTATTTAAAGAAACTTATGCTCAGTGGATTGATGCTGCGAATGAGTTAAATCGAAAGATGAGTGAGGAAGAGCATAGAACACTTACGCCGATTATGGTCTTACAGCACGATGAAAGATTTTATGACTGAGGAGGGTGATATGAGATTAACCGATTTAACACTAGCAGAAGCAGCAAAAAAAATTGAAACTAAAAAACTCTCTCCAGTAGAGCTCACTAAAGCGTGCCTAGAGAGAGTTGAAAAATATGATGATACGCTGAAAACGTTTATTTCAGTCTATGCTGATGAAGCAATAGAAATAGCTAAAGCAAATGAACGTTTGATAAGTAGCGGTAATTATCTAGGACCTTTGCATGGCATTCCCATGGCACTTAAAGATAACGTGGCCGTTGCTAATAAAGTGACCACAGCCGGTAGCAAGATTTTAAAAAATGAAGTATCTAAAGAAGATGCTGCTGTCACCAAGAATCTACGTAGTTCCGGTGCCATTATTCTCGGTAAGCTCAATATGCATGAGTTCGCTTGGGGTGGTACCTCTGAAAACCCTCATTATGGGACAGTACGTAACCCATGGGATCATGAGCGATTTGCAGCGGGTTCTAGCGGTGGCTCAGGTGCTTCAGTGTCAGCTGGGATGTGTTTGGCCTCAATTGGTACGGATACTGGCGGCTCCATTCGCTTGCCGGCGGCGGTTAACGGTCTTGCTGGTATTCGACCGACCTACGGCCGGGTGAGTAATGCTGGTATCATTCCCCTAGCATGGAGTATGGATACGGCAGGACCGATGGCGAGGACAGCGGAGGATTGCGCTATTGTGTTTCAGCATATCGCAGGGCATGACTCTAACGACCCAAATAGCGCACGTGTACAGGTAGATGACTACCTCAGCAACTTACGTAAGCCACTAAAAGGCATAAGAATCGGTGTGGTGCCGGGCTATTTCTTCCATCACTTACAGCAAGCAGTGCATGATGCAGTCAAAGAGGCTTTAGCGGTTTATCAGCAGTTGGGGGCAGAGATCGTTGAGGTGGATATCAAAAATATCCATGGCAATATCTCCGCACAACTGACGATTGAGTCTGTGGAGCCCTCGGCATACCATCAGAAATGGCTCAGAGAGCAGCCTGAAAACTACGGAGAAGATGTCCGTATGTTACTGGAAATGGGTGAGATGCTTTTAGCCACTCATTATGTACAGGCACAGCGCTATAGAACATTACTCAGAAATGAGTTTATGGAAGCCTTTGATAAAGTCGATGTCTTTATTTGTCCAACTCTGCCATTTGCTGCGACTAAGATCGGTACCACGAAAGTAGTAATTGAAAACGGAGTGGAAGAGGATATGCTTGCTGCGATTATGCAGTTTACCGGCGTTCCTAGTTTAACCGGTTTACCATCACTTAACGTACCGTGTGGATTTGATGATGAGGGTATGCCGATCGGTATGCAAATTATCGGTAAACCTTTTGATGAGGCCTTGCTCTTTAATATGGGTACGGTTTACCAGGATAATACAGACCACCATGAGCAGCGTCCTCCGCTGCCTTAAATCCTGGAAGTCATCATCAATTAAAAAAGAGCTCATTTTCCGTGAGCTCTTTTTCTTTTTAGCCTTTGAGCTAGGGCACAGATAAGCAAAACTCAAGGTGAAGAGAGTGGATATATTTTATTAATTTTTAATTGAATAATAATCGCTCTCATTATGGTTATATTTTGCAACAAAAAGGAAATAATTTTAATACTTAAATGTTATCTAATCTAAGGTAGATTGGCATATAATCTTTCCACAGTAAAATAAGTTATTACCTTTTTATGTCCAAAATTTATTCAAATAAAGTCTCCTGTACATTAGGAAAACCCTTGCTTCGACGCTATACCGAAGTGAGTGTTTTTTTGTTTGGCTTTTTGGTGCTGCTTTTTCGTAGCGGCTATTCGGTTGGTATCGTCTTGCTGCTGCTAGGTGGTATTTATATATTAATTAGATATCGACCGTTCAAGAGTATCGGTTTTAGTGATGATAGTCTGGTGTCTAGGGATTATTGGTTAATAGCAACATTTTGTTTGTTTAGCCTTGAAGCTGTATTTAATTGGTTGTGGCATGACTTTCAAGGTGACTTTGAAAAGGTCATTCGTTTTGCCTTAGCGGTGCCTATTTTCTTTTTGATCTGGCGTGCCAAGCCTTCGTTAAAGTATTTATGGGCAGGTATAGCCTTAGGGGCGATAGGCGCTGCTTGTATTGCTTTTTATGAAGTCTTTGTGCTTAATCTAGGGCGGGCCCATGGTTCACAGCATCCTATTCAATTTGGAAATATTTCCTTATTGTTAGGTATGTTGTGTGTACCAGGCTTAGCAATGGCTAAAGCATTCTCACGCTATCGTAGTTTGTGGATTATTTTACTACTCGTGGGCATGGTTAGTGGGGTATTAGCATCTTTCCTTTCTGGTTCAAGAGGCGGGTGGATCAGTTTGCCGATATTAGCTTTGTTTTTCTTTGTTGCTTATCAGCGTTATTTTTCGTTTAAAGCGAAGGTCGTATTGATTGTACTTAGTGCGGCAGTTTTAACCACTTTGCTGGCGGTGCCACAGTTGGGTGTACAAAAAAGAGTGGTTGAGGCACAGCAAAATATTAGTTTGTATTTGGCGGGTGAAAGTAGAACATCTATAGGTGCTCGTTTTGAAATGTGGCAAGGTGCGATGAGGGTTTTTGCTAAACATCCACTTATCGGTGTGGGTGACGGCGACCAATATAAAGTTGAGATGATTGATTTGGTCGAAGCAGGTAAGGTGCATTCTAGTGCCTTAAGTGAGGATGTCGCTCAGTTAGACAGCATTGATTTTGAGGAAATTAGAACAGAAGAAGTCATCGATTCTATGTTTGGTCACTCTCATAATGAGTTGATTAATCAAGCCGCCAAACGTGGGATATTAGGTGTGATAAGTCTGATGTTACTCTATTCAGTGCCCTTATTTGCTTTTTATTCTGGCCTTAAGCAGCGCGATAATATCCCGCTTCAAGCCGTCGCAGCAACCGGCTATGTGCTAGTGATTTCATATATCTGCTTTGGCTTCAGTCAAGTGTTTTTTGCACATAATAGTGGGGTGATGATTTATGCCGCTATGATGATGGTTTTGGCAGGGTATTATAAAAATGCATGCTCTGTGGTACGTGAGGACTAATTGGTGAAGTAAGCATTATGTGTGTTTATAAGCGAAGAGTAAAATGATTAAGCCTTATTTTTCATGAAATATGGTACTCCAACTTATAATTTCTATGGTAATGAGTGATTTCTATAAAAGAAGCTATCGGGAACTAAAGGAGTATTTATGACTGAACAGACAATAATGCCGTTGCGTAGACAGTGCCTGTTGATTATTTTAGCATTACATGCCTGTATTTTTTTTTCGACTGTGGGTGCTGCTAAGCTAACTGCTTGGTCTGCGATTGTTGCTGGACTAGTTGCTCTATGTGCGCTTTATGCCTTATTGAAGTATCACTATAAGGATCTGTCTTTTGTAGATACAAGAAGTAAGATTTTGATGGGCTTGTTACTGCTGATGAGCTTAGTCGCTGTATTTAGTTGGTGGTGGCATGGAGCTGAGGGGAATATTCGCAAAGAATTGTTCTATGCATTGACTATTTCGATTTTTTTTGTTGTTTATGCCTATCGACCTCCTTTGATATGGCTGTGGTTGGGTATAGGAGCGGTAGCTATTGCAGCAGGCGTATTAGCAATTAATAGTGTATATATACAGGGAGGGTTGCGTGCAGGGTATAGTTTTTTAAACCCAATTCCTTTTGGTAACCTATCGCTTTTAGCAGGGTTGCTTTGTGTACCTGCTATGTTCTTGGCTCGCACGCTAAGAAAAGGAGGGGGGGCGCTAATTGTGTTTTTGCTTCTGGGGCTATTTTCTGGGGTGTTTTCCTCGGTGTTATCAGGTAGCCGCGGAGGTTGGGTGGCCATACCGTTTATTCTGTTGCTTTTTGGGTACGTGTATTATCATTTTTTCTCAAAAAAAATATGGCTAATACTTACCTTGGTATTAAGCGGAGTAATCACTTTTGTTTGGACATCTGAGGAACTGAAATTTTCTCAGCGTGTTATAGAAGCTCGAGATCAAATCATTGCATATCACGCCGGTGATGTTAGGTCATCACAAGGTGGTCGCCTAGAAATGTGGCGTGGTGCTTTATTATTAATTCAGGATAAACCGCTATTAGGTCATGGTGGAGTAGTAGCTTATCGTCACGCTCTATTTGAATTAATCAAAGACGAAAAAATCAATTCAGTTGCTTTGGTGGCATATGAGTATTTGTCCATGGAACAAGAGAAGCTTGAAGAATTAATTAAGACAGCAGAGAGCAGCGTGATGTTTGAGCACTTACATAATGATTACCTAGATAGGGCGGTAAAGCAGGGGCTAGTTGGACTGGTTGCGCTACTCCTATTCTATCTAGTCCCAATTGTGCTTTTCTCTCGATATATAAGAAGTAAAGCCCCCACTAAGCAGGCATTGGCAGTATCTATCGTTACTTTGATTGTATGCTATGCAATTTTTGGCTTGACTGAAACTTTTTTAATTCACACCTTATGTATCTTACCTTTGGGCATATTGTTGATGGTATTTAGTGCGTATTTTCTTATTGACGATAAAGCGCCATTAATTGCTGATAAAAGTGCTCAAAGCTAAATCGTTTTTCAAAAACCTGTCGACCATTACTTCCAAGTTCATTGCATAGAGTGAAGTCAAGGCGGTTAAGTGTATTAGCAATGCCATCGTCACTTAAGTGAGGGATAATCAGCCCATTGTAGCCATCAATCACGACTTCTGGAAGGGAGCTGCAATTAGAAATTACAAGTGCTTTTCCAGCACGCATCGCTTCTAATGGCGTTAAGGCAAATCCTTCCCAGCGCGATGGTACGATGATGGCATCCATTTGACACATTTGCTGATGAATTTGTTGATTAGGAATCCAACCATGATGAATAAACGAGTCAGGGAAGGAACTGGTTTCACTACGTACAAAGTCTCCAAACAAGTGAATTTCAAGCTCTGCATTGAGTTTATTATGGCTTTTCAATAAAAGATCGAAACCTTTTTGGTAGTCAAAGCGACCAAAAAAACCTATTTTTAGTTTGTTTTCTACATCACGTGCTTGACTGTTTGCAGCAGAAGCATCCTTTAATCCGGTATAGAGGAGGCTTAGTTTGTTCTGTGGAATACCTGCTTTTAGTGCTGCATTGATTTCCTCTTGGGAAATACAAATAATGCGATCTGTGTGTTTGGCTAGGTATTGTTCAATCCATTGATAG
>JAAZFX010000067.1 GCA_012511555.1 Alcaligenaceae bacterium | reverse complement strand
TTTAAGGTAATTAAACCGGCTTTTTGCAATAACAATAAGGCACGTGCGCCATTAGTCGTATCTGAAGGAATGGCCACAGAAGCACGATCTTTTAACTCATCCAGCGCTTTGATTTTTGTAGAATAAGCGCCTAAAGGAAGGATATACATATAGCCTTGGGGTACTAAGTCTTGACCCTCATTTTTATTAAAAGAGTCTAAGTGAGGCTTATGCTGAAAGCAGTTCATATCGATCTGCTTTTCTGCTACCTGTTGATTAGGTTGGATGAAGTCGGTAAAGACATGAACTTTTAAGTCCACGCCCTGCTCAGCCAACTGCTCAACCATAAACTCTAAGATTTCAGCAGCCGGAACCGGCGTAGCTGCCACACTTAATTGCTCGTTGGCTGAAGCGGCACTAGTTGCTACTAAAGCACTCACAGCTAAGGCGCTCAATTTAAGATTAAAAAACTTTTTCATAACAATCCTTATTTTTGTTCTGTATCACTTTGTGCTAGTGCTGCTTGGGTTGCTGCGGCCTTTTCTTCAGCTGCTTTTTCTGCATCTTCTGCGGCCATTCTCAAAGCACTGGCTGTACCCACCACAGCAGCACCCTCTTGAGCTTTACGTAACTTACCGTCAGAGCCAAAGGCTTCAGGGTACTTTTTACGAAAGTGATTAGCGAGCATTTTCATGGCTAACAAATGGATTAACAGCAAAAACACAACTAACACAACAGCTAACCAAAGAATGTTTGGATAAGAAAATAATGAACTCATGAAAACAATCCTTTAGTTTTTTAATAACTAACTTCTAAATTATCAATTAATCGCGTCGCACCTAACTTAGCGGCTCCTAGAACTACCAATGGTTCTTTATTGGCAATTTCCTCAGGAGTCGGTTGCCATAAGTCGCGCTGACGTCGTACGGTTAAATAGTCCACCGCCCAGCCACGATCTCTTAAAGCTTCTACAGCTTCTCGGTCGATTGCCTTAGCATCAACTTCACCGGCAGCTAAGCACGCTTCCATATGTTTAAGTGTGTTGTAAAGATTAATTGCCTCAGCCTTTTCACCATCAGATAAGTAACGATTGCGCGAAGATAAGGCTAAACCATGCTCATCACGTACTGTTTCATGAGCAACAATCTCTACCGGCAGTTGAAACTGTCTACACATCTGACGCACCACCATCAACTGCTGATAGTCCTTTTTCCCAAAAACAGCCACCTTAGGCTGTACGCAAGAGAAGAACTTCATTAAGACCGTAGAAACCCCCTCAAAGAAACCGGGACGGGCCTCACCCTCAAGGATATTGCCGAGGTTATCTGGGGTTTGCACGCTAAAACTCTGAGGTTCAGGATAGATCTCCTTGAGTGTAGGTGCAAAAAGCACATAGACATCGCGCAAGGCCTCCAGCTTTGCAATATCTTCTTCCAAGGTACGTGGGTACTTATCAAAATCCTCATTAGGACCGAATTGCAAAGGATTGACAAAGATACTGGCGACCACCGGATCACCGTATTGACGGGCCATGCGCATCAAGGATAAATGCCCCTCGTGCAAATTACCCATGGTGGGCACATAAGCAGTGCGTAATTGACCACTTAGTTGTTGTCTTAATTCTTCGATGGTACGTACAACTTTCAAATTAATTCTCCACAACCTCCGTCATGCTGATATAAGCAAGACGAACGTAAATAGGGGCATAGGGTTCTGCTTGTGTAATTTCTACTAAACTTTCACGAGCTAATTCTAACAAAGCTAAAAAGTGTACTACAACTACGGCTGCAGTTTCACCTGAATCAATTCGCTCAATAAAGAGCTCCTTGAACTCCATAAAGCGTACTCCGCCTAAACGGCGCAAAATATGGCCCATGTGCTCACGCACTGAAAACTGCTCACGGCTGATATGATGCTTTTTATTTAACTTGGCTCGTCGCATAATCTCAGCCCATGCCTGTTTTAAGTCATCAGGGCTGACTTCGGGCAGGAGCTGCTCAACTTCAACATCTTTATAAGCCCGACTTCGCTGAAAATCTCGTCCTATCTGTGGCTGCTCGTCTAAATGCCGTGCAGCCAGCTTCATCTTCTCGTATTCCAATAAGCGACGTACTAACTCTGCTCGAGGGTCATCGACTTCCTCATCGGTGTCCGACTTCTTGATGGGTAACAGCATGCGCGATTTAATTTCTATAAGCATGGCAGCCATCAAAAGATACTCTGCAGCCAACTCTAAATTATGCTCACGAATTTGCTCGACATAACCCAAATACTGCTGAGTTACCTCAGCCATCGGTATATCAAGTACATTAAAATTTTGCTTGCGAATAAGATAAAGTAGAAGGTCCAACGGCCCCTCAAAGGCCTCTAGAAAAACCTGCAAAGCATCCGGAGGGATGTACAAATCCTGTGGCACATTAAATAAAGGCTCGCCATAAAGACGAGCTAAGGCCACATTGTCGACAGTACTTAGCGTACTATCGATCGTTGGATTGTGCAACTGAGCTAATTCAGACTCACCAACAGACATCAGGGTGGTGCTATGAGAGCAAACAGGACTTATTTGTTGTGATAAACATAAGGCTTTTGTGGCACTCGAGCAGCTTTATACTGCTCTTGCTGCTCTAAATCTATTTCTTTATCCCATAGGAGCAAACGACCCTCACGCTGACGCTTCTCAGTATCAGGATGGTCTTTTTTGTATTGGTTAATAAATTGAGTTGCCTCAGAAACATAACTTGCCATCTTATTTCCTTAAATAAAATTAACAATAAGCAGTATTAAAGTTTAACAGAAAGGCAACTATGAGCTAAGCTAAAACCTCTCTATTGCTGTTAAAATCACTAGGTTAATACTTAATTAATCGTTTTCCTCAGGCAACTAATGATTGAATTCCAACACGTCTTCAAATCCTATGGTCAGGGACCAAATATTCTCGCCGATCTTAATTTTACAATTAACGCTGGTGAGTTTATTTTTGTTTCCGGGCCCTCAGGCGCTGGCAAATCTACGCTACTCAAACTAATTGGCGGCTTAGAAAAGCCCAGTCGCGGCATGATCGCGATTAAAGGGCAGCGTCTCGACAAGCTACAATCAAGAGATCGGCCGTTTTTGCGCCGCCGTGTTGGCATTATTTTACAAGACACTCACTTACTTTATGATCGCAGTGCACTTTCCAATGTCATGCTACCAATGGCTGTCATGGGCCATAGCACCAAGAGCGCTGAAGCACGTGCTCGTGCAGCAATTTACAAAGTCGGTCTTGGCGGCAAGGAGCGCATGAACCCGGTTGAACTCTCCGGTGGTGAACAGCAACGCTTGGCGATTGCTCGTGCAATTGTTAATAGACCGGCCATTTTACTGGCTGATGAGCCTACCGCCAACCTTGACCAGGAAAATGCCCGTTTGATTTTAGATGTGTTTAAAGATTTTAATCAAGTCGGTGTGACCACCTTAATTGCTTCACATGACAAGCCCTTACTTCAACAACATGCTAATCGCACCTTATTGGTTGAACCGGGTAAATTCGTTGATCTGGGAGCTCATCATGCGTAGTTGGTTAAGACAGCACGCATACGCTCTTAAAGTAGCCTTGCGTCGTATTGCTCAAACCCCTTTTTCATCATTGGCTAATATTCTGGTGATTGCCTTTGTCCTGTCATTACCGTTAATCGCCGCCTCACTGCTGGTTTCTTTAGAGCCGGTTACTCGTACGGTTTCAGTCAATCCGGCGATGACCCTATTTATGAAGGACACCGTTAGCATCGATGAGGCTAACAAATTAGCTGTAGAAATTCACCAAAAAAACTCGGAATTAATACAAGAGCTTCAAGTTGTAGACAAAAATGATGCCCTCGAGGATTTAAAAAACACGCCTGCCTGGTCTGAATCTTTAAGCGTATTGGCTAAAAACCCCCTACCCCACGCCATTATCCTGACCTTGAGCAATTCAGGACAAGAGTTCCTTAACTCGGCACTCGTCTTAAGCTTAGCAGACCAATTAGCCACCTACGAGCAGGTGGACTTAGTACAGTTTGATAGTGATTGGGTACAAAAACTCCAAGCCATTATGACTTTTATTAAAGTTGTCTTGATTTTATTGGCAGTCGGCGTCTCTGTGGTGGTGGTAGCGACCGTTTTCAATACAGTGCGCATGCAAGCCTTAGTCCAACGTGATGAAATTGCCGTCGCTCGCTTAGTAGGCGCAACTGAGACCTTTGTCCGCAGACCCTTCTTATATTTTGGTGCGGTGATCGGCTTAGTCGCCGGCTTAGTCGCAATCGCACTAACATCCATCGCGCTGGTGATGGTTAATAGCTCAATCAAAGATGTGCTGGCCGAGAGTTATGATCAACCCTTCCTAGTGCATTTACCCGAACCATTCTGGCTAATTTTCAGTATTGTTATCGCAATGCTGGTAGCTTCCACCGCTGCGCGTTGGTCAGTCACCCGTCATAGTAAATTTTAATTATCAATGAGTAACTTTGTACAAAGCCTATGTGTTTGGCAACAAGCACATGGGCGTCATGACTTGCCGTGGCAGAGCACAGACCCCTATAGAGTTTGGCTATCAGAAATCATGTTGCAACAAACGCAAGTTGCCACCGTGATCGATTACTACAGGCGCTTTTTAGAGCGCTTTCCAGGCATCATCGATTTAGCAAAAGCTGAGCAATCTGAGGTAATGAGCTACTGGGCAGGCTTAGGTTACTACGCTCGTGCTCGCAATCTACATAGTTGTGCCCAAATTATCGTGCAGCAATATGGCGGTATTTTTCCACGTGAGTTTGAAGAAATCGTTGCTCTCCCCGGAATTGGCCGCTCTACAGCACATGCCATTATGGCCTTTTGCTATGGTGCTCATACCCCAATTATGGATGGCAATGTTAAACGGCTCTTTACTCGTTATTACGGCATCAAGGGTATAACCAGCACTGCCGCTGTAGATAAACAACTCTGGGCACAAGCTGAAAAAACATTAAATGCTGCTCTTGCCGATGAGGACAGCCTTGTCGATATGGCTCGCTATACCCAAGCCCTGATGGACTTTGGTTCCCTCGTCTGCACTCGCAGCAAGCCTTCATGTGATGACTGCCCCATTGCCGATTCCTGTTATGCAAAAAAACACAACTTACAAAAAGAACTGCCCACACCCAAAGCCAAAAAATCCACTCCTACTCGCCATACACTCATGTTATTACTAGTGCACGACGATAAAGTATTGCTGGAGCAACGCCCGCAAGAAGGGATTTGGGGTGGACTATTATCATTACCGGAATTTAATGACACAGAGGCGCTGACTCACTACCTACAAAATCATGGCCTAACAATTAATCCCGAAAAGGACCTCATCAAAATGGCCGCTTTTGAACATATTTTTAGCCATTTTAAATTGCATATACAGCCTATTTTAATGAAGCTCACAAACCATCAACAGCTACAAGAAAAACACTCAGGGCAAAGCTATTACTCTCTGCAAAACTGGCAAAGCTTGCCGATTCCAAAACCGGTTAATACGATACTGGACACCCTGACAAGCGCTAAAGTTTAGCTTGTTGAGCAGCCTAACGCTCTAAGTATTGTCTTTGATCAGCAACACTGGGCACATAATTAGAAATACTCATCAACATGCCACAAGCGACTCCCAAGGTAACAAGTGCGGTACCGCCATAACTCATAAATGGTAAAGGCACCCCAACCACTGGCAGTATTCCCATGACCATCCCCATATTGACAAAGATATAGACGAAAAATGTCATGATCAGGGCACCCGCTAAAAGACGACCAAATTGAGTTTTAGCCTTTAGAGCAATCATAAAACCACGACCAAGAAACAAGGTATAGAGGGCTAATAACAAAATACAACCATATAAGCCGAATTCCTCGGCATAAACCGCAAAAATAAAATCCGTCGTCCGTTCGGGGATAAAATCCAAATGCGTTTGAGTGCCTTGCATATAGCCCTTACCATAGATACCGCCAGAACCTATTGCGATCATTGCCTGAATCGTATGAAAGCCTTTGCCCAAAGGATCCGTCGTCGGATCCATCAGCGTACACACCCTGCCTTTTTGATACTCATGCAAAATGACCCAGTCAAAGCCGGGCGCACAAAGTACATCCTGATAAGTAATCACCAGAGTCAATGCAGTAACCCCGATAACAAATACCGGCACAATCAGCTTAAAAGACAAACCGGCAAAATAAATCACTACCAAACCACTAGCCAATACTAATAATGCCGTCCCCAAATCGGGTTGTTTAATAATCAACGCAAAGGGCACCATCAAGAGAATAGTCGCAACAACATAGTCCATCAGCGACAAATTATTGCGGTAACGGTCAAAATACCAAGCCAGCATCAAAGGCATAGCTAATTTCATCATTTCAGAAGGCTGTATTGTCGCTACACCGAGATTTAACCAACGAGTCGCTCCCTTTTGCGTGATCCCTATAAACTCCACGCCTAATAGCAAGATAAGACCCACAATATAAGCCGGTACCGCCAAACGCATCAGTACTGGCGGCTTAATCATCGCAACAATCCACATCGCAAAAAAAGCAATAGTAAAGTTTCTCAGTTGACCGGCAAAACGGTAGTCCGTACTACCCACGGCTGAGTGCATCACCAACATACTCAGGCCAAAAAAAGCGACAAGAATCAGCAACAAAGGCCAATCAAAGCAACGCAAGGAACGGAGCATCTGATTCATGAGTTTAGTCATCATTAGCCGACACCCCCTTTATCTTGTGTTTTTACAACACTGGTTGCCTTAGTGCTTTGCGCGGCGGGCAAGAGTTGAGGTTGATGTTGCGTTTGTTGACTAGGTTTAGGATGACCCAAAATCTCCGGCAAAGGCTGCACAATCTCCTCTTCCTCGATATTAGTCGGTGCCTCAGGTATCTCAATATCAGGTGAAACAGCCTCTGTCGCATCACCTTCCATATTTAAAAAGTTTGGCATATAGCTTTGGCGATTGCGGTTTTGTACATCATCAGCCAGCCAATAATCGAAAACCTTTCTGGCGATTGGTGCCGCTACAGTCGAACCCCAACCACCATTTTCAACGATTACCGCTAAAGCGATCGTCGGATTCTCCATCGGTGCAAAGCCCATATATAGCGCATGATCGTGCAAACGTTTATCTAAATTACGTGCATTATACTTAGCTCCTCTTAAGCTAAAGACTTGCGCTGTACCGGTTTTGCCAGCTGAGGCGTAATTTGTCCCTTGAAACACTCGACGGGCCGTACCATGGGTTGGCACCTCGGCTAAAGCCCGCTTAACCACGTCGATATCTGCCTGACTCATATCAATCTTGTACTCGGGTGCTGAAACCACCGGCTCTGCACGCCTAAGCGCCGGATTCTCCAGCCAATTAACGATATGAGGACGTGTATAAACACCATCTGCTGCCAAAGTAGCTGTCGCCTGTGCCAATTGCATCATGGTAAATGAGTTATAACCTTGACCGACCGCGACAGAAATAGTCTCGCCCGGAAACCAAGTCTGCTGCTTAGGGTCTTTAAAAGCACCCTGCTTCCACGCTCGGGAAGGCAAAACACCCTTCTTCTCATGTGGTAAATCAATACCCGTCTGCCTACCAAAACCAAATTGAATAGCAAAATCATGTAGGGCATCAACCCCGATAATAGGCCCTAAACTAAAGAAATAACTATCAGAAGAGACCACCAAGGCACGGTGCATGTCAATGGAACCATAGACTGCACCACCGGCATTTCTAAAACGCTGACCTCCGAACTCAAAGTAACCAGGATCATATATCCGCGTCTTTGCATCACGCGCATTTAAGGTCAGCGCAGCTAGGGCCACAAAAGGCTTATAGGTAGAACCAATGGGGAAGGTACCGTATATCGGACGGTCGATTAAGGGGTGATCTGGCGAATCGGAGAGGCGACGCCAATTCTCGACATCAATCCCATCGACAAATAAATTAGGATCAAAAGAAGGTGCTGAGACATAGGCCAAAACCTGGCCATTTCTCGGATCAATAGCAACCAAAGCACCACGTTGAGGATTTGCCGGATCATTAAAAACCCCCTCAATCATACGCTGCAAGCCAATATCAATGGACAAACGTAAATTATCACCGGGGATGGGATCCGTACGCTCCAAGACACGCACAGGACGACCGGAAGCAGCGATCTCTACCTGCTCCCAACCCGGTTTACCGTGCAAGACCTTTTCATAACTTAGCTCAAGGCCTTTTTTACCGATCACATCAGTGCCACGGTAATCACCTTCTAAGCCCTCTTCCTCAATGCGCTCATAATCTCGCTCAGAAATACGACCAATATAGCCGATCAAATGAGCTGCTGACTCGCCTTGAGGATACTCACGAACCCAGCGCGCACGAATACTTACACCAGGAAATTTAAATGCACGCACAGCAAAAGCTGCAGCTTCTTCATCAGTTAAGTTACTGCGCAAAATAATCGATGTATAACGGGTATTAGCGCCCATACGCTGCTTGAAGCGTCTAATATCAAGTGAAGAAATCGGGATAATCTGATCCACTGCCTCAATCATCGCATCAATGTCACGAATCTGTCCAGGCACTACTTCCAGGGTGTAATCTCGGTAACTGCGAGCCAACACCTCACCATTGCGGTCGTAGATATTACCTCGCTTAGGAACTATAGGAACTAAAGAAATACGATTCTGGTCAGCCCTTTCAGAAAGGCCCTGATATCGTTCGACCTGCAGCACCCACAAGCGATAAATTAAAATAGAAAAACAGCCCAACACAAAAATCGCCGCGACTAACACCCGCAAACGATTTCTGGTCTTTTCTACTTTAGTTCGTCGTCTTTGCTCAAACATTAGTAAATTTCTTTAATTTTAAACAACTGCATCTTCATCATTGGCTAATTGCCACGGCAGCTTTAAGATTAAATCTGCACATAGCCAAAGAATAATATTGATAAAACCACCTAACATCCAACCCCAACCACTCCAAGTTCCGACCATCCAAGCATTGAGTAAATGCTCCGGCAAAGGGATTAACAAAAAGATTGGCAACATATAGACCATTTGACCGATGACTTCAAAATTCAACATGGTCTTGCGAATTTTAAATACCAAGTACATCGTCAACACATAGGTGATGGCATGACTTCCTAAAACTGTAGTGTCATGAACATCCATCAAAAAACCAAAAACAAAGGCTGCAACCAAGCCAACACCGGCAGCACTATGCGCCCCCCAAAAGGCCAACACCACTAACAATAAATCAGGCGCACCATCCCAATTACGCCAAGGCAGCAAAGACGCTAACCAAACAAGCATAATACTAATCCAGACATAGTAGGGATTTGCGTTAAAGGTGTAATTAACGGCACTCAAAGGTCGCAAACTAGCTAAGTTACGTCGTTCTTGCTGTCTTTGGGGCTGCTCTCTACTAACCATTAATCTTAATCCTCCAAAAGTGCGGTTTCATCAATTTCCTCAATTGGTGTATGTAACAACACGAGGAAATGTCGATGTCGATCGGGGTGCGCACTAGGCTCGACAATAGCTCGTACAAACCCTTGGGCGCTGTTAGTTTCAATAGAAGTAATTTCGCCAATCATCAAACCTGCCGGGTAGTAACCGCCAATACCACTACTGACCAGCTCATCACCTACCTTAATATCCACATCAAGTGATAAGTAACGCACCTCAATTTGTCCCGGTTGACCGCTCCCAAAAACCAAGACCCTAATGCCATTTCTTTTGAGCAAAGCAGGAACTGAGGTTTTGTCATCAGTAACTAAGGCAGCCTCGGACGTCTTAGGGGTGACACGGCGAATCTGCCCGACAATACCGCCCTCGGCAATCACCGGCATGCCCGGCTCAATGCCGTCAATGGAGCCTTTATTTAGAACAATTGATTCTTTGGATGGATGAGCCGGCGTATAGAGCACCTCTACTGCCACAGAAGGCACATCGACTGTCTCTCTAACGCCCAGTAAACGACGCAACTGAACATTTTCCGTTTCCATCTGCATCGCACGCATATTTAAACGAGCATTTTCAATGCGCGCACTCTCGGTATGTCTAATTTGTTCTTCTGTTTGGGTCACAAACTTCGACCAATCATAAACACTATTGACCACATCCTTAGGCCAAAGTGCAATACGCTGAAAGGGATACATTAACGTCGACGAGAGACGACGAACCGGCTCTAGAAATGACCAGTTCGCGTCAACAATGATTAACACAACACATAACAAAGCAAGGAAGAACAACTTTACTTCGCTTGCTATGCCTTGTCTAAAAAGGGATGGTGACTTTTTAGTCGACATTAAGGAAATCGCAAAAATTAGAAGCGGTTACAGAGCTCCGATATCAGCGATAGTTCAAAATGTCCTAACTTTAATCTCGAAGCTTAAGAAGTGATGGCTAACAATCTTAGAATAATAACTAGTCGTTAACAAATACTGGGCCTAGACGCTCTAAATGGTCTAACGCTTCACCACAACCATTTACCACACACGCCAGAGGGTCCTCTGCAATCACCACCGGAATACCGGTTTCCTCTTGTAAAAGACGATCGATGTCTTTTAACAGTGCACCGCCACCCGTTAGGGCAATGCCCTTTTCTGTAATGTCTGCACCCAGCTCAGGCGGTGTTTGCTCAAGGCCGATTTTGACGGCTGAAACAATTTGATTTAAAGGATCACTGAGCGATTCTAAAATTTCTTTAGAGCTAATAGTAAAGCTACGAGGTACACCCTCAGTCATGTTACGACCCTTGACCTCGATCTCCTTGATCTCCGTCGATGGGAAAGCTGAACCAATTTCTTTTTTGATTAATTCTGCTGTTGGGTCACCAATTAACATGCCCTTGTTGCGACGAATATAATTGATAATAGACTCATCAAATTTATCGCCACCAACACGCACGGAACCCTTGTAAACCATACCGCCTAAAGAAATAACTGCAACCTCAGTGGTCCCGCCACCAATATCAACCACCATCGAACCGCTCGCATCGGAGACATTGAGGCCTGCGCCAATAGCCGCGGCCATTGGTTCTTCAATCAAATAAACCTGACTGGCGCCTGCACCTAAAGCTGCTTCACGAATCGCTCGACGCTCAACCTGAGTTGAACCGCAAGGTACACAAACAATAATACGTGGACTGGGTGAAATCAAAGTGCGCGGATTAACCATACGAATAAACTGCTTAATCATCTGCTCAGTTACAGTAAAATCAGCAATCACGCCATCTTTCATAGGACGAATAGCTTCGATGTTGCCGGGTACACGACCAAGCATTTGCTTGGCCGCCTGACCTACTGCCTGAATAATCTTGCGGCCATGAGGCCCGCCTTCGTGGCGAATTGCGACAACAGAAGGCTCATCTAAAACGATGCCCTTACCTCGCAAATAAATTAACGTATTGGCGGTCCCGAGGTCGATCGCCATATCGGTAGAAAAATAACTTCTGAGGAATCCGAACATGATTAAGAGTCTTTGTCGATTACAAAATAATGAGCCTTTAGCAAGGCTCTAAACGTGCAGAAAATTTGCAACATACTAGCATAAAAACAGCCTCTCCAAGACTGAGCCAGCAATCGCACTTGAACACCAATGTGACACCTAAGCCCACATCAATGTCAGAGATAACATATAATAACGTATTCTAGTTCTTAATCGACGGGATTGGGCTACAAATCAAAAGATGTAACTCTGTATGATTTGTCCCGACCACCAAACACTTTCTAAAACGATCTATGTCTTTATCCAATCAAGATGTTAAACGCATTGCCAAACTAGCGGCAATTGAGATTTCAGATGAGGAATCAAGCCAATACGAGGCTGAACTAAACTCATTAATGACTATTTTCGCTAGCCTCAAAAGCATTGATACCGAGGGCGTAGAGCCCCTGACTCACCCACTTGCCATGCTCGAAGACGTGCAGTTACGCCTTCGCGACGACGTCATCACCGAAGCAGACACGATCGAGCATCGCGATCAACTGATGAGCAATGCGCCGGCTAGCACTGAGGGCGTTTTCTTAGTCCCTAAAGTTATTGAATAATTTACTGAGTTAAGCATGTCATTTCCTACTATTGCCGATTTAAATAAAGCACTCACTAACAAAGAGGTGAGTGCCGTTGAATTAGCTCAAGAAGCGCTTAAGAAAGCCGCTGACTTAAACGAGCTCAACGCTTTTATTGATATTAATGAAGAGCTGAGCCTGGAGCAGGCTCGTACTGCCGATGAGCTAATTGCCGCAGGCAAGGCAAATTACCTCACCGGTATTCCTCTTGCTCACAAAGACAACTATGTCACCACCGGTTGGAAAACCACCGCTGCCAGCAAAATGCTGGAGAATTACATTAGCCCCTTTGATGCTTCTGTAGTTGAAGATTTACGTGTTGCCGGTACTGTCAATATCGGTAAGCTGAACCTTGATGAATTTGCCATGGGCTCAAGCAATGAAACGTCCTTCTTTGGCGCAGCGCTAAACCCATGGGACAAATCTAAAATCCCGGGCGGCTCATCAGGCGGCTCTGCCATTGCGGTGGCTGCCGGTATTGTGCCTTTTGCCACTGCTAGCGACTCCGGCGGCTCTATTCGCCAGCCTTCTGCCCTATGTGGCGTGACAGGTATTAAAGCAACTTACGGTTCTGTTTCTCGTTGGGGCATTATTGCTTACGCATCAAGCATGGACCAGGCAGGCTTGATTGCTCGCAACGCTGATGACTTAGTATCAGGTCTAGACCTAATCAGCCATTTCGATGAGCGTGACTCTAATAGCGCGACTCATTGTTTTGGCGCACCAAACACCAGCGGCCGTGTTAAAGCGCAATATGATGCTAAACGTGCGGAGTTTGAGGCTGTTGGCGCGAAGCCTTTAACTGGTTTACGCGTGGGAGTCCCTGTTGAATACCGTAGTGATGAAGTAAGCCCTGATGTTGCTGCTGCAGTTGAAACAGCTATCAAGCAACTCGAAGCGCTTGGTGCAACCATTGTAGAAATCAGCTTACCACACACAGCGGACTGCATTCCGACCTATTATATTTTGGCACCGGCTGAAGCTTCTTCCAACCTGTCACGTTTTGACGGTGTACGCTTCGGTCATCGTACAGACAAAAAAGTAGAAAATATCGGGCAGCTAATTGCCAATTCCCGTGCTGAAGCCTTTGGTGACGAGGTTCGTCGTCGTATCTTTATAGGTACTTATGCCCTGACTGAGGGCTACTATGATGCCCTCTATGTTAAAGCGCAACGTGTGCGTCGCTTAATCGCTGAAGACTTTAAGCGTGCTTTTGCTGAGCAATGCGATGTGATTGTTGGCCCGGTTAGCCCTACTACGGCTCGCACCCTTGGTGATAATAAGGATCTTAAAGCCGAGTGGCTCAATGATATTTTCACGCTAAGTGTGAACTTGGCAGGTCTACCTGCCATGTCCTTGCCTTGCGGCTTCAGTGACGATGCTAAGCCTTTACCAATTGGCTTGCAGCTAATCGGCAATTATTTTAATGAAGGTCAATTGTTAGCGATCGCTGATCGTTTCCAACAAAGCACAGACTGGCACACACGCAAACCGACGGAACTATAAAAATGAAATGGGAAATTGTTATCGGTCTAGAAACGCACGCACAGCTCTCGACCGCTTCTAAAATCTTTTCCGGCAGCAGTACCGCTGTCGGTGCAGAACCAAACACACACACATGTGCTACTGACTTAGCCTTACCAGGTACTTTACCGGTAATGAACCGTGAGGCGGTTCACAAGGCCATTCAATTTGGTTTAGCAATTAATGCCCACGTTGCCGAGTTTTCTCAATTCGAACGTAAGCATTATTTCTACCCTGATTTACCGAAAAACTACCAAACCTCACAACTTGAACACCCGATTGTCAGCGGTGGCCAAGTCAGCTTTATGGTAGGTGATGAATTAAAAACCATTAATTTAACCCGTGCTCACCTTGAAGAAGATGCCGGTAAGTCCTTGCACGACAACTACCATTTTGAGGATGGCGGTCCGGCAACCGGCATTGACTTAAATCGTGGGGGCACCCCCTTACTTGAAATTGTTACTGAGCCTGAATTACGCTCTGCCGCTGAAGCCGTGGCTTATGCGCGTGCCTTACACAGCTTGGTCGTTTGGCTTGGCGTATGTGACGGTAACATGCAAGAAGGTAACTTCCGTTGTGATGCTAACGTTTCCATTCGTCCTGTGGGCCAAAAGGAATTAGGTACACGGACTGAGATTAAAAACGTTAACTCCTTCCGCTTCCTGGAGCGCGCGATTCTATATGAAGTTGATCGCCAAATCGAGGAGTTAGAAAACGGCGGTACCATTGTTCAAGAAACTCGTCTTTACGATGATGTAAACGATGAAACTCGTAGTATGCGCAGCAAGGAAGACGCTCAAGACTATCGCTACTTCCCTTGCCCTGATTTGCCGCCTTTAATAGTCAGCAAAGAGTGGATTGAGGAAGTTCGCCAGTCCATGCCTGAGTTACCGGCAGCTTGCCGCGCACGCTACCAGTCAGAGTTAGGTCTGTCTGCTTATGATGCTGAGCAAATGACAGTTAACCGTGAAACGGCGGATTACTTTGAAGCGGTCTTAGCACTCTCTAAACCAGAAAATGCTAAAACCATCGCTAACTGGATTATGGGTGATGTTAACGCTACCCTCAACAGCTCCAGTTTAGAAATGGCTGAGATTCCAGTTACTCCTGCCGGTTTAGCGAAATTAGTTGAGCGAATTAGCGACGGCACGATTTCTCACAAAGCGGCACGTGATGTATTCCAAGCCCTGTGGGCAGGTGAAAACGATGCGTATGTAGATAAAATCATTGAAGCAAAAGGTCTCAAGCAAATCAGCGACACCGGTGCAATTGAAAGCTTAGTGGAGACAGTGATGGCTGCTAATGCCGACATCGTTGAAGAGTTCCGCTCCGGCAAAGACAAAGCCTTTAACTCATTAGTCGGCAAGGTAATGCGCGAAGCCAAAGGCAAAGCTAACCCGGCTCAGGTTAACGAGATTTTGAAGCAAAAATTAAGTTAATTTAGGTTGCGGCTTTTTGAAGCTTAAATAAATTGGGGTTCTGGTGAGAAATTATCAGAACCCCTTTTTTATAACTGTGAAAACTCACTAAAGGT
>JAAZFX010000066.1 GCA_012511555.1 Alcaligenaceae bacterium | reverse complement strand
GTGATTAGAATCACACCCAACAATAGCATCAGAAAAAAAGGTAAGGTGGCAAGGGACAAATACCAAATATGCTTACCAGTCATGCCTTGTAGTACAAAAAGATTTAAGCCGACTGGCGGTGTAATCTGTGCCATTTCAACGACTAACACCAGAAATAAACCAAACCAAAGGGGGTCAATACCGGCAGCTTGAATGCTGGGTAGCAGAATCGAGGTGGTTAATACGACAATAGAAATACCGTCGAGAAAGCAGCCCATGACCACAAAGAACAGTGCCAGTACGGCGATTAGAGCGTAGTGATTGAGTCCTAACTCAGTAATCCATTGCGCCAACAACATGGGGATATTCGAGTAGCCCATGGCCACGGTTAGAAAAGCCGCACCTGCAAGAATAAAGGCAATCATGGAGGAGGTCAGCATGGCCGAAAATAGCCCGGCTTTAAAGCTTTGCCAATTTAAATCACCATACAGCCAAACCAAAATTAATGACAGCACAACCCCAACGGCGGCGGAGTCGGTAGGGCTGGCAATGCCTAGATAAATGGAGCCCATGATGCCGATAATCAGTAAGGTGACAGGAATCAGACTGCCGCTGGCTTTGATTTTTTGGATAAAAGAAATGGCCGGATCTTTTTGAGGGACTTTGCTTGGATTTAGGATGGACCAAATCGCGACAAAACTCATAAACAGGGCGATCATCAATAGACCGGGGATAATGCCCGCTACAAATAAACGGGTGATGGACACATCGGCGGCCACGCCGTAAACGATCATAATGATTGAGGGTGGGATTAAGAGTCCCAAGGTGCCCGAACCCGCGATCGTGCCAATGGTGAGTTTTTCATCGTAACCGCGACGTTTTAATTCGGGTAGGGTCACTTTGGCGACGGTGGCGCAGGTGGCGGCAGAGGAGCCACTGACGGCGGCAAAAATACCGGAGGCGACAATGCCCACATGGCTTAAGCCACCTGGCAATCTGCGCATCCAGGGCGCCAATCCGTTAAAGAGATCCCCGGCAATACGTGAACGAAACAGTATCTCGCCCATCCAGATAAATAGGGGTAAAGCCGCCAGCGACCACTCGGAAGAAGAACTCCAGACATTGGTGGCGAGGACATTACTTAAGGGGGCGTTTGAAAACAGTAGGATACCGACGATGCCGGTTAAAAAAAGCGCAACTGAAACCCAAACCCCTAACGCTAGCGCGCCAATTAAGCTAAAGACTAAAATTAATGAAAAAATGACCTCGCTCATTCAGGCACCTCGCCTGTTTCGGTAGGGTCCGGCGTGACTAAGGCCGCTGAACGACCATAGCGTAACATCTCAATAAAGGTATCAATACACGCAATACTGAAAATCACTGAACCTAGGGCTAAGCCTGCCTGTGGCATCCATAACGGTGTACGCACCAGACCGGTTGCTGTGTTGTTCCAACGCCAAGAGTCGATGGTGAGCTCAATCAGGCTATAACTGATTAGAATGGCTACTAGCACACCCAGTAAGGCCACGAGGGTATGGCTCCAACGCCGTACGCTGCTGCTAAAACGCAGCTCTAACAAGGTCACACGAATATGGGCATGGTGCCTGAGGGCAATTGCCAGGGATAAAAAGGTCGCCAAACCTAAGGCATAGCCGGAAAACTGTGCATAAGAGGGGATCAGTAGCCCAAAGCGTTGGTTGAACAAGGCATGGGCTACATAATCAATGATATTGAAAGTGACTTGGCCAAATAAAATCAGCACAATCACTATTAAAGATAATGCAGCGCCGGCCCCACTGAGTTTATAAAGTAAATCGAGACTTTTGCGCATCATACACCTTAGGGTTATTGATTAAACTCATTCAAAATGGCTTCGCCTTCAGCGCCTGCTTCCTTACTCCACTCGGCAGCCATTTGTGTGCCGATTTTCAGTAGGGCTTGGCGTAGCTCCTCACTGCCTGGACTGAGCTCAATACCATTATCAATGAGCGTTTGGTTTTGTTTCACCATATCCTCTTTGGAGAGCTCCCAGCCGCGTTTCTCGGCTTTGGCAGCCGCTGCGAGTACCGCTTTTTGCGTGTCTTCATCCAAAGACGACCAACTGCGCTTGTTCACCACCACGGCATTTTTAGGTAAAAAAGCTTGCACATCATAGTAGTACTTTAAAAAGTCCCATGCAGCAGAGTTAACACCGGTAGAGGAAGAGGTGATCATGGCATTGACGCGACCGGTACTAAAGGCTTGTGCCACATCGGTGGCTTCAATTTGAGTCGGCACGGCCCCAGATAACTGAGCGAGGCGCTCGGTCTGTGGGCTATAAGCACGCATACGCATACCGCTTAAATCCTCCAGCTTACTCACTGGGGTGGTGGTATACATGCCCTGAGGTGGCCAGGCAACTGAATACAAGAGCTTCAGATTTTGCTTGTCCAGTAGCTCTTCCAAGGCCGGCTTGGATAGTTGGTAAAGCTTCCAAGAAGCGTCATGCGAGGTCGCTAGAAAGGGTACAGAGTCAAGCGCAAACAGCGGATGCTCATTGGCCATACCAGAAAGAATAAATTCACCCATTTCGATCTGACGTGAGCGAGTCGCATTTTTAATTTCCATGGGTTTAATTAAGGAGCCACCGGGGTGCACGGTAATATTTAATTTACCCTGAGTCGCTTCTTTAATATCGGCAGCAAATTGCTTGATGTTTTGGGTGTGGAAGTTTTGTTCAGGATAGGGGGTGGCCATGCGCCAGTTTTCTGCATAGGCGGTGCTCACTGTAAAAATCGCACTACTGGCCGCAATGGCTAATGATAATCGCGTTAATTTCATTGCTTGTCTCCTTGGGTTGTTATTGAGGTGGTTAAGGCTTAGGTTCATGCTTGCTGACTAAAATCGCTCCGAATGTCGTTGCGGTGCTTAGTCTGCCTCACCGTAGGCCCCACCACCTGGGGTTTTGATCACAAATACATCTCCTCGCTGCATCGCTGCTGAGGTGCTAGAATCCAGTGTCTCAATACGACCATCAGCACGTTCTATGTAGTTAGCTCCTACCTCGGCAGCCCCTCCACCAGCTAGACCGAAGGGGGCAATGCGACGACGGTTGGAGAGGATGGAGGCGGTCATGGCTTGTAAGAAACGGATGCGACGGGTGCCGCCGTTACCGCCATTGACCTTGCCGATGCCGCCACTGCCCTGGCGGATGGAGAATTCCTCCAAGACCACTGGATATCTGAACTCTAGCACCTCGGGGTCGGTTAGGCGAGAATTGGTCATATGGGTTTGCACCACATCGGTACCCGCAAACAGCTCCACACGACCATCAGGGTGAGTGATTTTACCTGCACCGCTACCACCGGCAATGGTCTCATAGTATTGGTACTGCTCATCACCGAAGGTAAAATTATTCATCGTCCCTTGGGCAGCTGCGTTTACGCCTAGTGCGCCATAGAGCGCATCGGTAATGCATTGTGATGTTTCAACGTTGCCAGCGACCGTAGCAGCAGGGTAGTGCGGGTTAAGCATACTGCCTTCAGGAATAATGACCTCAATTGGCTTTAAGCAACCCTGATTCATTGGGATTTCATCATTAACTAAGGTGCGAAATACATAAAGCACTGCCGCCATACATACTGCCTTAGGCGCATTGAAATTACTTTCTAATTGCGCAGAGGTGCCTGTGAAATCTACCGTGGCACTACGTGTATCTTTATTAACACGGACCGTGACTTGGATTTTGGCACCATTGTCCATTTCATAGCAAAACTCGCCATCTTGTAGCGCATCAATAGCCCGGCGAACAGACTCCTCGGCGTTGTTTTGTACGTGTTGCATATAAGCTTGCACCACATCAAGGCCGAAGTTATTAACCATGCGGCGTAGCTCTTGTACGCCTTTTTCATTGGCTGCGACTTGTGCGCGTAGATCGGCTACATTTTGATCAAAGTTGCGTGCAGGATAGGTTGCGCCTAAAAAGACTTCTCGCAAAG